>JBLHHN010000187.1:0-11580 GCA_047616785.1 Verrucomicrobiales bacterium
GATCGATGGATGGCTGATAACTGATCAACAATACTCCGTCCCTAAGAATCGAACCTCTTGGGCGCCGGGGAGTGTTTCATTCCTGGGCTCACAACGAACGGCGATCTCTTTCTGCAGGGCAGCGAGGGAAGGGTTGCCGATGCGACGCTTGCGTGGCTGACAGCAGTAGGGAGCTAACAATTCGTCTATATATGATGCGCTGACCGTCAGTATTCGCTGACTGTTAGGATATTTTTCCTTTGAGCGGTCTTGATTCGTTTGTGGTGTTTCTCCCAGGAGGGTAGCCACAACTCTAACATCTCCCCTGCTAGACGTTTGCCGCAAGGCTGACCAGCGGTGAACCAGATGCTCTTGAGGATGGCGACATCGTCTTCCTAATAGGTTGGTTTGGCACCGCGACGGTTGGAGGAGGGCTTGCGCCGCAGGCCGCCGAACACTTTGATCGCGTGCTTACGCTCGAAGTTGGTGGTCTCGCAGAATTCGTTGAGCAGAAGGCTGCGGGCGGGTTTTCCGGTAATGCGCGAGTAGCGTTCGCGCATGAGGATGACGTAGTCGTTGAGGCTTTGGCGCATTAGTCGTGGCATGTAGCCACGGTGTCCTTAATTGTGAGGCATCAACCCTCGGAAGTGCTGCACTGGATCCTTCTCGCGGTGTCTTCTTCAATGAGGCGCTGCGGGCGAAGGAGCCTAACGATTTAAGGATTGTCTTTTGGAGACAGAAACGTAAACATGGTCCGTTAGCTGCTTACATCTGACTTACTCAATTGCCCTCAACCTACATTCCATGAAATTAAACTTCACCACATGGAGGCCCGTTTTCTTGGCGTGCGCCTTGTCCATCCAAAGCCTTCACGCAGGCATCAATTCTTACGATGCGGCTATTGAGGGTGACAATGCCGGGGCGCTGACTTATGTGAAAGTTAGTCGAGAAACCATGGAATTCGACGGCACGGCAGGCATCGAATTTGATTTCGGTGAAATTTCGGAATCATCGACGTTGGAGTTCATTGTCTCTGGAGATCCTGAAGCGGCGCAAGATGGCTTTCTTGCGGTGGGGGAGAATGGTACCTGGAACTTGCGCTATGAGCAATGGGACGATACTGGAGCGCTTGGGTTCACCCACCTTGGAGTGGCCGACTACTTGTTCGAACCTGCTGAGGGCATCGATGCAGAGGCGCTGAATTCTCCCACCGAACCGACTCATTTGACCTATCGCTGGGATCAGGAAACGACCACGATGGAAGTCTATTTGGATGGTGTTTTGACAGGCACGAACGCAGAAGCGACTGAATATGAAATGCCCACCGGCCTTGGGTTTCTTGGTGCCAAAGATGAAGCTGGAGCGGAAGGCATGACAGGCAAGATTGAGCGGGTGACAGTATACAATGAGGCTATCGATCCGGCGGCGATCTTGTTTCATGCCGAAGCTTGGTTAGGCAATTCCGACCCAGGTGTGGTGGTGAGTGCCGCTCAAGACTTTGGCGAATTGCAGTTCATTGATGCGCCTCAGGAGCTTACCATTTCAGTGCGCAACAGTGGCCAAGAGAATGAACTCACCGTCTCCGTCGTGATCACGGGTGGTGAGAATTTCACCTTGGTGAGTGCTCCTTCCGTCGTTCCGCCGGGAGGTTCGGGTGATATTATCCTGTTGTTTGATCGGAAGGGAGCCATTGGGCAGTTCACTGGAAACTTGGAGATCAGGACCAACGATCCCGACGAATTCGATCAAGTCATTTCGGTGGCACTGAGCGTGGCGTTGATTGATCGTGAGGGTCCGATCGGACACTATCGTTTAGACGAAATGGGGAGCGCGACTGAGCTGCCAGATGCCACGGGATTTGGTCGAAATGGGACCTATGGTGAAGGTGTCACGCTGGGAGAAGCAGCCGTGGCCACGGGAACGTCGCTCGGCGTGTCTGGTGGTAGTTCGGCTTCGATTCCGGGCGAGCACTTTGCTGATCTTGAAGATTTTACGATTGGCATTTGGATGAATGCCGAGAGCGTGGATGCGCTGCACACGTTGGTGGCCAAAGGTGGTGGCGGAGTGCCAACCTTTGCTGTTCTGATCTCGGAAGGGACCGTGCAATGGTTCGTGGAATCCGCACCTGAGTTTGGGACGGAAACCGCTGTCCTCACAGCTGGTACCACGCACCATGTCGCGATCAGTTATTCCACTACCAGAGCAACGATCTATGTGGATGGCGCGCCCGTGGCGAGTTTAGACGACCCTGCCGATCTGGTGCTTGATTCCATGAATCCTGTCATGATCGGGTCCTTTGAAACGGCGCTGCCATTTGTCGGTCGTCTGGACGATCTGCAGATTTACAACCGCGTCCTCACAGATGCGCAGATCAATGGTCTGTTTGCCAGTCCCGGCAGTGTGGTGACAGGAGAGCTTTCGGCCAAGCCACGGATTGCGGCGCAATGGAGTTTCGATGGCACTCTATCAGACAACGCGCCGGGAGGACTCGGTGACGTCCTTACGCCGACAGGGGACCCCGAGTATGCGCTGGGGGTTGTCGGTCAAGCGGTCAAGATCACCGCCGATGGTCTTCAGCGGCTGAGCGCGGAAGACTCGGATGATCTCGATCTAGCAGAGAACTGGACGCTTGAAGCCTTTGTGTGGCCGGATACGGATAACACGGGAGAGTGGGATCGCTTCTGGACGAAATGGGGTGATGGCGGTGAGCAGTGGCACACTTCTTTCCGAAGTACGGGTGCCGTGGATGTTGAGAATGGGTTGGACCTGTTCATCAATGACGGGAACAACATCATCAAGAGCAACATGACGGCCGAAGTGCCATTGCAACAATGGTCTCATGTGGCCTTCATTGGCGATGCGACGGGCGGCACGATCACCACGTGGCTCAATGGTGTGAAGGTGGGTGAGGCCCCTTACGAAGCGGTCACGCCCGGCGATGGGGCGATGAACTTTGGCAACTTTGAAAGTCCTGCCAATGAGCTGCAATACTCGGGCCTCATCGATGAGGCGATCATCCACACGGTGGTCAAAGACGAAGCCTACTTGTTAGAACGCGCCGCGTTGATCACGATTCCCAAGTTCTATCCCATCGCTTCCATCACTTCTTCTACGGAAGCTGATGATCTCTATCCGGTGACGAATCTTATCCTTGGCCCTGGCGTTGGGTATAATGCAGAGGCACCGTTCCGGAGATTGATCGGAGGCGCGGATGGGCTTTGGGTGACGGCGGCTCCCGGCGGATTCCCTGCGGACTACATTGAGGCAGCCGATGCTCCTGTCCTGATACTTGATATTGGAGCCGATGTGAGTCTGGGCGAGATCAGTGTCTGGGGATACTCTTCGATGAATGGGAATGGTGTGAGTGAGTTCAGCTTGCGCTTCGCGACAGGCGCTGAAGGCACGGCAGGCTTCGGACAATCCATCGCTTACAATCCGACTTTCAATCCAACTACTGACAATGACGTCATTCGCCAAAGTTTCTTGTTCTCAGAAACGGTTACGGCGCGCTACGTCGAATTCACCCCGCTCGATAATTACTTTACCGCTCCTGGCGATGGCTCTGAAGGTGGGCTGGCTGGTGGTGATCGCGTGGGCCTAGGTGAGATCGCCTTTGAGATCGAACCCTCAGGCGGAGGTGGAGGTGGTTCTCGTGATTCTCTTGGTAGGGTGGCTGGTTCTTCGGAAGCGATCACGGAACCCGCCGAGGTGGATTTCGGCGAGCTAGCAGGCGATGCCACCCTTGAGTTCTTGTTCAATGCGATCAAGCTCGGTCCATCGACGGCCATCGCGGGCACCGATGCGTGGGCGTTGAAGTTGGAGCAGTGGCAGGATACAGGCTTCATCGGCACGACCGAGTTTGGTGTGGTTGATAACACGTCGGAAGCGCCTACCGTTTTTGATGCGGATGTTCATGTGGTCTTTGTCAGTGACACGGCCGCTGGCGAAACGCGTATCTACGTGGATGGCGTGTTGTCGGGTTCCACCCCGGGGAATCCAGAGATGTCCGGAAAAGGAGCCGTCATGGGCGCGAGAGACGGGACAACCGATCCCATGGGCGAAGGCAGTATCATGTATGGGTGGGCTTCTTATGATTCGGCTTTATCAGATGCCGACATCGACGCACTAGCGGACACACCTTTTGGCGCCACCGCGATTGGTGCCACGCTCGTCGCACACTGGCCCCTTGACGATCTCGCAGGAGCGACTGTCGCAGCAGAAACCTCCGGCGCGCATCCTGGCGCTGTGGGAGCTGGCATTACTTTCGGCGTCCCAGGTGCCATTGCAGGAACAGCCGCCGAGTTCGATGGATCCGGTGGCATCCAAGCGGAATGGTCTGCGGCCATCAACCCCGAGAGCTTCACGCTCACACTGTGGGCAAAGTCGAATGGAGGTGCGGGAGCATGGAATTCAGCAGTCACAAGTCGCAACGATTTGAATCCCGATAGCCAAGGTTATCTGATTTACGACAACGAGCCGAGCGGGGCTTGGACCTTCTGGAGCGGGAACGGGACCGATGATGGAAACTGGCAGGTTATCGATGGCCCGGAGGTGAAGCTAGCCGAATGGCAGCACCTTGCCATCACCTATGATGACGCGGCAGAAGTGAAGAAGCTCTATGTCGACGGCATGCTCGAAGGGGAGTCTAACGATACACTGACGCCGAACGACACCACGCCTTTCAATATTGGGGCAGGCCAAGACCTCGGTGATGGCTTCTTCTTCATTGGTGAAATTGATGATGTCAGTGTGTGGAATGGCGCACTCGACGTCGACATGATTGGTCGGATCATGCTCGAAGGCGTGGCCGCTGTTGCAGGTGGAGGTGACCCTGTCGATCCTCCCAATAGTGACTCGTTTGATCTCACAGCTGTTGGTTTTTCAGCCGCCGGCGATTTTAGTCTGACATTGCCTGCAGACGTCACGGCAGACATTGAGTACTCCGCGGATTTGCTAAACTGGGAAATCATCGCCAACGGGGCCACCGGCGCGTTCGAAGATTTGGATACTGGCAGAAATGGCGCAGCCAGTGGTTACTATCGAGCAAAGCCATAACTAGTTCTTGGACCATCCACCATCCTATGGCTGAATGACGCGTGGTTTCTTTACGTGAAAGCTTTGCCGGGGGGATACTGATCATTTTGATTGGGGTAGTCCTCTAATCCTCTCAGCAGGTGATGCTCTGTCGCAATGTGAGGAAATCGCGAAGACTTCGCGTTGTCAGTTTTTGAAGTGGAGTGGAGCCGCCTTGGTGGTGCCCATGACAGGAGGGGAAGGGATTGCCATCTTTGCGAGATCGGATCGCGGGGCTGCTCTATGGTTCGGCGATTTTGGATGCGTTCGGCGGGCCATTGGAATTTCAGCCAAGGGAAGCGGTTCGGCAATTGGAAGACCAACCCAAAGAATGGATGCCTGGCGAGCGATTGGATGATCGTGTTTCCACCCGTTTGCGTATGCGACCATACGCGCCGTTGCGCCCGATGTCAGAATCCTACGGTCAGTGGGGGAGCCCGGCGCCGGCTGGCACGATTACGGATGACACACGGCATAAATTGGTCTTGTTAGACGCCTTGCATCACTCTGATAGTCGGTTGGATCAGAAGGCCCTCGAGAAAGCCTACTTGGATTGGCCGCGGAAGCCCTAGACGCCGGAGTGGGAAGCTTTGAACGTCGATTGGTTGGAGGAATGGCGCTTTGCGAGTGCTTGGGTTCTGGGAGAACGTGACCCGAGCAAGGCGCGGCCACCGGAACGGATGTGGCAAGGTTTGCTAACGTGTTGTGGGCAAATGACGTCCCTTCCGTTGGCCGCTCTTTTCCCTGGTGATCCTGAGAGGGCCTATCCTGCCTGCTATCAATTGAGCTATTTCGACAATGGCTGGGGAAAGGATGTGAATACGGCGCTCGTCGCGGGTCTGGCCGCAGCGTTAGGCGGTGAGGAATGGCCTGGCATTCTAAAGGCCATGCGGAAGACAAATCCCTATCGTTATGGCGATCTTCGTTACACGACGCGGCAAGTGGATCATTGGTTAGGCTTGGCATTGAAGTTGGCCAAGGAAGCCAAAGGTGAACTCGCTGTGCTCTTCGATGCGTTGGAAAAGACCTTCGCCCAGACGATCAAGTGGGAAGCACAAGTCCCTGTGGTCGTGGCGTTCGCCTGTCTTGCTCTGGCAGACTATGCGTCTCTTACAGCGCTCCAATTGAGTATCGAGTGGGGACATGACACGGATTCTTACGCTTCTCTTGTCGGCGCATTCATCGGCGCGGTCCATGGGGTGAGTCTCTTTCCTGACAATTTACTGAAGCCTGTGCATGATCGGCTTCTCGCTGATTTCGACGCGGACCTTGGGAGGGAGGCGAATGATCTCTTTAAGTGGCAAGCTGAGATCAAACTCGCTATTTCCATCGACACGTGATCCATAGGCCTCGTAGCCTTCGGGTGTATGAATCTGATACGATCTTCTTTCTTACTTCTCGTTTTGGGATTGGGCAGCGGTGCGTCGTCTTATGCCCAGGAATTGAAACCTGGCGTGAGGGGGCTGGCCACGCGTGCTCCTGAGACGATGACGATCGATGGCGATCTCAGTGAGTTTCGTGATTCCTTCTGCACGCCGGCGGAGTATCATCATGCGGATTTGCGAGAGCGCGCGGCGCAGTTCTTTTACATGTGGGACGATGAAGCGTTCTACGCCGGGCTACGCACATTGGATACGAAGCAGTTCAATGGCGCTCCGGATGATCGATTGTGGGAAGGGGATGCGGTGGAGTGGTACTTTGATACGCGTCAGGATGAGAACTTTCGCAGCCAGGTCTGGCCGACGGAGACCGGGGCCGGGGCAGTGCATTGCTATTGGGAAGGCCTGACGAACGGCGAGGTGGGACCGAGATTCTGCCTGCGCCCAGGATACTTGGAAGCGATCGAGAAGATTGGGGTAGAAGTCGGTTCACGACGCACGGCGAATGGATTGGAAGTGGAGTTCAAATTGCCTTGGGCCAATTTCCCAGCATTTAAGGCTGCGGAAGGTGCCGTCATCGCGTTGGATAGTGAACTTTGTTACAGTGATGGGGCGGAGCGATTGTATCGCAGCTTTGTCTTCGGCAGCCCACTGAGCGTGCAACAGCCTGCTAGTTTGGCTAGGATTCAGTTAGTCAATCAGTTGACGGTCGAGCATTGGGCGAGATGCGGTGCGGTGATGTTTCCCATGCGCGTGGACACCGCTTGGGGTCAGTCGACAAAGCCTCAAGTGACGGGCATGATCGCACTTTCACCAGATCAAGCCGATGACGTCGGGCGAGTCGTGTTTCGTCTCACCCATCTGGACGGATCAGTGATTGCAGAATTTCCTGCGGAACGCGAGGTCTTTGAGATGGAAGGTAACTTTGTCAGAGCGAAGGCCACTTGGCCAGTAGACATCGCCGCCCCTGGGAAACATCACGTCACTGCGATCATTCATGACACCTCGTGGACGGAGCGAGCGCGTGTCGCGCCTCGGTTAGTCAGCGTTAATTGGGAAACAGGTTACTAACATTAGCGGAACCACATACCATGCCAGAAAACAAACCTCCTCCGCCGAATATTGGCCCTCCGCCACATGAAAATGTTCCTCCGCCTTTGGATGACATTCCGGTTCCTATCCCGCCTCCGTTGGAGGACGGCATACCAGAACGTCCAACGACTCATGATGGCCGTCAGACTTTGCTAGGGAAACGCTTCACTGCCGGGCTCATTGATGGTGCGGTAGGCTTGGTCATCCTGTGGGTTCTCGGCGTGATCAGTCCCACCGTTGGTTGGTTAGGCTGTGCGGCCTACATCTTGCTGAAGGATGGTGCTGATTGGGCCTTCATGAAACAGCGATCCATTGGCAAGAAAGTCATGAAGCTGCGCCCTGTACGTCTTTCTGGTGAGGCGATGGATCTGCAGACGTCCGCGAAACGAAATTGGCCTTTGGCGCTTCCAGCACTTTTCTTTGCCATCGGTGGCGGCGACGTTTCCGCGCTCTTCTCTTTGATCGGCTTTGCCGCTGTGGCTGGAGAAATCTATCTGACGGTGAAGCGTCCGCATGGCCTCCGCTTTGGAGATCAGGTGGCAGAAACCGAAGTGCGCTAAGGCGCTGCTAAACAATAACTTACCGTATTTCCTGTAGCGCATTACTCTGACAGCCTTGCTTACAGGCTTGAAACGATATGTTTATTCACTTTCATGAGGTAACTTATTGTTTCGCGAGGCCTAAGTACCTAAGCGCCGTCCGGCGTGGGCTCAGGGAGGCTGAGCGGTGTGACGTTCGCGAATGGGTCCTGATCGGTGTCCCTCACATAGTTCAAGATGCCTTCGGTGATCCCATCGGCGATTTCTTCGATGTAGCTGTTGCGATGGAGTTTGAATGCTTCATCCCTATTCGAGAGAAAGACACACTCGACGAGGATGGCTGGCCCGATGGCTTCACGGGGAAGGACCAATTTCGGATTGTTCCGGACGCCACGGTCGCGTGACCCTAACTTGAGCACGAGAGACTCTTGTACCGAAGCGGCAAATTTCTCACCGCGATTGTCTCTAATAGGCGTATCTGGATCCAAGCGGAGTCGTTTGCGGACCTGGCTCTGAATGATTGATGGCTTCGGGCTGGCGAAGAAGGTCTCCGTTCCAGAGGCGGATCGATGGACGCTTGCATTGTAATGAATGCTGACAAAGTAACATTTGGAGAAGCGATTGGCCACCGCGACCCGTTGATGTAGCGAGAGGTAGAGGTCCTCATCACGTGTGAGGACCACCTCGACATTCTCGAGTTGGGCGGCGTTGATCCGGCTTTTCACGAGACGGGCAGTGGTCAGGGCCAGATTCTTCTCCTGGAGGGTCAGATTGTGGCTGCCTCCGTCTATCCCCCCATGGCCTGGATCGAGGACAATCCGCACAATAGGCTCCTCTATTTTCTGTTCGATGACCTCAACAAGGTCTGGGAGGTAGGAAGCAAAGTTCGTGGGCCGGGTCAGGAGCATGCCGACGCACACGAGAAAACCTATCGCCCCTAAGGCGGAAAGGGCATTCTGAAAGATGGTCTTCATGAATTGGTCGCAGGCCTACTAAAGTTAAAAAAGATTTGCTAATACCGCTAAATACCTAGAAGATACAAATTGTTAATCATGCTTAAGCAATTCGCCAGCCCTGGATTACTGCTGTTTGTCACCCTTGTCGGGTCAAGCTTTGGGTCCAGTCAAGTTTCTTCGAGTCAACTCTCGAAGGTGCGTGGGCATAAGATGGTGCAGTTTCAAGCCCCGATCAGCTTGGTCGCGGTCGGTGGCATTCATACTGTGCGGAATGGCGAGACGCTTTGGGGCATCGCTCGCAAGTGTGGGGTGAGCTTTGATGAACTGGTGCGGCTGAATGGTCTTTCGATAAAGAATCCCAATATCAAGATTGGCACGCATCTGAAGCTTCCAGGTGGAGTGAAGGTCGCAGCGCCGAGGAATGCCCCTGCTAAGGGTGTCAATCATCTTGTTCAGGCTGGCGAGACGCTCTCTCAGATCTCCAGACGTTATCGAGTGTCTGCAAAGGCTATCCAAACTGCCAACAACATGGCGAATCCCAATAGCCTGCGTGTGGGACAGCCGTTGCTGATCCCAGGAGTCGGCAGCCAGCAACAGCGTCCTCCTGCCGCGACCGCCCCTCGGCGTAAGGACCCGCCCTCACGGAAAGTAGTGGTTGCGCCGCCTGCCAATCGCTCCGTTAGCGTCCCACTTGGTTTCGCTCTCTATCAGACGGAAAGTAGCGATAGCATGAATTCGATCGCCAAGAAGTATCGCATTTCAAAAGCCGAGTTGCTGCGCATCAATCGACGGAGTTCGACTCCAAACTACTCGCCACGGCTTGGCGAACTCGTCATGGTCCCCACCGATGGTTCCTGGTATGTGCCCAATTCAAAGGCCGGAACTCGTTCGCCAGCGCAGCCTCAAGGCAAACGTCTCACGCCTCAAACGGGAGCTAACATACTGATCGAACACCCTGTGGCACCTAACGATACACTTGAGGCTCTCTCTCGAAGGTTCGGAACCACTATCGACCAGATTCGTCTGGATAATCCTGGGATTCGCCGCAATAGCGATCTCCGAGTAGGATCGGGACTGAAGATCCGAGTGAAACGGTCACTTTAAAAACAAAGCAACAACCTCTACTCGCTGAGCTTGGCCTCCAGCCTCACGAATAAGGCGTCCGCAACGGTTCCCCAGGCGTGATCGACTGCCGGTTTACGCCCGGCTTCCATGAGGAGATGACATTTACTCAGAATCGCTTTGCTAGGATAAATGCGATCGTCCTGAAGAAGATCTTGATCTATGAATTCCTCTGCGGCTGCGTTGGTCGACGCGTAGCGAAGATAGTTGGAACTGGCGGCCGCATTCTGGGGTTCTAGCATGTAGTTGATAAACTGGTGTGCGAGTGCAGTCGAAGGCGAATCTCGTGTGATGGTGAAGGAATCGAACCACAATGTGGCACCTTCCTCTGGTATAAAGAAATCGATCTTCTCAGGAGCGTTCTGAGCCAAGAGAGCGGCATCGCCACTGTAAAGCATGGCATAGTCGCTGTACCCTCTCTCAAGGCAGCGCCTAGCGTCAATGTCAGAAAGTAAGCGTGCATCCCGATCACGAACAGCCTTCAAGACCTCGTTCGCAGCCGCGTCAATTTCTGCGGCAACGAGTGTGTGAGGGTCCTTGCCAAGACCCCGGAGTATGTTCTCCAAGCAATCCAGAGGTTCGCTCAAGAATACCGCGCGGTGGTCTTGGTTTGTGTCATCGAAAAGCACCTTCCACGTTCGAGAAGGATTCTCAATGCGGTCCTTGCGGTATGCTAGAACGGTCGTTCCCCATAGGTAAGGAACTGCAAACCCTTCAGATCCTTCGCGAGCGCTTTCTTTAAAGCAGGCTAGCAGATGGCGACGATTCGAAAGCTTGCCGTCATCGAGAGATCGGAGCAATCGCTTGGCTCGCAGCCTCTGCACAGACAAGTCATCCGTGATAACCACATCATAGGCGGCTGGATCATGACGTAGTTTTTCTAACATCTCATCAGACAAATCGTAGGTTTCCACAGAGACGCGGATGCCTGTAGATGCTGTGAATTGACTGATGACCTCCGGATTCAAATACTCCCGCCACGTGTAGAGGTTCAGCACCTTGTCTTCAGATGCGATCGACGCTGATTTCTGCTGCGAGCATCCAGACACCACAAAGCCCACCAACGCGGCAATCAAACAGACAATCTCAGAGTTTTTATCAGCAACCATACTTTATAATCATTACCGTATTGATTTGAATGGATAGCCTCGCAAGAACCAACGCCTGAATTCTTACTCAAATGGAGTAAGTCAGCCTACGAAAGCGCTGTTTCTTGTGGAATCTGATAATCCTTACAAAACTGTGAGACAGACATGCGACGTTTCCCTTCAATCTGAATCTCCGAAACGCGAAGCGCTCGCTGTCCCGTCATTACGCACCAGGATCCATCCTCACAGAGATAGGCTGCTCCTGGGATCGCATCAGAACGAGCCGGGTCCATAACAGAAACAGGGGGAAATATCTTCATGCGTCGCTTGGCTTCCCCTTCTCCGATGAACG
>JBLHHN010000188.1:0-11456 GCA_047616785.1 Verrucomicrobiales bacterium
AAACCTAACCAGAAATGCCTAAACGTAACACAAGACGAAATCACTCACCTCGTTTCAAATTCCGCGTTGCTCTCGAAGCAGCGAAGGGCTTGAAAAGCATCAACGAGATCGCGGCGGAGCACAAGCTGGCCCCTTTACAGGTCACTGCTAGGAAGAAGGCGTTGCTCTCGGAAGGCAGCGCTCTCGGAAGGCAGCGCTCTCTTTGAACAAAAGAACGCTAGGAATCGAGAATTCGAAGCAGATCAAGAACACACAGACGCCCTGGAACGAACCTTAGGACGTGTGGTCGTGGTGAATGAGTTTTGGGTAAAAAAGTGCAAGGAGCTGGGGATCGAGCCATGAGAAAAGCCATGGTAGAAGCGGATTATCCTCAGCTCAGCGTCCGCCAACAATGCGAACTTCTCGGAGTGAATCGCAACCGGTTAGAGCCCAAGGCGAAGACAGATTGGCACCCCGGCCCCGAGCATGAAGAAATGCTTGCGTTGATTCCGGTCATTCACGCCAAAGAGATCCTACGATGGGAACACGTCAGTTAGGAAAAGCGCTAGCTCGTAACGGCTATCATGTTAAACGTTGGACAATAGGAAAGATGATGAAAAACCTTGGAATCAAGGCGATCTACTGCAAGCCCTGCACAAGCAAGGCGGCCCCTGATCATCCGAAGTATCCTTATCTACTGCGGGAGCGCAAGATCACCGAAGCCGATGAGGTCTGGGCGATCGACATCACATACATCCCTTGGAGTAGAGGTCACGTTTATCTGGTGGCGATCATCGATTGGAAGACTCGATCAATGTTAGCGTGGCGAGTGTCCAACACGATGGATGTGGACTTCTGCCTAGACGTCCTCTACGAAGCAGTGGGCGTTGCCGGAAAGGTCCCGACGATCATCAACACGGATCAAGGCAGCCAATTCACAGGAGTCTAATGGCTCAGCGCCGTGGAGAGCCTGGGAGCGCAAGTAAGCATGGACGGACGTGGACGTTGGATGGACAACATGTTGATCGAACGGCTCTGGCGTAGCGTGAAGCACGAATAGGTATTGGTGCACGAATACAACACGATATCCGAACTGGAGGCGTTGCTGAGCGAGTGGATCGAGCGTTACAACACGTGGAGACACACACCGCGAATGGAGGACAAACACCCTGGCAGGCCTACCGAGGACTGTTGCCAAAGCTGGAGACAGAGAGGCGGCCGCTCAATTGTTAGAATTTCGGCCTCAAGACTAACGATTCCGCATTCCGCATTATGACAACAACATACTTTGACAAATCGCACCGCATGAGCTAACAAGAAACTCTACCTCAGACCCTACTTAAAATTGGGTATCGATTGGCTCCGTTTACTCAGCCACCTCAATGGTTAGAGGCTATGGGTTTCCCGGTTCATTCATCCCATACGTGATAAGTGCCATCGACACAGCGAGATTGCGTTGGCAAAGTCAACTTTGCAGTCTCATACATGCAGCACTCATGGAAAATAGCTTCGCACCAATTCTATCCTAATTCCTCCAAAGATCAGCTATCTCAACAGCTGACTTTACGTTAAACTTCCCAATCTCATCCGATCCATCGAACAAAGGTCCCCCAATAAGAAAACCAAGCGTCACCCAATCTCAATGAGCACGTCAAACTCCGCCCAGCCTCAGCGACCCCGAATAGGCCTTGCATTGTCCTCTAGTGGCGCCAAAGGACTCGCCCACATCGGAGTGATTCAGGTGCTTGAAGAGAATGGCATACCCATTGATGCGATTGCAGGATCGAGTATCGGTGCCTACGTGGGAAGCTTGCTAGCTTCTGGGCTCACAGGACAAGAGTTCGAAGCGCTTGCAGCCTAGGTGAAGAGTCCCCGCTCCATGCTGACCTTCCTCGATCCTGTCATTCCCCCTAGAAGAGGGTTCATCCGCGGTCAAAGGATCAAGCGGCGACTCATGGCTCACTGGGTGAAAAAACGTTCAGCGCCATGGTGAAACCGCTATTCGTCATTGCGACCGAGATCGAGTATTGCAGCGCCAAGATCTTTGACTCGGGAATCGTAGCGGACGCCGTCCACGCTATCATTACCATTTCTGGCGTCTTCGAGCCAGTCGAGATCGATGGGGTCGAATACTTTGATGGGGCCATGTCGAATCCACTCACGGTGAATGTGCTGCGCAGAGCGGGCATGGATCGCGTGATCGCGGTCAGCGTCGTACCGACACCCGAAGAGCTGAGACAATGCGACATCTCCACCCCTTCGCCATCATCGAAATCTCCCAGCCTCATTTCACGACATCTCAACTACCTTGCCCCTGGCAATATCCTCGACATCATGCGGCGTAGCTCCATGGGCGCCCAAATGCGACTCGCACAACTCATCGAGGACAATGCGGACGTCTCGTCGCGCCCGACTCTCTGCAACGTAAGCTTCAAAGACTACCCTCGATACCGCGAGCTCATTGATAATGGGCGCGAGACAGCCACCATGATGTTGCTCGAGATCAAGCATCTTGCCACAGAACCCTTATCACAGACGACTAACTAATCCATGCGCCCTCGATCATTACTAAAATTTGGCAAACGCTGGGACAAACTTTCCCGCGAAGAAGTCCGCTCGGCACAGAGTCAGCAGCTCCATCACTATCTCAAGAACGTCGTCCTGCCCTTCTCCAAGCACTACCGCGAGAAATTCGCGGCTGCCGGGGTGACCGCGAACGATATCCGATCGATCGATGATCTAGCGAAAGTTCCGTTCACGACCAAGAAGGATCTCATCACGCAAGATGACGGTCGTGATCCGGCCAAGGACTTTGTCATCATCCCTGACCAAGCCATCTTAAAGAAGCGGCCTTCCGTGATTCTTCGCGCCATGCTGAAGGGAAAGGCAGCGCTTCAAGCCCAGATGCAGCATGAGTTTCGCCCCATTCTCCTAACAAGCACCACAGGGCGCTCGACGGCACCCGTCCCCTTTCTCTACACGAGGCATGACATTCAGAATCTGAAGATCGCAGGACGTCGGCTCATGACCGTGTGTGATTCCGTTCAGGATAACAAGCACATGAATTTGTTTCCCTTTGCGCCGCATCTGGCGTTCTGGCAGATGCACTATGCAGGCATCGGAGCCACCACCTTCAATCTCAGCACGGGCGGTGGCAAGACGATGGGCACGATTGGGAATGTGCAGCTCCTGGGTCGATTCAAGCCCGATGCGCTCATCGGCATGCCCACCTTCATCTATCACATGCTCAACATCGCCATTGATGAAGGCATCGAGAATCCTAACATCAAACGTGTTGTGCTCGGCGGCGAGAAAGTGCCCGATGGGATGCGGCGCAAGCTACGGAGTCTTTGTGGCAAGCTTGGCTCGACGGATGTCCACGTCATGGCGACGTATGGTTTCACCGAAGCAAAGATGGCCATGCCAGAGTGCTCAGCTCCAGAAGGCAACGATGCTTGGGGCTACCACCTCTATCCTGATCTCCTCTACATCGAAATCATCGATCCAGACACCGGCGAGATTCTCCCTGACAATACTCCCGGCGAGATTGTGGCCACGGCACTCGATTCGAGGGGCAGCGCCATGATTCGCTATCGCACCGGTGATCTCATCAGCGGCGGGCTTTCCTACGAGCCCTGCCCAAACTGCGGACGCACCTGTCCAAGGCTGATTGGACGCATCTCTCGTGTGTCGGATTTCCGTCGACTCAGCTTAGGGAAAGTGAAAGGCACACTGGTAAATTTCAATGAACTGGAACACATCCTCGATGACTTTGAGGAAATCGGAACGTGGCAGCTAGAGATCCGCAAGAAGAACGACGATCCGCTCGAAACAGACCTTCTCATTGTCCACGTGGCCAAACGTCCCATGGTTGAGGAAGCCGCCTTGAGTCAGAAGATTGAAGAACGCCTCAAGATCGGTGCTGAGATCCGGCCTAACGAGATCATCTTCCATGACGTGGCGACCCTAAGCACAATGCAAGGCGTTGGGGAAAGTCTGAAGGAAGAGAAGATCATAGACCGGAGGCCTCAGTAATTTCTAACACCACCGCAACACACAATGAATAAGAACGCACAACTCGTCATCATCGATGGCCTGCGCACCCCGTTCTCGAAAATGGGAACCGACCTCGCGGCACTGGATGCCGTGGAGATCGGGCGCCAAACCGTCACCGCATTGCTCACCAGAACTGGAATTGATCCCGCCATCATCGACGAGGTCATTCTCGGCAATGTTGCCCAACCCGGTGACGCTGCTAACATTGCCCGTGTCATTGCACTGCGCTCACAGATCCCAAGGTCGGTCCCTGCCTATACGGTGCATCGGAACTGCGCCTCCGGGCTGGAAGCGCTCACCACCGCCGCTGGCAAGGCGGCGGCGGGGCAAGGAGAGATCTTCCTCGTCGGCGGGGTGGAAAGCATGTCTCACATCCCCATGCTCTATCATAACAACACGACAGCAAAGTTCTCCAAACTCACGAGAGCGAAATCGTTAGGACAAAAGCTAAAGGCGATCACTGCCTTCCGACCGAGAGATTTCAGCCCTGTGGTTGGTCTTAAGATCGGTCTCACAGATCAAGTGGTCGGGATGAACATGGGTGACACGGCTGAGATCATTGCCCGTGAGTTCAAGATCAGCCGCGATGAGCAAGACGCGTTCGCTCTTCGCTCGCACGAGAAAGCGACAGCGGCACGGGAAAGGCTCGCGGAAGAAATCGTCCCCACCTACTCGTCGAGTGCGAAAGATGGCGTAGCCGAAATGGACAACGGCGTGCGCGAACAGCAGACCATGGAAGCCTTAGGAAAATTGCGGCCAGTCTTCGAAAGAAACACCGGCACGGTAACGGCGGGAAACTCTTCTCAGATCACTGACGGCGCAGGCATGATGCTTGTGATGTCGGAAGCCAAGGCTTCAGAGCATGGACTCGAGCCGTTAGGCAGATTGGTCGACTTTCACTATAGCGGTTGCGATCCAGAACGCATGGGACTCGGCCCCGCGCATGCCATGGAGGCCATTGCCAAACGTCAGGGCTTCAATCCTGACCAAGCAAATGTCATTGAAATCAACGAAGCCTTCGCCGCTCAAGTGATTGGGGCCAAGCGGTTGTTTGAATCCATGGGAGTCGGATCCATTCCTGATGAGCTTCTCAATCCTAACGGTGGCGCCATTGCCCTCGGTCATCCCGTTGGAGCCAGCGGCGCCAGGCTCGTCATCACAGCCTTGAAAGAACTGCAACGGCGCGGCGGGAAACGTGCCTACGTTTCCCTTTGCATCGGCGGCGGCCAAGGAGTGGCCGCTTTGCTAGAACGCCTCTAACCATTGACACTATGAGTAACTCTAAGAACATCCAGCTCACCATCGAAGACGGCATTGCCAGGCTTATCTTTGATCGACCTAACAGTAGCGCGAACATCTTTGATGATGAGACTCTGAGCGAACTCGACACGCATCTGACTCAGATCACGAAAGACGCAAGCCTCAAGGGATTGATCATCGAATCGGCGAAAGACTCGATCTTCATCGCCGGAGCGGATATTAAAAAACTCAGCACCGCGTCGGAGAGCGACTTGGAAGCCTTTCTCAAGAAAGCGCAGAGCGTCTTTGATAGGATTTCCGATTTGGAGATACCCACGGTGGCCGCCATTCATGGGGCAGCCTTGGGAGGTGGACTGGAAATCGCGCTGGCCTGCAAATGGCGCGTCGCAAGTGATCATCGCTCGACCAAGCTTGGCCTACCCGAAACGCAGTTAGGCATCCTTCCAGCATGGGGTGGCTCGACGCGACTGCCGAAACTGATCGGCTTGCCCAAGGCATTGGACATGATCCTCAAAGGCAGCACAGCAAATGTGGGCAAAGCGAAGTACAGCGGTCTCATCGACGGCATTGCTCCGCCCGATCGACTCCGTGTCTTTGCTCGCTCGCTCATTGCGAAGAGTGAACCAGAGCGCAAGAATCACTGGCTCACCAATAATCCATTCGCGGCCTGGCTGATTCGCAAGAAAGTGACAAAGACGATCGAAGCGAAAACGCGAGGCCACTATCCAGCCCAACTCGCCGCCATCAATGTCGTGTGTGACTCCATCAAAGCAGATCGAGTGCAATCGTTAGAGAACGAGCGGACCGCAGCACTTGAATTGTCCCGCAATGAAGTCACGCGGAACTTGATGCGGATCTTCTTCCAAACCGAGAACTCTAAGCGACTCAAAGTCGGCGACGCCTCGCCTCAGCCGATCAAGCGCGTCTGCGTCGTCGGTGCTGGCGTCATGGGCTCAGGGATCGCTCATTGGCTCTCGACTCGCGGCATTCAGGTACTTCTGCAAGACATCTCGCCCGCAGCCATCGCACGTGGCATGCAAACGACTGAGAAACTGCGTTCAGAAATGGTGACACGCCGTCTCATCACGAAGACCGAGGCTGCCACTTACAGAGATCGCATTCAAACGACGGCCACGCCCGTTTCTTTGAAATCCATGGACATGGTCATCGAAGCCGCCGTGGAGAATCTTGAGATTAAGAAGAAGATCTTCACCGATCTCGCGGATCGCACGCGCCCTGACACCATCCTAGCAACGAACACTTCGGCACTCCCCATCTCTGATCTGGCCGCTCATGAAGGAATTTCGCATCCCGAGCGCGTCGTCGGCCTGCATTTCTTCAATCCGGTCCATCGCATGAAACTCGTCGAGGTCGTGGCGGCCAAGCAGACGAGTGACGCTGTTAGCAACACTTGCTTGAAGCTTGTGCAGAAGATTGGCAAACTGCCAGTCTATGTGAAAGACAGCCCCGGCTTTGTCGTCAATCGCATCCTCATGCCTTACATGATCGAAGCAGGCGAACTCTTCGAACGCGGAGCCGGTGCAGAGGCAATCGACAATGCGATGCTAGACTTCGGTATGCCCATGGGGCCCATTCGTCTGCTGGACGAAGTAGGGCTCGATGTCTCACGGCACGTGGCCGCCACCATGGCAGAATCGTTTCCCGACAAATTCACCGTCCCGAAGATCCTCGATCAAATGATCGAAGCGAAACAGTTGGGCCGGAAATCCAAGGCTGGATTCTACATTTACAATAGCAAGGAAGCACCGGTGAATCCCATTGCTCTCCAGTCTCGATCCGGAAGCGGCCTGGAAACTCTGGATCAGGCTCAGATCACGGATCGCTTGGTGCTCCTCATGGTCAACGAATCCTTCCGCTGTCTGGAAGAAGGAGTGAGTGAAGACCCGGACGCTATCGATTTCGCCATGATCATGGGGGCAGGCTTCGCTCCCTTCCGCGGTGGCCCTGTCAACTATGCCAAAAAACGCGGCCTAAAAGAAATCGTGGGAATTCTAACAAAGCTCGATACCGACTCTGAAGGCAGCCTATTTGCTCCCGCCGAACTTCTAAAGAAAGCTGCCAACGGCGAGTTCAAACTATCATGAACACTGATACACTACGCGATCTACTCGACGGCGAACAGAAGGCGCTTCGACGAGAGGTGATGAAAGAGCTGTCTGACCCTTTCTACAAACGTGATCTCGAGTGGTCCCGCTCCGAGCATCGGCAGAAGGTTCGAGAGTGGGTCCAACGCATTGGCGAGAAAGGCTGGGGCGCACTGGGCTTCGATCCCAAGCATGGCGGTGGCGGTGATACGGAGGCTTTCCTAGCAGTATTCGAAACACTGGCTTTTCATGATCAAAACCTCACCATCAAGTTTGGAGTCCAGTTCGGTCTCTTTGCTGGAAGCATTCACAACCTTGGGACAGAGCCTCATCACGCCAAGTATTTGAAGGATGCCGGGCACGCGCGTTTGCCAGGCTGCTTTGCCATGACGGAAACGGGGCATGGGTCCAATGTAGCCGCCTTGAACACAGAAGCTGTTTGGGACAATGAGAAGAAGCAATTCATCATCAACACGCCTAACCGAGACGCCTACAAAGATTACATCGGCAATGCAGCCGAAGACGCCCAGCTAGCGAGCGTCTTCGCTCAGCTCGTGGTCAACGGCGAGAACCACGGTGTGCATGCGATTCTCGTTCCCATTCGCGACACCTCGGGGAAAACCTTGCCTGGCATCACCATCGAAGACGACGGTCTAAAGATCGGTTTGAATGGCGTCGACAACGGGCGCTTGGCCTTCGATCACATCGCAGTGCCTCGTGAGAATCTGCTGAACCGCTTCGGCTCGGTTGATCAAGAAGGCAACTACTCCAGCCCTATCGAAAGCCTCAATCGTCGCTTCTTCACCATGCTCGGCACTTTGGTAGGCGGACGCGTGAGCATTGCGGCTGCAGGACTGAGCGCTTCCAAAACCGCACTCACCATCGCCATTCGCTACGCGGCCAAGCGGCGGCAATTCGGTCCTCCAGAGAAAGAGGAAGTCCTCTTGTTAGACTATCTTTCTCACCAGCGTCGACTCTTTCCCAGACTAGCCAAGACCTACGCCATTCACTTTGCGCAACGCTATCTGGGCGATCAATTCACAGCCGCTACTGACGAGAAAGATCGCCGAGCGGCCGAACTCCTAGCCGCCGCGATCAAACCTGCGGCGACTTGGCACGCCATGGATACGATTCAAGGCTGTCGCGAAGCCTGTGGCGGTCAAGGTTACCTCGCAGAGAATCGCTTCGGCGATCTCAAGGCCGACATGGATGTCTTCACCACCTTTGAAGGCGACAATACTGTGCTGCTTCAGTTAGTAGCCAAGGAACGGCTGAAGAGTTTTCAGAAGTCGTTGGGCAACGGCGGCGCCAAAGCGTTGTTCGGCCTTGCCGGGAAAGGACTCGGCTGGTGGTTGCGCAAGTGGAACCCGCTGAGCCGCATGAGTCGTTCTGTCTACACATCAACGGAGGCCATGGCCGACGCCTTCACTTTTCGAGAGGAGCGGATGCTCTTTCAAATCGCTCGAGCATTTCAAAAGGCACGTAAAGCGAGGGTGAATCCTGCACAGACGATCATCGATCTTCAACCAAGACTACTCGAGTATGCCCGAGCTTATCACGAGCGTCTTTGTTTCGAACATTTCCGAGCCGTTGGCGAATCTTCTCTAACAGCACTGCTACATCTCTTTGCCCTAGACCGTCTTCATGCTGATCGTGGTTGGTATCTTGAAAATCGCTATTTCTCCCCTTCGGTCGCTGCCGCGCTCACCGATGAGTTGGATCGCCTCTGTCGTGAGATCCGGCCCCACGCCGAGTCGCTTATCGAAGCTTTCGGCATTCCGGATACCTTGCTCATGGCCCCAATCTCGCGCTACCAAGATTGACAGCAATGCGGGGAGAGGACATGAGCCGATTGAAGATCTACTTGATTGTAAATGTTAGACTTAGGCGTGTCCGATTAGACGCTGGCGTTGCCCGCGCTCTCTGCCAATAGGTTGCTTAAGACTTCTTTTCTGACAAAGCCCTAATTCTTTCTTTGGCATCATTCGAAAGGCGCTCAGAACTCTCGCTATCATCGGGCTTACAAACGTCGTGCACGCGGGCTGAGCGGGTCAATTTCTGTAGATGCTCAAGCTGTTTCGGTAGCGTTCGGCATATGCCACACATCATGCTGTGCATGCGAAAGCGTAATGCTTCGGACGTCTTGAGTGGGCGATCAAGGCGCAAGGCAGCAAGTCTAGCGAACTGGCGGCAAGACAGGCCCATGATCTTGAGAAACGGGCCCCTTGCCCCTTGCCCCTTGCCTCAGCCGATAGCGGAGGCGTGGGGCTGTTACGGATTTGCTGCCTTCGGCTTGAGAATCTGAATTCATGGACTGATGTTGGTTCTGCTGGAGGCAACTGCAGAGCTGGTGGCGTGCGAGGGTCAACATGACGGCGGCGCTCCCTGCGTTCACACCAGCGGCGGCGGCAGCCTCGGGCACTGGGAGTTCGTCAAGGTCGCGTAGTTTAAAAAGTAGTTTCAGGCGCTCCGGCAGTCGCTCGATGCAGTTCCGCACCCATTCCATCACGTCGGAACGCCCCGCCATTTCGTCAGGCGACTCACTGAGGAAACCCATGCCATAGTTTGGGTCCACGGTCCACGCGCCTCCGGAACGGTGTCCGTGTTAGATCAAATATAGGCAGCCATAGCGGTGCGCAGGGCGGGCAGGCTTTCCTCGTATGAAGACTTGATCGCAAGATGATTCCGTAGCCAGCGGATGAATTGTAGGCTGAATTGCGTCGCTCGTCGTCTCAGCATCCTGATCATTCGGGGCAATCGACGGCCTGCTTTGCTTGCGATTCGTTCACGCCGCTGGAGTTCCTTGTCGTATTTCTTCTCAACCTTCTCGTCCCGAATCCCATGCTCGTCTTGCACCTTGGCCTCCATCAGCAACATCAAGTTGTGAGCCAGAGCCGTCACATGTCCTTGGAGCCGTTTGGCATTCTCACTGATGCCCCAGCCTTTGCCCTCGTGAAGTTTGTTCTCGGTTTCATCAAAAACCTTCTCAATGTTCGAGCGCACCCGATACAGGTGGGCGATTATCCCAGGTGGTAGCTTGAGATCACTGGTGATGAACTTCCAAGTCTTCCCAGTTTCGGGATCCACGTAGATGACCAAGCGCATGGAAGTTCCTCCACTAAAGCTCACCAGTTCATTGCCTGTGACCCCCTCATTGCGCACGTCATTCTCCTCCCAAGGCAGGTCGCCGGAGACCTTGGCTGATTGCCTGGTCGAGCCTGGTCTTAAAGATGCAGAACCAGGATTTCGCTTTCAGTTTGAGCGTTTGGGCGACTTCTGTGTGGATCCGGATTCGTCGAAGGAGGCCTTGGTCATCAATAAAACGATCGGGTTGAGAGATCCTTGGGCGAAACAGGCCGCAAAGAAATAGAGCTGCCTCTTTGGGTGAGTCTCACGATTGCGATGAGGGCACTCTTCTCGGGGCGGCCTTGTTTTTATTAAGAATAGTAAACATCTAATGATGCCGATTCTTAACCTTGCGTTTATGAATTTTACATTTATTTATCAAAAAAAGACACAAACGTCTTATTTCTGGATCCATGGCATTTGTAGCGCGACGAGCATCTAAGTCTGCCTGGACTGCCTCTCAGCAGTCTAAGGACAGCTCTGTCGTCGTCCTAGCCTCGCCTACCGCTTCATTCATTCCACAGGAATTGGTGGTGGTTACGGCTGGAGCCGTGATCGAGCGTCTCCCCAAGCACGCCCTTGCCGACGAATCCCCTGGCCTGAACTCTCTGATTCAGGTGACTCCGGTGGAGGACCTTATTCAGCGCCAGGGCCCGATCGTATTTCAAGTTGGGGCTATCCAACAAGTCTGCCCACACCTCTTCCGCCCTGGATATCGGGTTGATCCTAGGGACACCATCGAAATCCCAGAGCATCAAGTTTTTCTGGGCCTTCCCCGTCGTAACTCTCCTGAGAATTTTGATCCTCCCAGCACCTCTGAATCACCTATGAATCTATCGCAACCTTCAGGCAACACTCGAGTTCCCGGAGTCCGGCCACTCACTGGCTCGGACGGCGGGGGCGAAAATGATGCCTCATTCAAACCAGGCG
>JBLHHN010000189.1:0-11404 GCA_047616785.1 Verrucomicrobiales bacterium
AGTTTGATCACTCTGTCGATCTGAACCCAGAGTCTTTCACTCTGACTGTTTGGGCGCGCTCGGAGGGCGGAGCAGGAGCATGGAATTCGCCTATCACGAGTCGAAATGATCTGAATCCCGATAGCCAGGGTTATTTGATCTATGATAGTGAGCCGTCTGGCTCCTGGTCCTTCTGGAGTGGTAATGGCATCGATGCCGGAAACTGGCAAGTACTAGACGGCCCAGAAGTCTTGGTGAGTGAGTGGCAGCATGTCGCCATTTCCTATGATGACGACGCTGAAGTGAAGAAGCTTTATGTCGATGGAGAACTCGTCGCGGAGTCGGAGGATACCCTTTCGCCTAACGATACCACGCCATTCAATATCGGCGCGGGCCAGGACTTTGGAGATGGATTCCAGTTTGTTGGCGAGATTGATAACATGGCTCTCTTCCGCACCGTCTTGAGTGATGATGATGTCGCATTCGTTTTCGAGAATGGTGTGCTCGCATTCACGGGTGATGCCGCATCCTTTGTGATCACTCAGGTGACGCGTGGTGCTGATGGGCAAGTGAGCCTCACCTGGCCGTCCTTTCCAGGTTCGTTCTACGATGTCGAAGCCTCCGCAGATCTGACTTCAGGATCTTGGCAGCCCGTCCTCACAGATTTGCCAGCGGCCTCCGATCCAGCGACGGAAACTTCCGCCATGGTGTCTGGCTTGAATACTCCGATGAACTTCTTGCGCGTGGTGCAAGTGCCCACGCCTCCACTGCTTGAATCCAGTTTCGAGGATGGGGCTGCTGGATGGACGGTGGGACTCTTGCCAGGTGGCGTAGCAACAGGCACCACGTGGGAATTCGGGGTGCCGATCAATGGTCCGCCTGCCGCGCGAACAGGTGACCGTGTCGCCGGCACAGCACTCACGGAATCCTATGAGAATGCCACCATGGTCGTTCTGCGCACACCCGTCATCGAGCCCTCAGGCCTCACGGGCCTCCGATTGAATTTCTGGTACTTCATCGATTCGACCGCGGATGAAGGTGGTCAGATTAGTATTCTAGAAGAGAGCGGTGATCTTATTACGACCCTCGAACCTTTGTTCTTAGGCGGAGACGGCAACACAGCTGACTGGACCGAGGCTAGCATTCGCCTACCCAATCTTGAACCTGCTCGCCCATTCATCGTTCAGTTCGCTTTCCTTTCAGGCGACGATGGAGACCCTGACAATGGTGCTGGCTGGTTTCTGGATGACGTGCGAGTGGGCAAGTAAGGTGCCGCGATAGTACCAGTGGCTGTGCAAATCGCTTCCATCGGCGACTACGAATCGATCGTTAGCACCATGGCGGCTACCAGCCACATTCCCAAGGCAAACACCCGGTTCAACCGAGGCCCGCTAATCATCGTCGCAAGGAGACTTCCAACGATCATTCCCAGAATTCCACCTGCCACGAAAAGCCCAGTCAGCTTGATCGGTAGCTGGTATCCAGCTACCACGTAGGACATCACCCCGGAGGCGCAGATCATGGCAATCACCATCAGAGAGGTCGTCACCGCACGATGAATCGGCATTCTACTCGTGAAAACCAGAGCTGAGACGATGATAAATCCACCGCCGACTCCGAAGATTCCCGAGAGCACCCCGGCCACCAATCCGGTAAAGGCCAACGCTATCGCGCACCGCGAAGACCACCGCAGAGTCCCACTATCATCACGTTGGCACGAGGAATTATCCATGTCGCTCCCCGTTGATGGGGGACCCTGTGACCACATCCGGATGCTCACCACTATCATCAATAGTGCGAAGGCGCTCAGCGTCACCGTTGGCGAGAGTCGCTCTCCGATGCGAGTTCCTATAGGTGCTCCTATCATTCCTACCACGGCAAATAGAAGCCCGGTGCGAAATTCAAGCTGACCCGTTTGCCACCGTGTCACCGCTCAGAATAGTGCCGTTGTCCCCACCGCCGTCAGTGAAATCCCGACGGCTTCACGAACGTTAACCCCGAGCCCGTAGATCAGGATCGGAACCGCAAAGATCGATCCGCCACCCCCGATCAGCCCAAGGGCGATCCCGATGACGATCCCGTAGGCGACTGTCAGTAGATCAAATCCGCCCATCAGACTAGCGCTTCCGTCAAATCTTCCTTCTTCCGCTGTTGTGAATCGTGCCAATCCAGGAAGGAGCCGTCACTGTAGATCACATCGAATCCGGCCCGCTCTAACCAAGGCACTGCAAAGGAGGCTCGCAATCCGCTTCCACAATGAACGATCAATTTCCGCCCCGCCGGTAGCTTATCCAGATTCCTGGCGAGCCGCGTGTAGGCCACGTTGATCGAATCAGGAACATGCTCCTCGGCATACTCCCCCTCACTTCGCACGTCCAGCACCACGGATCCTGGATGCGTCTCTCGCAGAGCATCGATATCTGCTGTGCGAGCCCTTGACGTTGAAACGAGTAGCGCCTGCGTGACCGTCTCGTTCAGAGCTTCATCAAGGACGACATAACCAATCACCTGATCAAGCCCGATCCGGATCAGTCCGCGCACTGCGTCATCGACATCGTCGGTCGATTCCACAGCCAGCATGATCTCTAGCTCCGGTTCCACAAACGAACCCGCCACCGTGGTGAACTTGTCTCCCAGAGGCACGTAAAGCGATCCCCGCACGTGACGCTCCATAAAAGACCGGCGATCGCTTCGAGTATCTAATATAACGACATTCACATTTCCCAGAACATCTTCAAGTTCGCGTGCGGGCACTCGCGACGGCACTGGGAGTGCTCCTGAAACGTCTGGCCCCTCTTTATTCACCCGTTTCATCCGGGCGAAATAGATCGGTGGCTCCGGCTGTCCCTCAAGAATCGACTCCACGAAAGCATCCTCCCATTCGTCGAACGCCGTTCTTAGCGCTTTGTTAAACTTTTTTTTCATGCCCGACTGTCGACACTGTCACTGCACCCAACGCTTTCCCACACGCGCTCCCCGCACCGTGCCCAGGAAGAACCTGAGTGTAATCGTTGAGTTCACGGAACTTCGCGATCGATTCAAAAAGCTTCCGCGCTGAGGGCTCTTGCGTGCCCGTTACCCCTGCCGCGGATTCCAACAGATCGGTGGGCACGACATCGCCAACGAATACAAAGTCGCCGGTCACGATCCCCATCGGCTCATTTGCCCCACCGCCCTGATCTTCTATCAGAAAGCTCAGGTGCTCGGGCGTGTGTCCTGGCGTGTGCATTGCCGTGATCAGAATCATCCCGACATGGCACGAATCACCGTCTTTCAAAAGTTGGACATCACTTCGACCGTCAGCCCAACGGTATCTCCAATCAGCATCCCATATCCGAAAGCAAGGCAGTCACGTTCTCTTGGGTATCAAGAAACTCACGGCTACCACTGACGAAATCCGCATGGATGTGAGTCTCAGTGACCTGGGTGATTGTTAGCCCATTCTTCTTAGCGATCCCGAGATGCCGATCAATGTCCCTTTCGGGATCGATCAGAAGTGCTTTTCCTGTGCGCTGACAGACTATCAGATAGGCGAATTGGGCGAGGGAAGGATCGTAGATTTGGCGGAAGAACATGGCTTAGATGGTGTGGGGTGAGATCCCGATGATTCGGATCGCGAATTCGAAATGGGTTAGGCCGCAGTCGGCGATCCACCTTTCGCTCCTGTGTCCACAAGGCTTCCCGTGTGTTTCGTTGGGCGACGGTTCCAAGGCATCCTCGTCATCAGCATCCCCATCCCGCAAGTGTCCGTGATCCCGGCAAACAGCAACCCCGCTCCGACAAAAGCGGAGAGCCCGTGCCAGTAGGGAGTGCCTGTTACAAATCCAAGGATCGCCCCCACGACGACAAGGGATCCAGCCGCTATCCTGACCTGGCGTTCCAAGGACATCACCTTCATGCCGCGGACCACGGGTAGATTCTCAGCTTCCCAAGCCTGAATCCCACCCTCTAGCACAACTGCGTTGTTGAATCCGGTCGCTTCCAGCTTCTTGATCGCCTTGCATGCCCGGTTCCCAGTCCGGCACACGATATATAGAGGATCTGCAGCGCGGACATCTTGGATCGCTTTCCACGGATCAAGCTTGTCCAGTGGATGCAATGTCACCCCGGCGATATGGACTTCCTCGTGCTCAGCCGACGTGCGGACGTCGATGATATTCAATGATGGATCCTTCGTCAGAAGGTTCCCCAGTTCGGTTGCGGTGATCGTTTTAGGCATCAGTTGCGATAATTATACCAATATAACTATATGGGAATATGCTTGAGTAAATAGCTATTTCGACGTAATTCTGGCCAGATGACATCCAAGACCGCCTCTAAAGTCAACGAATCGGACACAGGGAAGCCGATCCTGAGCCGCGAAGCTCTCGAACGCGTTGCCGATCTCTTTCGAGTGTTTTCCGAAGCCACCCGGCTTGCCATCCTCCAGTCACTCATGTCCGGAACCAAGAGCGTCAACGAACTCGTCGAGGAACTCAGTGCCACCCAAGCCAACATCTCCAAGCAGCTTCGTGTCCTCTATGATGCCAAGATCCTTGCTCGAGAAAAGCGCGGTAACCAAGTCTTTTACTCGATTGATGACGACATCGTGCGTCCACTCTGCGAACTCGTTTGCGGGAAGCTTAACCGTGACATTGAGCAGGCCCAGAACTACGAATTCTCTATCTAACCCATTTCTATCCTATTGGTCTCCGTCGGCGCAATGCAGATCTGCTCCAACGATCACTGAGGCTGAAAGGCTGAGGGCTCGCCAGGGCGGCATCGTCGGGCAGAGGAGATATTCGATGCGTGCGAAGGGATTGCTGGACCCTATCGGAATTTTATGAGAATGTCGCTGCTTTATGCTTCGTGTCATTGAAGCTTCACCCGGCTTCCACCCCAACCCATTCCATGAAACGTATCCGAAACCTACCCTTGCTTACGCTTGCCTGCCTTTTAGGCGCGAGTGCCATGGTGCTTGCTGCGCCGATCCCCGTGAACAATGCGAGCTTTGAAAGGCCCATGCTGGACTCTGGTGGATGGAGTAATGATCTTCCCGATCCAGACTTGGTGGATGGTGGCCCTGACTGGATCGGCCAGAATGGACCGAACGATGGCAACACGTTCATCGAGTTCATTCCAAATTTCAACTCTGAGGGCAATCAACACCTCGGCATGCAAGGCAACTACTACGTCTTCCAGAACACGGGCGTGGCTTGGCTGGCCAATTCGGGTTACACCCTTACCGTAGGTGTAGGCAATCGCGGCGAACCTGCAGGTGCTCTCACGATCATCGGGCTGACTTCGTCTGCTGAAGCTCCGGGTCCGGATAACACCCTCCCTTACAACAATGCCAACGCGTTCTTAGACGATCCGTTGTACATTTCAGGTGCAGGGATGACCGTTGATTCTGGTGCGAATGATGCCCTTTCTTTCACGGACTATACGGTTAGTTTCGTCACGGGTGATGTACCACCTCCTGGCAATATCGTCATCTTCCTTGGCGATGAAGGCACCGCTGATCGATCTCACTTTGACAACGTGAGGCTGGATGTCGTTGGCGGCGGTCCTGACTTGCCTATTCCCGTGGCGCACTTTCCTCTCGATGAGGATGGGAATTCACCTGAAGCAGGTGGTTTTATTGCCAGCACTGTTGATGAATCGGTCACCTTTGGCACTGTTGGTGCGAACGGAAATACAGGTAATTCTGCTAGTTTCGATGGCAGCGGAATCATTCAACACGACTGGAATACGCAGCTTAATCCCGAGAGTTTTACCCTAACGTTATGGGCGAAATCAGATGGTGGTGCTGGGGCATGGAACTCACCGGTCACGAGTCGACACGATCTCAATGGCGAAGGCGAGACCAGCCAAGGCTATTTGATCTATGACAATGAGCCCGGGGGCGTTTGGACCTTCTGGAGTGGCAATGGCCCTGACGCTGGCAATTGGCAAATCTTGGATGGCCCAGCGGTGATGTTAGGCGAATGGGAGCACCTTGCGATCACTTATGATGACGCGACTGAGACCAAGAAACTCTACCTCAACGGAGAACTCGTCGTTGAAGCAAATGATTCGCTTTTCCCCAATGACACCATGCCGTTCAGTATTGGCGGTGGCGGCGACTTCGGAGCAGACTTCCGATTCATCGGTGATATCGACGACATCGGTCTTTGGGATGTCGTGTTGAACGATAACGAAATTCTGTTGGCCATGGAAAGCGGCGTGAATGCTTTCTTTAGTGGCGGTGGAGGTGTCAATCCACTTGATCCCGACGGGGACGGCATCTTCACCCCGCTCGAAGAGAAGCATGGTCTCGATCCCAATGTGGCCGATGCCGATAGTGACAATGATGGTGATGGTGTCATTGCGAGCGTCGAGATTTTCGAACTCGGAACCCTAGCAAACAACCCTGACACCGATGGCGATGGTCTCAGCGACGGTGTGGAGACGAACACAGGTAATTACGTGGATGCCACGAACACGGGCACGAATCCGAAGAGTGACGATACGGACGGTGATGGACTGAAGGATGGTACCGAAGTGCCCGATGCCGATCCTCCAGGCACTAGCCCGGTGACAAGCGACACTGATGGCGATGGTACGGATGATGGAAAAGAACTGATTGCCGGCACCAATCCACTCGACGCGAACAGCAAGCCAGCTTTCCCTATTCCGATTGGGTACTGGCCGTTTGATGATCAAGGATCCACGGAAACGGCCGACCTCGGACCGGCAGGCTACGTGAGTAATGTGAATGGGGATCCCGATTGGGTCGCGGGTCACTCCGGCAATGCTAACGATTTCGCAATTAAGTTCGATGGTGAGGATGACTCGGTTACCACGGAAGTGAGTCTGCTCAATGATCTGCCCGAACTCACCATGTCCTTCTGGATGCGCATGGAAGAAGAGCAGCTCGGCGCTCGCATCGGTCTCGTCGGTCAGAATGATGCGGTTGAATATGGCATGATCAATCCAGGTACGATGCAGTGGTGGAGCCCTGCGGGCGCTATTGATGTCGAGTTCGGTCCCATCGTGGAAGATTGGACACACGTGGCCGTGGTGTTGAATGCCGAGGGCTTCAAGGTCTTCGCCAATGGTGAGATCATCGGCGAGAACGCAGGTGGTGGCCCTGTCTCTTCTGGAGACACCCTGAACATCGGAGGTGACGGCGTGTTTGATGCCGAGGGCAACTTCTTCCTCGGTGAGATCGATGATGTCGCCATCTGGGACGAAGCTCTATCCGACAGTCAGATTGCTGACCTTGCGAACCAAGTTATTTGTCCGTTAGGGGCGTGTGGAGGCAGTGGCTTCAACATCACTGAAGTCAACCGTGAGGCTGATGGTGCCGTGAGTCTCACCTGGGTCTCTGGGGCAGGCAACTTCTACGACATCGAAGCATCTCCTAACATGTCCTCAGGATCCTGGGTGTCGATGGGTGTCGTGATTCCTGCAGAAGGCGGCGAAGCCCTCCTCACATCCGCCACGATCACGAGTGATGCGGCTCTCTCGATGGAGTACTTCCGTGTCAGGCAAGTGGACCCACCTCCATTCCTCGAGACAAGCTTTGAAGACGGTCTTGGTGATTGGACAACAAACTCAGTCGCAGGCTCCATGTGGGAAGTCGGCGTACCGGCGGCAGGTCCAACTGCGGCTAAGACGGGAGTCAACGTGGCCGGAACTGGATTGGCCGGCGACTACGAAGATGGCACGGTGGGAAGTCTCCGCACGCCAGTGATCGATACTCTCGGAAATCGAGTGTCCTTGAGCTTCTCCTACTTCTTAGAAGCTATTGAGGGTGAAGGTGGGCGCGTGAACCTTCTCGAAGCTGATGGTTCGATCATCCAGAGTTTCGAGCCGATCTACACGGGCGGTGATGAAGGCAATACCGCGGATTGGACTGATGTTAGCTTACGGCTACCAAGCCTCGAACCATCGCGTCCGTTCATCATCGAATTCGAGTTCCTCACCGGTGACGACGGCGATCCCAACAACGGAGCGGGTTGGTTCATCGACGATGTTCGCATCGGTAAGTAAGGCGTTAGAGATCTAACAAGCATAGCATTCGTTTCGAATGGAGAAGCGCCAGTGGGCTGAGAAGTTCGCTGGCGCTTTGTTGTTCGAGAGTGACAGAAATCTTGTACCACCCGTCCGAAGATCTGAAGAAACGAGGGTTTGTCGAGATCTTGAACGTCTCTAAGTCCCATGTCGCGGGGCTTTCAGGAGGCCGTTTGGAAGACGGTCTTGAATGCACATTCCCCGCGTCCTTGTGATCGAGGGGATTACGAAGATGAATTCCCAGGGCTCGTCTGTCGAAGCCGAGCTTGGAGCCGCCGTTGGACAAGATGGAAGAAGCCATCAGGGGCTGCTCGATGGCGAGTCAGCGTCTATAAAGAGGTCCCCTGGCGATGTTGGAAAGTTCCGGTAGTTCCCCCAATTGGCACGTTGACATGCCGAGGATCTAGGGTGAAATCACCGTGTTTCGATTCAAGACGCCGGAGTAGCTCAGGGGTAGAGCAACGCATTCGTAATGCGTGGGTCGTCGGTTCAAATCCGACCTTCGGCTCGTTGATTGTCAACGAGTTACGAGATTTCGAATGAAAGAGAGCGTGAAGTTGGTGCCCAATAAGTGCCTAAAATTTGAGGTTCAGAGGGCAATTTCGGAGTGTTTACCAACACGAAAAGCCAACGCCTCTATGCCAGAAACTTGGTCCCTTGGGAGGAAAGCTTTAATTTCCCGGGCTTGGCGGACAGGATCAAAACCGAGGGTTGCAGGTCCAAGTCCCCCAAAGCTTGGCCAATCTCCAACAGCGGAGCCTTTGAAATCAATATCAACCCATACGGCTGATCCCGCCAATGACTGCATCAGAGCAATGAGGGAAAGGAGTGCATACAATTTCGCTGTCATGATAGGGAAAATTAGGAACGTCGGCTTGGGCTAGCGAAGATCAACCAAGGCCTCATCCTACCTGTCCAGCCTCTTCGACAATAGGTTGCTGGTACATGTGTTAAGTTTTCAAAGCATGGAAATGCCGTGGCTCGCCGTCCTCCCTCCAAGACATTCATTCCGCGAATAGAGGCGTGTTAGACCTGGCCAGAGCAACCTTAAAAATCATCTTTCCTAGGGTAGCGCTTCGAGTGGGGGAGCTATCCTCAGACAATCTTTGAAAGTTGCCCTGTCCTCACTGAGTTTGCATTTCACGATCACATGTCCGCCCGAGCTGAACGGGGGGTGCGCCTGCGGGGCGATCACTCCCGATGAGAAATGTCGGTCCTTCCAACGGTCTGATTCGTGTCTTGCCACAGGCTCAGCGTTCGTTGGCTTGCCACGATCCCTAGCGCACGATATAGAGGTGCGGAATCCATGGCCGAAGTCACCGTATCCCAACTCCTCCACACAGTCGAGGAAGCCCTCGTCGATCTCAAACGAGGTTGGCAAAGATGCCAGGACGCCGAGGTTCCTGTCAAAATCAAATTCCACGAGTTCAGCATCACCGTCTGATGGCAGAAGACTCTCCAGATGACCGAGGACAACTCATCCTCTACGCCACCGATGACGGCCAGACACGTGTCGAGTGCCGGTTCCAGGACGAATCCCTCTGGCTCTCGCTCAACCAGATCGCCGACCTCTTCGGGCGCGACAAGTCGGTCATTTCCAAGCACTTGAAAGCCATCTTCGAAGAAGGCGAACTCGATCGCGGGTCAACTGTTGCAAATTATGCAACAGTTCAAATCGAGGGATCTCGTGAAGTCAGCCGAGACGTCGACTACTACAATATCGAAGCCATCTTCGCAGTCGGCTACCGGGTGCGTTCGCCGCGAGGCATTCAGTTCAGGAAATGGGCCACCGCTCAGCTGCGCGAGTTCCTCACCAAAGGCTTCGTCATGGACGACGAACGCCTCAAGAATCCAGAATCCAGCGCCTATTTTGACCAGCTCCTTGAGCGTATCAGCGACATCCGTTCGTCGGAGAAAGTCTTCTGGCGCAAGGTCTGCGAGACTGCGACATCTACGCCACCAGCATCGACTACGATGGCAAGGCCGAGACTAGCCAAGACTTCTTTGCCCAGATTAAAAACAAGATGCACTGGGCCGCCCACGGGCACACCGCCGCCGAGATCATTCATCTTCGTGCCGATGCCGATTAGCCGCACATGGGTCTCACGCACACGAGCAGTCGCGAACCACGCAAGTCCGAGATCACCGTCGCCAAGAATTACCTGACCGAAGACGAGTTGAATATCCTCAACCGCATCGTCACCGCCTACCTGGAATTCGCTGAGCTCCAGGCCTTGCGTGGTCGTCTCATGAAGATGGCCGACTGGGGAAGCAAAGCTCGACGACTTCCTCAAATTAGGCGATCACGAACTCCTCGCCCACGCAGGCAAGATCTCCGCCGAGCAGGCCAAAGAGAAAGCCTCACTGGAATACGATCGCTACCGCAAAGTCATCGATCTCCAACCCTCACAAGTGGACAAAGATCTCGAAGCAGCGTTGAAAAAACTCCCGCCTCCGCCTGACAACTAACAAGCGTTCATCCCGCCGAAGGTTTCCTCACATTCATTCAGGAAACCCTCGCCTCTCCGGCAGAGAGCATTCGCGTGATTGGCGTTGTGTAACTGCAATTTTTGAAGGTTGCCCTGTGCCAACCCGACTTTGTCGGATCATTTCCATCCAGACGCTATAGGAGGCAAATTCTGAAATGGCCTGCAGATCTACGAAACCATAGCACAGATACTGACCCTGACGGATTCCCATCCGCTGGCCTCCGGCAAGGATGAGAGACTAAGGCGGTACACAAAGAAGCCCTTCCAACATTCGATGGGAGGGCTTCTAAAACTCTAATTGAGCGCGCTGTTACCGTTTAGGACTGCTTCTCAGCAGCTTCTTCTGCTGGAACCTCGGCTTTGGCGATCGCTAGGATTGCAGCCTTGTACTTGGCCACTGCGAGATTCATGCGATTGGTGGTGGCACATTCGGTTTTCTCATCGGCAACCGCATAAGTGACTTTAGCATTGGCTTTCCCAGCCGCGTCACCCGCGGCTGTCGGGCAACAGAATTCCTTATCACCGACTAGGTGGATGGTCTTCACGCCTTCCATGGCAGCTTTGGCGACGGAGGCAACGCTGGTGGCGTGTTGATCGCAATCAAAGCCTTTGTTTCCAACAAAGGTCTTGCCACTTGCTTCACAGGAATGCGTCGACGCAAAGCTGGCGACGAACTTCTCCACGGAATCAATGTGCGCTGTCTTGGCGGACGTTGGGCAGCAAAGTTCTTTACCAGCGACGACATACTTCACTTCCTTGCCAGCGTCAGCAGTAGCGGTCGCGGACTTGGCGCAAGTGCTAGGCTCGCCAGCAATGACGTAGCTGATCTTTGGCAAGGCTTCCATCGCAGCTGTGAGTGGGCAGGACGCGCAATCGGACTTCGCAGCCACCTTGCACTC
>JBLHHN010000190.1:0-11396 GCA_047616785.1 Verrucomicrobiales bacterium
GCTTGCCGCTACGCGGATACATCTGTTCATTCAATTTCATCTTTACGCTTCCCGCAATCTCCCAAATCGATGTGCGCTAGGAGTATGAATCCAAGTCCTTCCAAATCGCGCTCGAGCCTCGTAATTCCGTCAGTTCAGCTTGACGTCATGTCGTTGGACGGCTGAACTTTACCTGATCGCACTATTAAAAAAACTCATTCTATGAACAAACGCACTCTCATCAGCTCTCTTCTCTTTGTCGCCTTTCTCTCGCCTGTGATGGCTGACCGGAAAGCCACTCCCTTCGCCTGGCATGTCACCGCCACTCGCATCGATGGAGACAACGGCACCGTTCTTGACAAAGGCACACCTTACTGCTCGCTACAGCATGCCATGGAGCCAATTCTCTACGTCTACAATAAGGCGGAGTCTCCAAGTGCAGGCGGTGGATCCTCTGAAAAGAGCGGCTTCGCTTGCTGCCTGAGCAAGCTCTGCCCAATAAACTGGTTCAAGAGCAGCCCTAAGGCAGCGGAACCAATGGCTCCAGCGCCAGAAGCGCCTTCCAAGTAAACGAACGATCCACTTTTAAAAATCAGCGGAGAGGCGAGGGAGCGATCCCTCGCCTCTTTGCGTTTCATTTCGGAGGCGCTTGACGGCCCAAAGGCGAGTGCTAACGTCGCCGCATCATGAAGAATCTCCTCTTTGTCTTCTTTATCTTTGCGGGTCTCATTGCCTTCTTCACCCAAGCGATGGTGGTGGCTTCTCAAGTGAACGCGGTCTTCTTCTGGCTCGCCGTTCTTCTCGTCATCGCCGCCATGGTTGTGATCGGTTGTTGGGAGCTCAGTGACAGTGCGACCAATCGCTTTGGCTGGCTCTTCATGGTCATCATGGCGGCCTTCTGCATCTTGGCCAATCTTCCGAACCTCGGTGATGGTCTCAGTCCTCTCTTGGTCATCGCCTTCTTCGGCCTTTACGGCGCTGTCGGCGTTCTCGGTTTCATCCGGGAAAAGGGCGGCGATCACAGCCACGCGCATTAGGTTCCCCAAGAGCGTTATTTCGTCACTAAGACGAACTGCTCCTTGCCTTTGCGGATGATGCCAAGGACGACGGAATCTCCTTTGAGATTCTGGGTTCCCCAAGAGCGTTATTTCGTCACTAAGACGAACTGCTCCTTGCCTTTGCGGATGATGCCAAGGACGACGGAATCTCCTTTGAGATTCTGACCTGCCTCCAAGGCTTCGAGCGTGGACGTCACGGACGTGCGTCCCACTTCCACGATCAGATCACCCACCTGCAACCCGCGCAGACCGGCTGGGCTTTGAGGGTTCACTTGCACCACGACCGCGCCTTCATACGCGGCATCGAGACCGAGTTGCTCGCGCACGGAATCGTCCAAGGTCTGTGTGAGGATACCTTGCAAATAAAACGGCGTTTCCAGAGGCTCTTCTTCCGCAGACGCCACCGCTTCACCAGGGATCGGTTGTGGATCCCAGCTTCCGCGATTGACATAGGCACCATTGGTCGAGACTTCACCGAGGACCACGGGCACATCGAGCAAATCGCCATTCCGCACAATCCCAAACACGACCCGCTCGCCAGGAGCCGTGCCACTGACATCAAGACGAAACTTGGCACGGTCTTTCACTCGGCTCCCGTTGTAATCCACGATGAGATCATTGGGGCGAATACCCGCGCGATCTGCTGGGGAATCAGGAACGACCGCATTTACAAGCGCACCCGAAAGCTCGCGTCTTCCTAACCGACGTGCCTTGCCCGCACTCAAATCTTCCAACTGAACGCCCAGGTAGCCTCGGGCCACACGGCCATTGTCTAACAAACTACGCACCACACGCAACGCCATGTTAATGGGGATGGCGAAACCAATCCCCGAGCTTGCTCCCGTGGTGGAGTAGATCATCGAGTTGATCCCAATGACCCTTCCAGAGGAATCGACGAGCGCACCACCCGAGTTTCCTGGATTGATCGAGGCGTCCGTCTGGATGAAGTTCCCATAGAAATTGCCACCCGGCCCCACATTGCTTCGGCCTTTGGCACTGATGATCCCTTGGGTCACGGATTGGTTCAGTTCGAAAGGATTGCCCACGGCGAGAACGACGTCACCGACCTCGCCAAGATCGCTATCAGCCATTGTCGCTTGAGGAAGATCATACCCATCGATCTTGAGCAAGGCCACATCCGTGGAGGGATCAGCGGCGATGAGTTCGGCTTGGTAATTCTCTTGTGACGTTGGTAGGGTCACGGTGATCTCATTCGCCCCTTGGATCACATGATTGTTCGTGATGATGAAGCCATCTTTCGTGACCAGCACCCCAGACCCTAACCCTTGTGCTTGGCGTTGCGTTGAACTCTGTGGCACGTCCCAAGCGGGATCCACCTGTCGCTTCGTGACCCGCGCCGAAGAAATGCTCACCACCGCCGGAAGGATATGTTTCACCACAGGGGCGAAGGTGTTCGGCAAGGAACCTCTGCGATCAATGTCGCCCTTGTCGATCTTCAGGTTGGACATGAAGGTCTCAGAACCTTGCGCACGCAAAGTCGGAGACGTGAATGTGCCTAACCAGAACACACTGGCAAGGAGAAGTAAGAGCGATGGGGAACGTGTCTTCATCAGATTTAGGGAAACATTAAGAATAACCGCCACTCCAAGACGCGTGGGCTCGCTCCTTTATTCGGAGGCGCCTCGGATCACGGTCCCAAGATCGCGATCATCGACGTCATCCATGGTCCCTGCGCGCCATTTCCCAACAAGGACTGGGTAGGCACCGGAAGAGGGGGCATGCTTGTCTTTGTAGACGGCTTCCATATCTTCCCAATAGAGCTCGCACTCGTCGCAAAGAGCGACGCTGCGATCATCTGTCTCGGACACCCAGAGTCGCAGTAAGCCGTTCTCACAGAATCCGCAAGTCCGGACGTAGGGTAGGAGTTGAGTTGAACTCATGATAAAGATTTAGTTAGGGAAGGCGGTGACAATGTTCGTGGTGCCTGTCTCAAAGACAATGCGGATCTTTGAGAGGGTCGGGTTGTTCCGGCGAGAGCCCACTTGCCCTCCGAGATAGCCGACCCGGCGTCCCATGGCGACATCGTAGATGCTCCGGCCGCCTTCATTCTTTGGGCGGAGTTTCTTCTGTTGGGCACGTTCCCACGCTTGATCGATCAGAGCGAAGACTTCGTCCTCTTTGTTGGAAACGAAGACACTGTGTTTCCCCGCGCGTCGCGGTTGATCCTGCGCATGCCGCATGATGTGCTCGACGCGTGTCTTACGCTGAGGATCCAGTCCCACGTAGCGCAAGCCGATCGGACTCTCCCAAGTATTGTTTCCCAGCTTCTTGAGCTTGAATGGCCCCGCCGTGGATGCCACTCCTGAGTCACTTTTCGCGTGCGACGCGTTCGGACTTCCGCCGATGACTTTAACCTGATCCGGACTCGTAATCTTGATCTGTGGGCTGCCTTTGTAGAGCTCCACGACGCCCTTCACGACGATGTCTTTGTCCTTGTAGAGAGCCGCTGGCCCGCCACTCGGAAACTTCTTTGCCAGGTCCGAGAGACAGACGACCTTGAAGTCTGTCCCGGCGAAATTCAGGAAATGAGTGCCGCTGGACGAGACGTTGGCCTTGGCGACCCGGCCTGAGACGCTGACGGACTTGCCTTTGGCCTCTTTGATCTTCGAGACCTGGCTAGAAGGGATGGCAACCTCGGGCTGGGACTCCCCATGCACGAGAAGACCAATGATCGCGATGACGACGGCAGCCAACCAGGGGAGCTTCTTGGGGGACTTTCTCATGCTTCGATTAATAGCTAGCTAAGGACCCCCTATGGGTCAACTAGCACCCGCAATTCCAACTTTACAATCCGAGGGGACACGTTAATGAAGATTCGATGTTCGATATCCGCGCTCTTCTTATTCTCGCCATGGTGGTGCTTATCCTAGCCGTGGGCGTCTACATCCACTTTGCCACCAAGAAGTTCCGGTAAAGGACTGTATACCTACCTAGCGGAAGGAAGTGGTCACACTTCCGAGGAAGGCTCTTTGCCTCTAAAGAACTGTAACCAGTTCTAGTTCCAGCTACCGTTCTGTTGCGAACCCGTCGGCGCTTGCCCTTGATTGGTCGGCTGCTGACCTTGGTACCCACCCTGCTGACCTTGATATGCAGGCTGCTGCTGACCTTGGTATCCCCCTTGATAAGTCGGCTGCTGGTAGGGCGGAGCCTTGTAGCGAGGCTGTGTGATCACGCTTGCCTTGTCTTTCGCCCGCTGCAAATCGAGGCTTGCGCCATAGATCGTAGATCCACAGCTTGTGGTTCCAATCAGTGTGCCAACGGCAAGAAGCGTGTAGATGAGATGGAGTAGAGTAATTCTCATGATCAATGTGTATTGATAATTTGGGAAACTTAATAAATATTCCCTCAATAGCAAGGATCTTTAGATTGCGAGAAACTAGCCCAGTGCCATTTTATCCCTCATCATGAGCCGCCCAGGCCTTCTGCTCGTCATCCTTCTCGTTCTCGCTGGCATCGCTGGCCGCTTTCTTGTCTCTGTGCACGATAAGAATACAGCGCCGCCAAAGGAACCCAAACTGTCTTCCGAAGCGTCGGCCCCTCCTCCTACCGCGCCCGTGGCCCAGGGAGGTGAAGGCGGTACCGTCGAAAGTGAGCTTCTCAATGAAGCCTATCAGTTGTCCCAAGCGCGCCAGTTGCAGTACCAAGACGCCTTGGAACTGCTCCCGAACAGTGCGGCGGCTATTCAAAAAGCCTGGCAACGGCAGCTCGTCGAGCGTTTCCCTTCAGACACCTTGGATCGACTGGGGCTGACGTTGCAATTGTTAGGCATTCTTCCCTCAGACGAGGATCTCACCGCGCGCTATCGTCTCCGGGCCAATCTCTCGCCTGAAGTCACTTACGACTCCCAAGAAGGATCTCTTCTCCACACGAAGAACCTCACACTCACAGATCCCGAATCCAAAGAATGGCTCGCATTTCAACTAACGCTAATGCTCTTGGATCAGAACTTCCAGTGGCACGAGAGTCTTATCCCCACGGAAGTGAACATGGATCGCTCGCTCGCTCAACTTGCCTACGTTCAAGGGGATGCCACCTGGCAGGCACTGAAACATACCAAGACAGATGTCGCCAAATCGCATGCATGGAAACGCACGGACACTCTGACGAATAACTGGCCACGCGCTCTCCGTGAAGCCGAGTTTCTGCCACTCCGTGAGGGAGTGCACTTCTGTCAGGCCATTGCAGGGCAGAACGTCATGCTCGATGCGGTTTACCAACAACTTCCTTCTTCAACCGCCCAGATCATTCACCCAGACCGGTATCTTGAGATCCCACGCTGGGAACCTCGCAATCTCCGTTGGGCCCAGCGCGATATCCTGCGTTCCGAACCCGTTTGGGACAATGTCATCGGTGAGCTGATGATTCGTGGTTGGTTGCAATCCGCTCTTCCCGCCGAGGATGCCGCATTATTAGCCGCCGGATGGGAAGGCGATGGTGTCCTCCTCTATCAAACGGAAGACGAAGCGCCTCAGCTCGTTTGGAAGACCGCCTGGCGCAACGCGTCGACGGCTGAGCGATTCTTCAAACTGCTAACGGACCAAGCAAAGGCTCTCTTTGAAATCGAAGGAGCCCCTGAGAAATCAGACACCACCGCGACTTTTCCTGACGTCCTTGGACCCAAGCTCATTCTTGCAGAAGACACCGTGACTCTCCTCCGAACGACCACGCCCACCTGGGCAGAAGCTTTGGAAGACGTCGCCCAGCGCTCTAGGTTCAGAGAGAACAAGCCTTGATTCAGGCATTTCAGGCGCTATGATATTCAAGATTTATTAAAGAAACCATGACTGCCAAACAAGTATTCTATGAAGGTCGCGTGCAAGGCGTCGGTTTTCGCTATGGCACGAAACGGGAGGCCATGGGGTTCGACGTCACGGGCTGGATCGCCAATTTGTCTGATGGACGTGTCGAAATGCAGGTCATGGGCGACGATGATGAGGTCGAGGATTTCCTCGTCGCTCTGCGCGAAGGTCAGTTGGGCGGCAACATCAGAGGCGAAGAGATTCACGACATCCCACCTCTCGTAGGCATCACCGGATTCAGCATCCGCTAGCCATGCCTGAGACCATTGATTCCAGACGCGTCTTCTTAGGCTACCTATTCTTCACGTTCGGGCTCATACTAACGCTTTATCAGTACTTTCATCTCATCAAGCATGGAGGCCCCATGGAGCCGGCCATGCGGCAGATCAGCATGATCTTTGTCAACACGCTAGCCGTCTACATTGGCTGGGTGTTAGTCATCCCATGGCATGCCAAAGGTTGGCGTGAGGGTTCAATCGATTACCAGGGGAAGCCCCATTTCCAATGGATGCTCGCAATGAGCCTCATCGTCTGTTTCATCACCATGGTAGGGCTCGCCATCGCATTGATCAAAGGCCCTACCACTTACATTCCTACCACAGCAACCATCGGCTCTGACCTCTTCGGTGACGTGAAGCCTGCCGAGCCCGTCACTGTCTTTCCTTTGAGTAGCTACGCCATCGCCGCGCTTTACATGGTCGGCTACGGCGTCCTTGGCATTGGACCTAAGATCCTCCGTTGGGTTCTCCGCCAAGTCACCGGCCGAACCTTCGGAAGCCCTTCAACGCCTGAAGAAGAACCCGCTCCAAAGCCTAAGCCGACCAAGAAGAAGACCTACCCTATCGAGACCCGTTTCGTGGTCGGCCGCGTTCGCAAGAGGGCAACCACGTCCAAACGTGAGCCTGAAAACACGGCACAAGACTGACGGCAAAGTTAGGCCTTCCGAAACAAGATGTCAGCAAAGCTGGCAACATCCATCCCGGAGGGCGGCCCTCCGTGGCCGCCGAATCGTTAGAGAAGCGCATAGCCACACTGAAAGAGCGGCCATTTGAGTCACGGCGATGACGGAGCATAGCCCGCCGGGATGGAGGCTTCGCCAGATTCCCAAACGATCATTGAGGCCAAGTCAGGCCTTTCGAAACGGCCGCCAGAACCATTCCCTTCCGCGATTCCAGGCCACGCTCACATCTTCACCCACGAGCAAGGCCGATGGGATAAGGTAAAGTGTGATCAAGGTGGCAAATAGGATTCCAAAACCTAACGACACCGCCATTGGGATAAGGAATTGCGCTTGGATCGAACGATCAAAGAGTAGCGGGACGAGGCCGACGAAAGTCGTGATCGACGTGAGCATGATAGGGCGGAACCGTTTTCGACCTGCGTCTTTCACGGCCGCGATGAGACTGGCCCCACTCCTTTGCCTGCGGTTGATGTAGTCAACCAAGACGAGGGAATCATTTACCACCACCCCCGACAACGCGAGCATGCCAAAGACCGAGAGGTAGGAGGGAACAATGCCCATGACAAGATGTCCTAACAAGGCGCCGATCAGTCCGAAGGGAACAGCGAGCAGCACGTAGATCGGTTGCACCATGGATTTGAAAGGAATGGCGAGCAGCGCGTAGAGGGCGAACATGAGTGCCCCCGCGCCGATCAGCGTGCGTCGCTTGGAAGCTTCGTGTTCCGCGATGTGTCCGCTGAATCGGAAGCTTTGGTTAGGCACCTCATCGACGAGTGCGCGCAAGCGCGGCTCAATCTCCTTGGCGATGCCGATCACGTCCACGGTATCATCTTCCGGCTGCGCACGCACCATGATGATCTCGGCACCATCGTATCGTGTGATCCGACTGGGCACCTCGATGAATCCGATATCCGCGACTGTTGTAAGAGGAACCGTGGCTCCGCCAGGGGTGCGGACCTTCATCTGTTCGAAGGTATAGAGGGTCTCTCGACTCTCACGAGGCAAACGAACCATCACTTTGATGTCATCAATATCGCGTTGCACGCGTTGAGCCTGTTCGCCGTAGAAGGCTTGCCGGATTTGTTGCGCGAGTAACTTCAATGTGAGTCCTAACTCAACGGCACGGGGTCGGATGCGAATCTCGAGTTGTCCCTGCCCCCGACGCACATCCGCGTAGGCTTCGGCAATCCCTTCGTAGTCCTCTAGCAGGTCAGCCATCGCTTCCGCGAGATCGCTCTTGGCATTTGATCCCGGCCCACGCAACTCAATCTCGATGGCTTCTTCTTCTTCATCGGAGTCGTAGTACCCCGTTCCCTTCTGTTCGCCACGAATGCTGAATCGACGGGCTTCAGGAAAGTCGCCGACCAGCTCCGTCCAGCGTTTGGCAATGTCACTGTTCCTGGGACCAGGCTCGGTGCGTTGGCTCGGTGGAATGACTTCGATGGTCACGCTTCCTTCGTCTTTGTCAAACCCACCGTATCCGAGGTACTTTTGGCCGGTGACTTTGAGGACATTGGTGATGACCGATTCGCCTGTTCCGGGATCCACGAATTCTTCTTTCAGCTTCACCACCGCACCCTCGATCTTGGTCGTCTTGGCGATGGTCTCTTCATAGTCCACGTCGTTGTGCAGATCGAGATAGGCTCCCACCGTCGCCATGTCCACCGTGGGCGTGGAAACGAAACCCAGCCGACCGCCCTGACAATAACCGATCAGGAGCAAGCCCATGGCAAAGAACCCACAAATGACGGAATAGCGATGGGCCAGACTGAAGATCAACGTTGGCTGATACACATGGTCCACCCACCATTCCAGTCCATCGGCCACGCGCATTTGCAGCCGACTAATCAACCCGGGCTTCGGCTTGGCCAGCACCCGAACGTGCTTGAGATGCGAGGGCAGGATGAGTTTCGACTCAATGAGAGAGAAGACCAGCACAGGGGCGACGACGTAAGGAATCTGATTGGCGAAGTCACCCCACGCACCTTCAAATGACAACAACGGCAGGAAAGCGACGATGGTCGTGATCACGCCGAACGTCACCGGCACAGCCACCTCTTGCGCACCGGTGATCGAGGCTTCCTCGGGATCCATGCCCGCTTGTCGCTTGGCGAAGATATTCTCGGCCGTGACAATGGCATCGTCCACGACCAATCCTAGCACAATCACGAAAGCGAATAAGCTCATGACGTTGGCCGTGATGCCAAAGTAAGGCATGAAGATAAGCCCACCTGCGAAGCTAATCGGCACGCCGATGACCACCCAGAAGGCGACACTCGGACGAAGGAAGAGCCCCAGAACAAGCAGAACGAGGACACTCCCCTGAAGCAAGGAATTCGTCAGGGACCCTAACCGTCCACGAATGGCCAGCGAATCATCTTTCCAAGCAAAGAGCTCGATCCCATTGGGGAACTTGTTCTCTGCATCCGAAACATAGGCCCTGACTTTGTCAGAGATCTCGATCGCGTTCTCTTTTCCGGATCGCACGACCTCGATGTTCAACGCGGGCTTGCCATTGAAATACGCGAATACTTTGCCCTCCTCGAAACCGTCCGTCACCTTGACCACATCACCTAACATCAACTCTGCACCGTTTGCCGCTCGGATGGGGATGGCGTCAAACTGGTCTTTGTCGTAGGCTTGCCCGCGCGTGCGCACGGTGAGGGTTCCGCTTTCCGTGTCAATGGATCCAGCGGGCAAGTTGATCGACGAACGCCGGATGGCATTGGCCACATCGCTGAACCCCAACCCGAAGGCGGCCAATCGTTCTTGGTCCGCTTCAATCGCGATCTCATACTCACGTTGTCCCATCAAGTTAACCCGACTGATGCCGTCAATGTTCAACAAATCCAATCGAATGCGCTCTCCCAATTTCCGGAGTTCTTTCTCCTCCAGATTCCCAGTCACGGCGATGGAAATGACTTCATACCAGTGGGCACTGTCCCAAATCTCCACAGTTGGGGGCTCTGACAGCGAGGGGAAGGTGCTGATGCCGTCCACACGCGATTTCACCTCCTCCACGAGTTCGTGCATGTTCACACTATCTTCTGCATCGATCCAGACACGTTGATAGCCATTGCTCACATAGACGCGCGTCCCTTTCACGCCCTCCAAACCTTCCAAGGCTTCCTCTATCGGAATGACGATGGTCTGCACAAGATCCCCAACCGTCGCGCCTGGGTAGTCCACCCGACACATGATGGTGCGGTGTTCCCTGGCCGGTTTCACCTCCAGCGGGATCTTGTTGAAGGCACAATAAATGCCCGCCAGAAAGATGCCAACTAACAGTAAGTTAGCAGCGATATCATTACGAGCAAACCAGGCGATCACGTTTCAAATTTCAAAAATTCTTTTCGACTATACATTCGTTCGCCCTGAATCAAAGGGCCAACGATCCACAATCACACCACAGACCATCGGTTCTGCTCTCTCCCACGGCAAAGCCCAAGCCACCCAAGATGAGACACGTTTCGTGGTCGGCCGCGTCCGCAAGAAGGCCATGACCTCCAGGCGAGAGCCTGAAAACATCGCTCAAGACTGAAGGAAGGCTAACCTCGTAGGCCAGGCTGTCCTCAGGCGGCGATGGTGCAGGTGAAGCCAGCGCCAGAACTTCATCAGTCACTGCCGTGATTTTAAAGCGCATATCACAATCACAATGAGAGCAGCGAACAGCACCGCTATCCAGATCCAGTAGTCGTGGATAAGACGGGACGGAACCCGCGCGCTATCCGTTGCCTGACCTGTGAAGGAAATCTCATCGACTTTCTTGGTTTGGAGAATCGAATCCTTGGGGAGTGTTCGAGTCGCAGTCACACCATATCTCTTCAAGTAAGCTTTAGCATGCTTGCTGACTCTCTTGCTAGGATGAGTCGAGAGCTCTAGCATGATATCCACATAGGCCTCGTCTAAATGAAGGCTCTCCGTCAGATTGGCTGGGCCTGAATCAGCGAATCCCGAAGAAATCAGGATCAATCAGAGTCGTTTTAGTTACTGATGATCAGGGGGTTATGGGATCCGACTCGGCATAGCGCAGCATCTCTCCGGAAACCATCGTCCAGACCTGCACCAAAGTTGAGGCAGCGGTTTCGCTAGACTTAGATTCGGTAGTGAAACCGCAAGGCCGATTTTTTCGAGCCCGAAACTGCCTACTGGCCCCTGTCACCCTCCAGAGGTAGGCGAAACCATCCAGCCAACCTGACGGAGGGCCTCTTTTCGAGAGCATAGGCCTTTTCTAAGTAGTCTTGCACGGTTTTGAGCACACGTTCGGCTTTGTTAGGGCCTCCTCTGGAGACGAGGCGCTCGCAGGCCCGCCTGGCATTCTTAACTTCACTTTTCCAGTAGACATTCTTGCGCCAACAACCAATATTAAGTTTTTGGAGTCGGCTGAGCAGTTCGATGCACTTGCGGGAGGCGCCCCACAACAGATTGCAGTCCGTTGGGTAATGAACGTCGCTTTCGAGGACGAAACTGTCGGTTTTCACTTCAAGCCGTGGTGCTTGCTCTTTGCCACTCAATGCCTTGCGGCCGTGTTGAACGACGATCTCGTTGATCTTCTCTAGCAACTCGGCATCGATATGA
>JBLHHN010000191.1:0-11319 GCA_047616785.1 Verrucomicrobiales bacterium
CGAGAGGAACAGATGAGTCTCCAACGAGGAGCAACTTGCTGACTGGAGAGCCGTGTGCGGGAGAGCCGCATGCCCGGTTCGGAGGGAGGGGCGGCGCAAACCAATGCGTCGTCCCTACCCCTATCGAACTCGGTTACATCCCAGAGTCCGCTCAAGACCTGCGCGCCGTCGCTGCCTTTCTCATCACCAATCACGTTCGGAACGAAGTGATGACCCGTCGCCGCGATGTCAGGAAACGCGTCATCCTCGAAGAGCTGAGCGCCTTCCTAACCATCCCGGATGGTGATCGCATCACCCGCGAGTTCTACGAACGGATGCGCAAGTTCAACTGCTGGGTGTTCTCAGTCATTCAGCAGTTCGGTCGCTTCTATGACAGTCCCGTCCGCTCCAGCGTGATGGGCAACTCGCATGAATGCTCATGCTGATGAAACAGCGAGATCGTCAGGATATCGACCGAATCTCGGAAGCCTTTCCTCTACCCGAAGTCACACAGGCAGCGATCAGTTCATTCCCCGAGCCCAAAGCATTCTCCAGCTTCGTCTACTATCGTGAAGACGACGCCAAAACGATCATCGCCAACGCCAGGAACCGAGCGTCAAAAGAGATGCTCTATGCCACCGCCAGCGATGGCGCGACTTTCGAACGACGCGCCAAAGAAATGCAAGGCGACGCCCCCGTGGTCGAGCGCATCACCCAAGCCGCCAAAAGCGCCTTACTAAAACATTGAGCGCTGTCAGCAAACCTGACAGACTCGCCAACCCGATTATTGAGCCATGAGAACAGGATTCGAAGCCGACATGTTTCCCTCCACCCACTGGAGCGCTATTAGTAAAGCGCGAGGTAGTGATAGTGCATCCGCCAAGGTCGCCCTTGATCGACTCTGCGTCACCTACTGGAAGCCGATCTGATCCTTCGTTCGCCACCTGGGCCAAACCGAGGAAGACGCCGAAGATCTGACCCAGGATTTCTTTCGCCAGCAAATGATCCGGCGAAACCTTTTTCTGGAAGAGCGGAAAGAGAAGGGCTCTCTCAGAAGCTACGTCTGCGTTGCGGTGAAGCGGCTGGTGTATGACGCCAACAAGAAGCGAGGAAGACTCAAGCGCGGCGGCGATCAATCTTTTGTGTCGTTCGAAGCGGCTGAAGAGTCCGACGACGGCTTACTTGATTCCACATCCAGTCCTGACCTCTACTTCGACCGGCAATGGGCAATTGCCACGATCAGCCGAGTGGTGACGGAATTCGAAGCTGATCTCGTTGCGCGGGGCAAACAAGAGCTGTTCGATGAGTTGCGCCCCTTCCTTATGGGCACGGAAACAGACACGCCTCAACAGGAAGTTGCCCAACGACTCGGAATGGAACCCAACGCCCTTTCCAACCTGCTCCAGCGATGGCGCTCCAAACTCGGCAAATCCTTCCGGGCCGAAGTTGCCGCCACGATCCCTAGCGAAAACTCACGCGAGATTGAAGCGGAGATTGTCTATCTCAAGGAGTTGTTTGGATCGGATGGACGTCTGGGCCCTCGTTTGTCACTGCATGTGTCGAAGACTTCGAAGGTGACGAATCTCGCTCTTGCCCCGTGCGATCGGACGTGGATGCTAGTAGCCAATGAAAGAACGCTGCACCAAATGCGGGAAGAAGGCCCGAATGACCTGTCCGGCCCTTGAGGCACCTCTGTGCTCGCGTTGTTGCGGGACAGGAAGAGGCGTCAGCATCGACTGTACCATAGACTGTACCGCGAACCCGTTTGGAAAAACTGGATACCAGCGCTTCCAGGAGATGGACTCGGCCCTGACGACCAAACTCTTCAAAGCCATGGCACAAGATGGCTACGACTATCCCCAGATGCTTTCAGAATCGAAGAGATTCATGCTCATTCACCAGGATGATGACCCGATGGCGACAGGCTCGTTTGCGGTGATTCAGGACTGGGTTTTCCATCAACGGGATGCCAATGGCCAGACGCGCTTGCAGCGTTGGGAGGCGGAGGGCTGGCCGGGCTTTAGCAATGACGAGCAGCAACTGTTGCGAATGCGTCAGGAAACTCAACTGACACTTGTCGAGCTATTGAACGTCGAAGGTGATCACATGACACGGGTGAAGGATCTGTTAGATCCCGATGGCAAAGAACACACCATCTTCGACTATTCCTTAGTGAGGCAATTCACGCCCTACCAAGTCTTGTTCGCTCACGTTACCCCGCTGCGTCACTTCAGCCGCATCGAAGCCAATACCGCGACAGTGGATCCCTCCCACGCCGCCGATCTGATCGCGTTTATTTGCGAGAAATCAGGAGCCACGGATGCCACTGCTCAGAAATCTTGGTTGCGCCTTCATGCACCGGAAGTGGCTGAAGAGAATATGCGGCTGATGAAGGCCGCCCGTGAACGAATCGTCTCCAGCATCGATCTCACAGCCAGCACGACGGTCTATCAATCTGATCGTGATCCAGCCACGTGGGCAGATTTCCTTGAGGATCACGCGGAGTTTGAAGAGGAACCCGATTATGATGAAGAAGATGCCATGGAGGCGCTCTACGGCCCGGTTCACTATTGCTTCCACTGGCAACGCCAGGCTGGGGCAACCAATTCCCCACGAACATCCGCCATGAGGATGCGCGTCCGAGGCCCCGGTGACCAAGTCCAGGTGCTCGCTTCCGTGTATGTCTATCAAAACCATGTTGGCTTGAGTGGTGTCGACCGCAATCTCATGATCTGGTTGCTCGACCGCTGGTCATCGGAGATCGCGCCAGGCCTGGTCGTGGAATCCGAAGGCGTTCGCGATTTGAAAACCTCCAGCAAGTCGCCTGAGATCCAAGCCACCGTTCCCTCCCGCCAATCACAATCGCCGCTGACACTACTCGACGACCCCGATGATTCCGAAGTCGATGATGAGCCGTGGGAGATGGAAGATGACGGCGTGCCAGCCGATGCAGCCGCGATAATGAAAGACCACGAGGAAGAACACTTCCGCCGATTAATCGACGATGCCATACCAGCGCTTCAGGGCAAGACGCCCCGGGAGGCCAGCAAGAGTAGCGATCCGCAATTGCAGCAGATCTTTGAGCAGTGGGCGAAGTCTATGATTCACAGCCAGTCGAGGAAGACTGCGCAGCATGGCTACATCCCAGATCTTTTCTGGTTTTATCGAGAACTCAATCTCGAGCACCTCTGGCCTTCAGATTGGCCAAAGTGATAACGTAAACGCCAATCAAAACTGATAGCCCTGATTCACCCAATAGTGCCAGGCGTAGACGGCCTCACGAATGTCGTCATCTTCGGTGTCATCCGTGGGTTCAAGTTGCTCTAATGGCACGTCCAGCTCATCGCCATCGAGGAGGATCGTGACCAGCATCCGCTTGTAACATTCCTCGACTGGCGCCATCTTCTTAACACTCACCACAGAGCCGACTTTCAGCGGCGACGTCCGTTCGCGCTTGGTGCATTTGGCAGCGAAGGGAGCCGAGAGCTTGTCATCCAAGTAGTAGTACCAGCCAATGGCGCGTTCCTCTTCGCCGTGAGCATCCACCACAGCTTCATTGTGGATGCGGTCTTCAATTTCTTCGTCTCTTGGTTGTTTAGGCATGGATATGGGTGGCAGCTTCAGACTAGCGATGATACGGAAGAAGCAAGCAAGTGTGCCGGGCGATCAGTCCTGGAAGGCCAACTTCGAAGATCGCTCGGAACCGCTTTAATGTTCACCAAACGAACACTCCTCCGCCCAAATGTCCAAATTTCTGGGGAAAATGAACATTCACAAGAGGGCGAATGGCATGGTGCTAAGCGGTATTGGCGACCTTCATCGCCAAGTGGTCGATGTGGCGAGGCTTGGAGTGACGCAATACGGCCCTGTCGTTGACAAAATCATTGCGTCGGGCTGCCGCGATGTTCCTCATATCGAACGAACCCTCGATTGCCTTCTCGATCTTTGCTGTCTTCCATCAGGCGTCGAACTGTTCCGGCGGCTTTGCCGCTACCTGTGGGATATCGATACGGCAGCGACAGCCTTCTACGTCCAGCAATACCGCGAAATGTGGGATTCTGATTAAGCAGAAACTCAGCCCAATCGGCCTGGAGGAGAACGATAGTCCACTAAGCGGTCGCCGCGAAAACCGTGGGCAGCTGTTCGGGGGGGGCCGCGAACCCGCGAAGTGAGGCCTGAGCGTGCCCCTTTGAGGTGCCTGAATGCGGCCTGACAGGCCTCCTCCCAGCACTTGCCATCCGCTTCCGCTCACATTAGAAGATCCAGACCCATGGATCACGCCACACACAACAAAATCGTCTCCTTCATCTGGTCGATCGCCGACGACTGCCTGCGGGACGTGTTCGTCCGTGGCAAGTACCGGGACGTCATCCTGCCGATGTTCGTGCTCCGGCGCATCGATTGCCTGCTGGAGGACACGAAGGACGCCGTCCTCGCCGAGGTGAAGTTCCAGAAAGAGGACGCCGGAATGGCCGTTCTCGACCCCGAGGGCCTGCGCGACGCTTCCGGTCAGGTCTTCTACAACACCTCCAAATTCACGCTCAAGAGCCTTCTCGGCAATCCTTCCCAGCTCGAAGCGAACTTCAACCACTACCTTGACGGTTACAGTCCCAACGTCGCCGAGATCATCGCCAAATTCGATCTCCGCAATCAGATCCGCAAGATGGGCGAGGCCGATGCCCTGCACGGCGTCATCGAGAAATTCGTCGCCCCCGACATCAATCTCTCCCACCATGACGCCACCGGCCCGGACGGCCGCAAGCTTCCCGGACTCACCAATCTCGGCATGGGCTACGTCTTCGAGGAACTCATTCGCAAGTTCAACGAAGAGAACAACGAAGAAGCGGGCGAGCACTTCACCCCGCGCGAGGTCATCCAGCTCATGGTGCACCTCATCTTCGAGCCCCTCAAAGACCAGCTGCCGCCCGTGATCACCATCTACGATCCCGCCTGCGGGTCTGGCGGCATGCTCACCGAGGCCCAGGACTACATCATCGATCCCGAGGGAGCCATTCGCTCCAAGGCCGCCACCTACCTCTATGGCAAAGAGGTCAACCCCGAGACCTACGCCATCTGCAAGTCCGACATGATGATCAAGGGCAACAACCCGGAAGGCATCAAGTTCGGCTCCACCCTCGCAACTGACGAATTCTCCACCCTGCGCTTCGACGTCATGCTCTCCAATCCTCCCTACGGGAAAAGTTGGAAGACCGACCAAGGCCAGATCCTTGAAAAGAAAGGCTCCACCACCGAGATCATCGATCCGCGTTTCGAAATCGAGTTGCCCGACGCCTTCGGTAAGACCCAGACCGTAGCCGCCACTCCTGGCGTCGATGATGGCCAGCTCCTCTTCCTCATGGAGATGGTCAGCAAGATGAAGCGGCTCAAAGATTCCCCACTGGGCAGCCGCATCGCCACCGTCCACAACGGCTCTGCGCTCTTCTCTGGCAATGCCGGGGGTGGTTCCAGCAATATCCGGCAGTATGTCATCGAGAACGACCTGCTCGAAGCCATCATCCAGCTGCCTAACAACATCTTCTACAACACAGGCATCACCACCTACATCTGGATCCTCTCGAACAACAAGCCCGCCCAGCGAAAGGGCAAAGTGCAGCTCATCGACGCCTCACAGCTTTACGAAAAACTCCGCAAGAACCTCGGCGAGAAAAACTGCGCCTTCACACAGCCCCACATTGAGCAAATCACCCGCGCGTATCTCGACCTCGCAGACTCTGGCAAAGAAGCCGTGGATGGCCTGAAGTCCCAGGTCTTCGACAATCGCGACTTCGGCTATTGGAAAATCACGGTCGAACGCCCGCTGCGCAAATCAGCCCAATTCACCGCCGAGCGCATCGCCCCGCTCCGTTTCGACAAGCGGCTGACCGAAGAGAGCGAATGGATCTACCAGCAGTGGGGAGACGCCATCTACGATCCCGGTTTTCTCGCTGACAAAACGCAAAAGGCGGCCCTCGACGCCTGGCTCGACCAGGAGGAGATCGAACGCAAACCTGCCGACAAAAAGAAACTCCTCGATCATAAAGCCTGGCTCACACGGCGCGAACTCCTCGAAGCTGCCGAGAAACTTCACGCCCATGTAGGAGAAGGAATTTCTAACAATTTCAACACCTTCCAGGTAGAGGCAAAGGCTGCTGTCAAGACTCTCGGCCTCAAGCTGAGCGCTCCCCAACTGAAAGCCGTCTTGGAATCCGTATCGTGGCGCGATCCCGATGCCGAACCCGTCCTCGCCAATGAGAAGGCAGGCAAAGACGGCGGCTACGAACCCGACAGCGATCTTCGCGACACCGAAAACGTTCCGCTCAATCATGAAGGCGGCCTCGATGCCTATTTCGACAAGGAAGTGCTCCCTCACATCGAAGATGCCTGGATCGCGAAAGACAAAACAGTCATCGGCTATGAGATCTCCTTCAATAAATATTTTTACGTCCACGAGCCCTTGCGCAACCTCGACGAAGTCGTGAAAGAGATCCGTGATCTCGAAGAAGAAACCGAAGGCCTGCTCGAAAAGATTCTCAGCTTCTCCGTCTGAATGAGCGCTTTTCCGAAATACGATCAGTACAAAGATTCCGATGTTGAATGGCTGGGCCAGATTCCTCAGCATTGGGACGTCGAAAGAGCGCGGTATATCTTTAGGAAGGAAGAACGTCCTCCAACGAAAGGTGACGGAGTAGTCACTGCATATCGAGATGGGCAAGTAACACTCCGCACTCTTCGCCGCGCCGAAGGATATACGGTTGCAATTCTAGAACATGGCTATCAGGCAGTTCGTAACGGTGACCTAGTCATCCACGGCATGGACGCGTTTGCAGGCGCAATTGGGGTCGCAGAGGCAAGTGGAAAATGGACTCCGGAGTATTCTGTCCTTACGCCGAAGCGGGAGGGAATTAATCCTCACTGGTATGCTCATCTTCTTCGCCTAATGGCGAACAGAGGCTACATCCATATCATCTGCCCATCTGTTAGAGAACGTGCCCCGAGATTTCGGTTTCCAAAGCTTCAAGACAATCTACTCCCAATCCCCCCGAAATCCGAACAAGACCGCATCGTTACGTTTCTGGGTCAGAAGACGGCGGAGATCGACGCCTTGATTGCCAAAAAGCAGCGCCAGATCGAACTCCTCGACGAGCAAAAGGCCATCCTCATCAACTGCGCAGTCACCCGAGGCCTCAACCCCAACGTCAAACTCAAACCCTCCGGCATTGATTGGATCGGCGATATTCCTGAACATTGGGAGATTAAATCGGCGAAACACGCTTGCGAACGTATCATTGATTGTAAAAACCGGACGCCAGAAGTGGTGCCCGATGGCGAGTTCTTTGTTCTCCGAACATCAAACGTAAAAAGAGGGGCCTTGGTTTCCGAAGAGATCACTCGCACAGATTTCAAGCATTACACAATTTGGACTGAGCGCGGAGCACCCCAACAGAACGATGTATTGTTCACTCGCGAAGCGCCAGCAGGAGAGGCCTGCTTGTTCGACGGTTCCATCCCTGCATGTTTAGGCCAGAGAATGATGTACTTCCGAACTGACCAAAGTCAGTTGCTTCCGCAGTTCCTCGTTCACACGATCTATCAAGGGCCGAGCGCTACATACATTCTTCTCAAAACGAACGGGAGCACCGTCGGCCATCTCAGATTGCCACAGGTCTACGCCCTTCCTCTGCTGTTGCCGCCGGTGGCCGAACAAAGAGAGATCCTCGCGAAAATCTCAGCAACTGAAGAAGCAGAGAAGAAACTAATTCAAGCCGTTGAATCACAAATCGAATCACTCAAAACCCTCCGCAGCACCCTCATCGCCCACGCCGTCACTGGCAGAATCAAAGTGTGACTTCACGTTCAATCGTTGTAATCTCTAGAATCCATGTTGAATGAAGAACAAGTCCAGGAAGTCTTGACCTCCACCGAAGCAGATCGCATCGAGCGCACCCGCTCGATCACCGATACTGATAAATTCAGGGAAGCGATTTGCTCGTTCTCGAATGACATGCCCGCCCACGGGAACCCGGGCTACCTGCTAATCGGCGTCGAGGATGACGGATCATTGTCACCAAACGTCGCCATTACGGACGATCTTCAGAAGCAATTCGCCTCTTATCGGGACGACGGTCAGATCCTGCCTCAGCCAATGCTTTCGGTCTTTAAACAATCTCATCCTGATGGAGGAGAGTTCTTGGTGGTTGAGGTGCAACCAAGCGACCTGCCTCCCGTACGGTACAAGGGCAGAGTCCATATTCGAGTAGGCCCACGTAAGGCAACCGCGAACGAAACCGAAGAGCGGCGTCTGATCGAGCGGCGCTCTGCAACGTTCCGAACTTTTGACATCACTCCCTGCCCGGATGCCTCCCTGGATGAACTCGACCTCGATGCCTTTCAGAATACTTATCGGAGAGAAGCAATCGACCCGGAGATTCTAAAGGAGAATCATCGTGAACTAACTCATCAACTGGCGGCATTAAGATTCTATAGCTTGCCCCGTGAATGCCCCACAAATGCGGGAGCCCTCGTGTTCGGAACGGATCCACTCGCCTACTTCCCTGGAGCCTACGTTCAATATGTCCGTTACGACGGAGAAACCCTTGGAGACGAGGTCGAAGAACAGAAACAATTCACAGGCAATCTGATGACGCTCCTCCGGGAACTGGATAGCTTTGTCAAAGGCCGGTTCACTCAAAAGCCTGTCAAGACCACTGCCCTTCGGGAAGAACTGGTTTGGGACTATCCTGAGAATGCCGTGCGTGAGTTACTGGTGAACGCGGTCTTGCACCGCGATTATCAATCGAACCAACCCGTTCGCTTCTACCAGTTTTCCAACCGCATCGAGATCCAGAATCCGGGAGGGCTTTATGGCGACGCCCGCCCAGAGAATTTCCCGAACGTTAATGACTATCGAAATCCTGTGATTGCCGAGGTCATGGCCGTTCTAGGCTACGCGAACCGCTTTGGCCGGGGCGTGTCGCGGGCGCAGAAACTTCTCACAGACAATGGGAGTCCCGAAGTAAGCTTCACTCTCGAACAAACCCACTTTCTTGCGCAGATTCCCAAACATCCCGATCGATGAAAGTTCTCGCATTCTTCAACAATAAGGGTGGCGTCGGTAAAACGACCCTCGTCTATCATCTGGCTTGGATGTTTTCCAAAATGGGGAAAAAGGTTCTTGTAGCGGATCTTGATCCACAGGCAAACCTGACATCGATGTTTCTCGAAGAGAGTATTCTCGAGTCGATCTGGAGCGACGACAAGAAACCTCACGATAGTATCATGAAATGCCTCGATCCGATCATCCAAGGAACGGGCGACATCGCACCAGCACCTGTTCGAAGAATTAATTCGCGCTTGGGCCTCATCCCAGGCGACTTAGAACTCTCAAGGTTTGAATCAAAATTGTCCGAAGCTTGGGGCAAGTGCCTGGATAGCGACCCGCCAAGTTTTCGAGTCACCACTGCGTTCTATCGAACACTCCTCCAGGCTGACGAGAACACTGACATCGTGCTTATCGACGTAGGCCCAAATTTTGGCGCGACAAACAGGGCCGCACTTATATGTGCTGACGGGATAGTTGTCCCGTTGGCACCTGACCTTTTCTCTCTGCAAGGCCTGCGAAATTTGGGCCCGACATTGGGTGAGTGGCGGGCGCAATGGGCCACTCGCTCAGGCTTGAACCCGGTGGCGGATCTGAAACTTCCACCAGGCACTCTGACTCCAATCGGTTATGTGCTGATGCAATTTGGTATTCGAGATAACCGCCCGGTGAAAGCCTACGAGCGATGGAGTAAGCAGATTCCCAAGACTTATTTGGACTGCGTCTCTAAAGACGGGGAGCCCGACGGTGAGTCAGATTGCTTGGCCATGTTGAAGCACTATCGCTCTCTTATGCCGTTAGCGATGGAAGCGAGGAAACCAGTATTTGATCTCAAGACGTCGGACGGGGCGATTGGTGCCCACCTTTATAGTGCTCAGGAATCGTACGAAGACTTCAAGAAACTCGGCACCTCTATCCTTGAACGGTTTTGAAGATAGGCTTCAACCGATCTAGAAGTCGCCGAAATGGCCCAGGATGCAGTCATAAAAAACCTCAGATTCGCCAGGCTGGTTCTGCGGAAACCTTTGAAGGTTCAACTGCCACTGGCAATGAATGTTCAAAACCGTGACATTTGAGAAGGAGGACGTCACGTGCAGCATTAATTTAAGGCATATGCCACGGTATGGAAATCGGGTCATGGCAGGAAGAATGTTGCAAAAACTCGGTAATTGTGAATAATTACCTCGATTTGATCACATTGAATTGCCGTGACTAGTCCGACTCTAGAGCTTATCCGCGAACTGGCGGGCGAGCGCGAAACACTGAAAACCGCCGAGATCCGAGCCGCCGGAATCTCTGGGCAGTCAGTGACGCGCCTGGTTCGCGCTGGGAAGCTGGAGCGAGTCCAGCGAGGGCTCTACCGACTTCCAGACTCTCCGATCACCGAGCATCACGATCTGGTGAACGTGATCAAAGTCGCACCGAAGGCGATCATCGTTCTGATCAGTTCTCTTCGATTTCATGAGATCGGTACCCAAGTCGCGCGGGAGGTGTGGATCCAGCTACCGCTGAAAGCCCACGCGCCTCGCATCGCTTGGCCACCGATCAAGATTGTGCGGACATCAATCGGGGCACTGCTGACCGAAGGGGTTGAGATGCACCGGATCAGCGGTGAGAACATCCCGATCACCTGTCCTGCCCGGACGGTCGCCGACTGCTTCAAACACCGCAGCCAGATTGGCCTGGAGCCGTGCCTCGAAGCACTGCGCGAGGTGCTAGGCTCGAAACGAGGCATTGTCTCCGAAATCCATCACTACGCGAAACTGAACCGGGTGGCGAAGGTCATGCAACCCTACCTGGAGGGCATGGTATGAAGAACATGGCAGCTTCCGTTCGCGCGCGTTTGCTGAACCATTCGCGAAGCTCGGGCGAGTCATTCAACGACCTTCTTGAGCAATACGCCACGGGGCGGTTTCTCTGGCGACTTAGCGAAAGCGCCTACCGCGAGCGCTTCATTCTCAAAGGAGCGCAGTTGTTCCGGCTCTGGAGTAGTGAGCTACACCGCCCAACCCGGGATCTCGATTTGCTCGGCTATGGCGATTCATCCGAGGCGGCCTTGGCCTCGGTTCTGAACGAAATCTGCCAGGCTCCGATCGCCCCGCAAGATGGACTTGTCTGGGGCGAAGTGGCCACGGCCCCCATCCGGAAGGAACTCGACTACGGAGGAACCCGAGCGCTTCTCGCAGCCGACCTTGCAGGCGCGCGAATCCCACTCCAGATCGATATTGGTTTTGGGGATGCCA
>JBLHHN010000192.1:0-11187 GCA_047616785.1 Verrucomicrobiales bacterium
CTGCACCAGGAGATGAAAGTGGTTCGACATGCAGCACCAAGTGATCAACTCCACCCCGGCAAAGGCACAATGCGCCTCCAAGAACTCCCGAAACTGCTCCTTCACCACGCGATCAAAGATGAAACGTCCCTCGATCACCCGTGACATCAGATGATGACAATTCGCCGCCGCCCCAGGATCCCCTGCGATTCTTGCTCTTCTCATTTGACCACCGTTTCACACGATCGTGTTGCTGATAATAGTGTCTGTCCCTATTATCCTATTATCTTTGAGATATGGCCTTTGCGACTCTCCTTTGAATTCGCCATTCACATAAAGCTTCAATATAATCTAACATCATTCAACGCCATCGACACCACCACGTGCGCCCAGCCGTCTATGAGATCTTCGTCCAGACTCGCCTCCGCCATGCAATCGTCCCCACCACCGCAATTCAGCGATCCGAAACGCACCACATTGCTCTCCGCAACATAATCGAAGATCCAACTGTCGAGATCGTGCTTGAGAAGGATCGACCCATCCTCTCCTTCAGGCTTTACCCAAAGAGCAATCGACAAACTGACAGAATCAAAGGCACTCGTCGCTTCATCAATGATCTCAATGTACTGCCCCGAGCCATCAAGGTGCAGCCCTTGGCCAACCGGCGTCTCCAAAGATTCAAAGGTCAGCGTATCACCTTTGAGAACCCCATGATTAATTCCCATCACATCAGCTGTGGATTGGTCAGTGGCCAGTAGTCGTTGCGGGCCTTTTCTAACACAGAATGGTCAGAGACCTCCACTTGCTGCCCAAAGGCCAAGTGGCCTGTCCATCCAAAGATCAATCCGTAGAGAAGAATCTTCATCATCACAAATAGCCTTCAGCTGTGAACGAACAGCATTCGGTTATCCGGGACGATAGGCGCACACCCCATCCCGCAGGGTGGAGCCTACCACTGTTGCTGTTGCTTTTGATTTCCAATCTCTAATCTTGGTTCGGCAGCGGCAGGAATGCCGCCGGTACACGAGGGCTACTGGACCCGGATGCGGTAGTAGCCGGTGGCGTTGTTGACTCGGGAGGCGTCTTCGTCACGGGCGGAAGTGGACTCACCAGCGGCACTGTTGGCTTGGGTGACTTCGGTCCAGGCTGGGTTGGCGAGGGTGGCGGTGTGTTCCAAGACGTAGGTCTTGGCATCGACGCTCGACCAGGTGAAGGTGAGGCCTTGAGAGTCGCTGTCGACTGAGATGATTTTTAGGACGGAAGTGGCATCGTTAGGATCCGTGCCAGCGATGGCTTCTGAATCGTTGGACATGCCATCGCGATCCGTGTCGTTTGCGGTGGGCCCCATGGGTGATTGCCCGCCACCAGGAGTGCCAGGAGATCCTCCTAGCGCTTCGCTCAGGACCCAACTTGAGGCGGTGTCGAGATCGCCTGGGGATTCTAAGGATCGAAGAACGAGGGCGCGGCCGCCACCGTCTGCTTCCGCTGGCCAGTCGCCTTTGTCATTGTAAGTAAAATCAATGATAGGGGTGCCGCCACCGAAGGAAAGCTTTAGACGTTCCCCTCCATCGCTGAGACGGGTGCCGCTATCGCCATAGGCGCCCGCGATGGGGAGACCTTCGCCAAAGCGGCTGGTGAAGGCTTCCACATGACTGACCACAAGAAGGGTGGCTCCGGTTTCTAACATCGTGATGGCACTGCCATCGAAATCGAAGTCGATCCCTTTGGTGAAGCGGACGCCGCGAAGGTCGAGAGTCACAGCTCCGGCGTTGTGCAGTTCGAGATACTCGAAATCAGACGTGCTGTACCCTTGCGCTCGTTCTTCGTCGGTGGCTGAGCTTGGATGATAGAAGATCTCCGAGATCCGTAGATCCTCGAGTAGATCGGAGACGCCCGCAGGAATCGTTGGGGTGAATTGGATGGGGTCGGACCAGTTGCTGGTCCGCTCCACCGCATCCGTGTAGCGGACTCGAGCGCGGTAGGTTTGGCCAGCGCGAAGCGCGGTGGCGGGAATCTTGATGGACTCTTGAAACTCTGTCATGGGGCCGCTTTCCCAGGTGGCATTCCATTCCCACTTGAACCGGTCGGTAGGATCGTAGTCAGGCAGAGCGGGATCAGTGATCTCGGCGAGTCGCCACTCCATGGAGGCAAACAGCTCGCCCGGTTGAAAGAGAGTGCCACTCTTGTAGAAGGAGGTCGTGAACGTGAGATCGTCGATAGGAAATCCCTCCGTGCCGATATAGGTCATGTTAGGGCGGTGCGGCGAGGCGCTGTCACCAGCAAGCCAATCCAGATAATCGTCGCGCCCTTGTTCGCCAGAGATGCCGGAATCCTTGGATTGCGGGGTAGTCGGCCCGTCCCCACCAACCCAGGAACCGCCGTCCCAGGCGTACGCCTTCATTTCCGCCACCCATTCGCGAATGTCATCTGGAATGGATTCCGTGCCAGCCTTTGCCGACGAAGGAGCACTTTTCCACCGATCCTGTTCTGCCAGAGTGAAAGGCTCTAACTTATCTGCCAAGCGGTCTAACATCGTGTTTATCTGATCAGGCTGCCAGATGAGATCACGAATCTCGCGGACGGTGTTCTTGTAGCGAATATCCAAGGGTTCACGATCTTCGGTGTTCGCGAGCATCGCGTCTCTGACCCAATCCACGCCGCCATTCCAATTAGGGCCCCAGCTGGTTTCTGAGTCCCAGGGTAGTGTGTGCTGCAACCCGAGCGGGCGGTCTGCCGTGGGAGGGCTGAAGTAGAAGGTTCGGTTCTTGAGGTGCTCGGCCAAGTTGGGTGCCACGTCAAAGTGCCGGACCGCTTCGATGATTGCATGGTACCGATTGTAGTGATCGTAATTGATGTGTTGTTCGAGCCAGGCGGCGTCTTTCGACTTGCGGGTCTCTAGCAAGATATTTGAGAAATCCGAGCCGTCATCGACCGAGAACTTACCTTGCACGCGCTGGACATCCTTTCCGTCCAAGCGGGTACTGATCAGTTTGTAGAGATTACCATCTGGCAAGCCGTGCGCATCGAGGAAACGCGAGTCGTAGTCTTCGAGCGCCAAACCCATTCCAAAGAAGTCTCCAGTCCATTGCGCATTGACGTTAGGTCCGAAGATGGAGCCCTTGGGGATTTCATCCCGCTCTTTGACGACGCGGAAATGGTACCAATGGGTGGCATTCGCCGGCACATCCACGAGATTCCAAAGGATGTTATTGACCGCTTCGTTCAGTCCATAATTGTATCCGCCGCGGGAGGCCTTGAGTTTGCTCGTGTTCAAGGTTCGCCACTTGGTGGGATAGGGATCTCCCAAATCGTCATGGAACTGAGCATGATATCCTCGATTGAACCGGAATCGAAAGCTGCGCTTACCACTGCCACCGTATCGGTCATTCCGCTGACGGAGGCGATACTTGATATGATCATAAACCACGCCGTCATAGACAAAGGTGCCGCTCCAGTTGAAGGCGCTGCGGGCATCAAAGTTATCGCGTCCAACTTGGTCTCCGCTGCTGTAAGCGACGCATTGATTGAACTCGTTCTCATCCGTTAAAAGAAAGTAAACGGGCAAGGAAGTCATCACCTCGGTGGAGTGCGTGTAAGGGGCACCATCGGGATGCACGGTCTGATTATTCGCCACGTAATCAGGGACGCCATTGTAAACGAAGTAAGCAAAGTTACGCGATTCGTCGGCGGGATAAGGAACCCTTACCGAAGCACCACTGCCATCTTCGGCCACGATACGATAACGCACGAGGGTGCGATTCAGCGGCTGTGCTGGTAGCGTGAATGTATAAATGCCATCTCCAGCCGTCTCGTCACCGCCTTCACCATTGTCTAACATCGCCACGGTTTCCCAGTTGGAGGAGTCCTCGAAGTCAGGATTCGGTTCACGTGGATCGAGAGGACTGCTTTTCCACTGGGCGGAAGGCTTTGCTAACAGAGATTGAATATAATTGCCGGGTTCGACGGTCTGATAGACTAATTTCACTTCCGCAACGCTGTCAGGATCTGACACTTTCACCGTGATGATGGCGGGCTCCTCCGTGGTAGGCATCTTGGGCGAGTGCTTCACTTGCCGTATCTGAGGCGGTGCGTTTTCTGCGAAGACCGAGTTTGCCTTATTTGGAGTCGGGGAGTCACTGGCTGACCGCCAACTGCCGCCGAGGTCGTTGTCCAGATCTGCGTTGATGAGTTCCATCGAGACGCCGTCTCCGTTTGCCGCAATGGGCCAGGGGAAAGAGGATTGATAGTCGACTTCATCGACCAATTCGCCCGTCCCATCGACAAGCGTGATTCGATCGCTGTCGTTATTCAACGTCCCATCACTCCACGAATCGAAAGCCTTGATGCCGATGGCCAAGACGGAGCCGAATTTCTTGTCGAAATGTTCCTTGTTCTCGGTCAGCACGAGATATCCGCCAGGCTCAAGAGAAACATCGGCGGCGAAGGTGTAATCCACTCCGTTGTTGAAACGCCAGCCGCTGAGATCTGCCGCTTCATCGCCGGCGTTGTAGAGCTCGATGAATTCTACATGCTCGGTCTTGGGCTCGGGGTCGTAGTGAATTTCATGGATCACGACCTGAGGGGCGGCCTGGACAATCACCGGAGCAGTGAGCGCGAAGAGGCGTAGGAAGCGGAAGGGGTGCGTCATAAGGAGGAAGGGTATCCGAAGTCGGGAGGAAGACGCAAGTACGGGGCGAAAGATACTCTCCCGAGGCGCGTATCTAGATCTTCGACTGAATCTTATTATTTTAAGCTCGATATATCTGATAATTATGGTTAATTATAATTAACGGGATCCAATCTTTCGGAAAAATGCGCGCACTCTTTTCCCTCTTACTGGCGAGCGGAACAACGATTCTAGGCCTTCTTTTCCACACCCCTGCCCCGAAAGAGGCCCCAAAAGGAGCGACTGACTCTTCCAGGGATCTAGCGCGCTGTTTCGCCCCGGGTACCGATCCATCCCTGATTGAGGAGATCGAGACGGCCTCGGGCGGTGAGCTTAGCGGCTTTGATCTCTTTCGAACAGATTCTCACTGGACGCAAACGGCGACCAATGGCAGCGGGATCAGCCGTGGTGATGCAATCACCCTGACTTGGGGCATCGTCTCGGACGGCACCAACATCCCCAGCTTTGGCACCGGAACTGCGGCGAAGAGTGACTTGCGGGTTCGGCTCAACGCGCTCTACACGAATGAAGCCACATGGCTGCCCATCTTTCAGAGCGTGTTTGATCGATGGGGTGAATTGACTGGCATCACCTATGTCTACGAGCCGAATGACGATGGCGCCCCCTTCAGCAACAACACGGGCGTGAGCAAGGGTCAGCTCGGGGTTCGTCCAGACGTTCGAATCGGTGGACGTCCTATTGATGGCAACTCAAACACGTTGGCCTTCAATTTCTATCCCACCATTGGGGACATGGTCATTGATACGAATGACACATTCTATAACGACACCTCTAACAATTCCCTCAAATTTCGCAATATCATCGCTCACGAGCACGGTCATGGCCTAGGCTTGGATCACGTTTGCCCGATCAACCAAACCAAGTTGATGGAGCCCTTCGTCTCGACCCAATTTGATGGTCCACAGCACGACGACATTCTAGGTGGGCAACGGCATCACGGTGATGCGTTAGAGCCGAATGATTCTCAAGCAACGGCGGCTCCTCTGGGCACGCTCTCAACCAATCCGACCCAGGTCACTTTGGTCAGTCTCGATGGATCAGATGATGTGGATCTCTATCAATTCCACACCACTGGCCCTAACATTCACATCTCCGCGACCGTGACTCCCACTAGCGAGACCTATCTTGAAGGCGCACAGAATGCCGGTGGCTCTTGTTCTGCTGGAAGCAATTTCAATTCTCTCGTTGTGCGTGATCTCCGTTTGGAACTTGTCGACTCAAGCGGCTCCACGGTCGCTTCGATGAATGCTCAGGGTGCGGGAGCTGCAGAGACGCTCGTCTACACCACCGGAAACTCGACTGGGCCCTATATCGTGCGTATGTTAGGTGATGCCGCAGACAATGTCCAGCTCTATGATCTCTCGATGTCTGCGCTCAATGTGGACAATGATCTCCCCGTCCAGCTCTCTGCCACACCGAACGAAGTTATTCTGAGAGAAACGCAAGTGCTAGAGGTGCAGGTCGTTCACTCAGGTCCGGCAAATGCGACCCAAGTGACTTTGGATGTCGCATTTACCAATCCTCTGATCGTCGACTCGGCCTATTTCACCCAAGGCTCGGGCAGCGTCAACTGGACCAATCACCAAGTCACCGTCGACATCGGCACGCTGTCCGGAAACGGACAAGCGGCGATCGCAATCGAAGTCCATCATGCGGGATCGGGCACGGGAACCGCCACCGCTCAGGTCACCCGCGCGGAAGCAGATCCGATTTAATCTAACAATAGCGCGTCACTGAAATCAACAGGAATCGAGGGCGACCCATTCGCCGTGGAGGAGTTCAATTTGTTCCCTGGTATCACCGGAAATCCCAGCACCTCTGCGCCCAACGACACGAACACGAATTTCAGTTTCGTCTATGGAGGCGGCGCGACGACGGCTGCCGGGTTCGCTCTCGACACCACGGAATCTCAGAACGGTCGAGGGATCGCCTTCAGTGGCGCTGAGGACAATGCCATCCAATCCGCCGCGTTGTTTCCCTTCGCCGACTACACGCAGCGGAAGCATCAGATCGCTTTCTGGTTCCGCTACAGCGACCTTCCTAACAACACCCCGAAGAGGAGTTACACCCAAGGCATCTTCGTCCAGAATCGCGGCGGAAGCGGTCTCGCCTACTACCTTTAGCTGGGCAAAGATGCGAATGGCACCGAAGGCCTTGCCGCGGTGGTGCCCGTCAATTCCAACAACGTTTCCAGTCTTTCTCACATTGCCGTTGATCCAGACGAATGGCATACTGCGGTGATTCAATACACGTCGGCAACCGATACGAGCACGGCCGACGCTGGGATCAAGATGTGGATCGATCCCGATGATGGCGACGCGGCCCCTGACTTTGAGATTCTCACCACGGCCGGTAGCATGGGATCTTTCAATGGCGATGGCACCTTTGGACGTTACATGTTTGGAGCCTACTACTTCAATGCGGATGCCAATGGACCCGACGTCTGGATGAACCGCATCGGCACTTGGGGCGGATTTGGCGAGGTCGGCGTATGCGACCTTGCTTCAGCAGTGCAGTTTCTCTATGCCAATGTCAGCGTTGACCTTAAAACTTCAACGCCATCATCTGTCGAAGGCGATTCCACGACCAACAACCTCTCATTCTCCCTCAAACGTCGAGGCGACGAAGCCGTTCCCGGCGACATCCAATGGTCCGTGGTGGCAACCGGCACGGATCCTGTCAGTCGCTCTGATTTCCCTGGCGGGGTGTTGCCAAGTGGAACCTTGAGCTTTGGAGCAAATGAAACAACGAAGGTCCTCCAGATTCCCATTTCTCCGGATCTTGTCCCTGAAGAGAACGAGACCATGGAAATTCAGTTCAACACCAGTCTAGCCGTCTTCCGTTTGGATCAGACCTCCCTCTTCGCGACCATCGTCAATGACGACACACCCCCCACGACGAACGTTTCCCTGAATGGCTCAGGCGATCTTGTGATTGAGGATACTAGTGACGCTAGCAATGACACCCTCATGATCAAAGCAGACCTCACCAACGCAAAGATCCTCATCTCGGATCCGAATCATTCCTTGAGCACCGCCATTCCTGGTGCGACGGGCAGTGGAACCCATGAGGTGAGCGTGCCCATCGCATCTATCACGGGAACGGCCATCTCCGTACTGCCAGGAGATGGAAACGACACCTTAACCGTGGATCTTTCGTTAGGAGATTTCTCCATGGCGATCACCTACGCTGGCGGCAATCCGACAAGCGGCTCAGGTGATCTGTTGAATCTTGCAGGAGGAAGTCGCACCACGGGAACTTTCACTTACACCATTGCTTCTGACGGCACCGTCAATTTCGATGGGCAGACCTTCATCGCCTACACTGGACTGGAGCCTATCAATTGCACTGTCGCCCTCACTCATGCTCGATTCAACCACAGTGCCAGTGCCGATGCCATCACTCTCAGCACGCCTTCTTCCGGCGTGACTCTGATCGACTCGACCTTTGGCGAAGCCACCACCCTGAGCCACCCCACCTCCACCCTGACCGTGGAGGCTGGAGGCGGCGCCGACACCATCACCATCACTTCGCTAGAGGCGGATTGCCCCGCTTCAGTCACCCTGGACGGGCAAAGCGACTCTGACACCATCACCTCCAACGTGGCTGTTAATCTCGCTGGAAGTGCGACGCTGACGACCAAAGCCGAAATCGTCGTTTGCAACGCGCCCGGCACCCAAGTCACAAGCGACTCCTGGGTGATCGGTGGCGGCCTCAGCCTGGACGATCAGAACACCCTCACCTTCGTCGGGGATCTTTCATTCGCCGCTTCGAGCACCCTCCATCTGAGGCTGCCCTCGACTTCTTCCGATCAAGTGCAAGTGCTAGGTGGAGGGGCCGTTGATCTCAGCAACGCCACCCTTCAGCTGACCGTGCCCACCGCACCTGTCGTCGGGACCGCGTTCACCATCGTCGATTGCGAACCTGGCACCATTCTCACGGCCCCCTTTGCGAGCGTTTCCGAAGGAGGTCAAGTGTCCGCGGGATCTTCTGTTTTCCAGCTCACCTATGTGGGAGGCGATGGAAATGACATCGTTCTGACAACTTTGCTAGACTATGAGCAGTGGGAAATCGCCACCTTCCACAGCACACCTACGGCGTCGTCCTACCAGGACCCCACGGGCAATCCCGATGATGACGCCTTGCCCAATGGCTTGGAATACCTTCTGGGCATCGACCCGACCACCCACAACGATGACCCTCTAGAGATTACGGTGGTGGGGGAAGAGGCCAAGATCAGCTATCCTCGCGTCAGTACCGTGCCCGATGGATTGGACGTCGTGGAATGGTCCTTCAACCTCTATGATTGGTTCCCACTCAACGTCACGCCCACGAGGCAAACGCTAGACGCCACACGTGACCAAGTTACTTGGACCGACACCATCCCGACAAATGTCCGCGTCTTCTACCGGGTGCGCACGATCTTCCCGTGATCGATTCAGGCCCTGTTGACATTGTTGCGATCGACTCCACAATCGCAGCACGATGGATGCGTTAGGTCTTCATGTATTGATAGAGTGTTACGAATGTGATCGGGAGGTTCTCGATGATCCAGAGCAGATCCGAAAGGCCATGTGCGATGCGGCCGAGAAAGGGAACGCGACGATTGTTAGCGAGGCTTTCCACCAGTTCTGCCCTCAAGGCGTCAGCGGCGTGCTCGTCATCGCCGAGTCACACATTTCCGTCCACACCTGGCCCGAGCACGGCTACGCAGCGGTCGATATCTTCACCTGTGGCGACCGTGTGGACGTCTGGGCGATCAAAGATCACCTCGAAGCAGGCTTGGCCTCTGGTCATACTTCCGTCATGGAACTGCGCCGTGGCTTGCTCGGTCCCGGTCAACCCCACAAAGGGGAAGGGTAGGTCCCAGCGTCAGCAAGCGCTTGCAGCGCATTGACGACCACCTGTTTGTCTTCTTGATAGGTCACGCCGAACCAGGTGCTGTCCGTGGTGAGAACGCGGCTGTTCGCTCGCTTCGCTTGGATCAATTCGTCGACGGCGAATGGGATGTAGAACTCGGCTTTGTCGGAATTCCCAAGGTCGACCATGAAGGAACGAAAGCGCTCTTCTAACAGTAGGAAAAACGAAGGGAGAAATCCCCACATATTCATCGAAACAAATTCGTCCCCTGTCAGATTCACCACCTCTCCTTGTGCTCCATCATAGGCCGCCCCAATCTCCGTCTTACGGATGCTCGTGATTTCGACAACGGACTCCAGACTCATGGCATCATTGCACTGACAAAGCCCTCGCGCCACCGTGCCATGTTCGGAGAGCGTGTTTCTTAAAGGGAATCCCACCATGCTCGTCGGCTCGACAGAAGTCTCCACTGCCGCCGCCTGGCGAAGGTAGTCGGCAAGGATCGCATAGCCTCCTCGCCCATAGAAATCGTCGGCATTGATGACAATGAAAGGGCTCTTCACCACATCCTTCGCCGTGAGGACAGCGTGCCCAGTGCCCCAAGGCTTAGTCCGCGCACTGGGCACGACACACCCTTCGGGCACGGCATCCAGGCTTTGAAAAGCGTAGTCGACCGAGAGCTGATCCTCGAATCGTTTGCCTAGGGTAGTTCGGAAGGCGTCTTCGAAGTCCTTACGAATCACGAAGACCACGCGATCGATCCCAGCTTGCAGGGCATCGTAGACGGAGTAATCGAGAATAACTTCACCGTGCGGGCCGACCGGATCGAGTTGTTTGAGACCGCCATAGCGGCTGCCCATACCAGCGGCGAGGACGACGAGAGTGAGAGGAGTGTTGTTGTGGGACATGGGTCAGATCGCCAGCTCATCGCCTTTGACCAAGCGATGAACGAGCTGTCGCAGAGAAGACGGTTCGTAGGGTTTAGGCAAGACCGCAGAGAACCCGTATTGCTGGTAATTTGCCATCACCGGATCATCGGAGTAGCCGCTCGACACCACGGCCAGCACATCTGGATCCGCATACCGGACTTGTTGGATCGCTTCTGCACCGCCCATGCCGTTGGGAATAGAGAGATCCATGATGACGAGATCGAAGCACTTTCCTTCGGCCATAGCCTGCCGGTAGACTTCGACGGTCTCGCTCCCCTCCTCCGTTTCCACTACTTCGTAACCGTCCCGCTTGAGGGAAATGCTCATCAAGAGTCGAATCGGTTTCTCGTCATCGAGAATGAGGATTCGCGGAGGATTATTTGTCGTGTGTCGCTTGATCAGAGTTTTCTCTTTCTCAGGAGCCTGCCAATGCTGACGCAGAGAGGGTAAGAAGATTCGTGCTGTGGTGTGGCTCCCAAAGCGTGATTCGATCGTGAGAAAGCCTTTGTGAGAACGCACGATGGAATCGCACACCGTCAGCCCCAGTCCAGTAGCGTTCGCGTCCGTGCGCGTGCTGAAATAGGGCTCAAAGATCTTATCGAGATTCATCTCAGGAATCCCGTCGCCCGTGTCATGCACTTCGATCATGACGTACTCGGTGCGCCCATCGAGTTTGGAGGAAAGCTGACGACGACGGGGATCGTCCGTGGTGATCAGCCTACTGATGATCCG
>JBLHHN010000193.1:0-11130 GCA_047616785.1 Verrucomicrobiales bacterium
CCTTAAAAAAGCCTGGGATTCTCTCAAACCGTCAGGCTCTCTGGTGGAGATTCTAATATGTCGTGAGAAAGTGCAAGCCAAATAGTTAACAAAGTAGAACTAAGAGCCCATTCGCCGACGACGCTTGGAGCTGCGCTAGCAGTAGCGGTTGAATCGACTACTGGTAGCCCCTCGTTTCGAATGCAGTAGAGATGCTCGGTGGTGCGGATGAGCAGCCGATCTCCCACGATAGCCGGTGTGGCCATGATCATCTCGTCGAGTTCGTTGACGTGATCTATCTCGAATTCGTCGCCAGCTTTCACCACGACGGTGGCACCGCGTTCGCTGAGACAGAAGATCTTGCCGTTGAAGGCGATGGGGGAAGAGTTGAACTCGCCGAAACGGCCCAACCGCTTGCGCTTGTAGATTTCTTCGCCAGTCTTCGGATCGTAACAGGCGAGCATGCCTCGGTCTAACAAGACGTAAAGGCGATCCCGATAGAGAATGGGTGTGGGCATGTAAGGAGCGATCTGTGGGTGGGACCACGCGATGAATGCATTGCTCGTTTCTCCGTCTTCTAACGAAATATCATCACTCGCCCCTGGCTTCACTGCCATGTAAGGCCGCTTCTTGTCACCGACGTAACCAGAGCCGATGTAGAGCAAGTCGTCTTTTGCTATTGGAAGCGGCACAGTGATGCTGGAAAACCCGGTGAGCGTCCAGAGCAGTTTACCATCGAGATCGTAGGAACGGACTTTGCCCGTGCCAGTAGTGATCAGTTCCTTACGCTTGCTATTCTCCCAAACGAATGGCGTCGACCAGTTACTGCCCTCGTCTCTATCAATCTTCCATCTCGTGTCACCGGTGGCAGCGTCCAGCGCCGTGAGCCAGGACTGTTCATCGTTGTCGTTGATCAGGTAGAGAATGCCTTCATGTAAGAACGGCGATGAAGCCGTGCCCCAACCATAGCGTGTTTTGATAGGATCCCATGACCGCGCCCAAAGGAGTTTGCCATCCAGATTGAACGTGAAGAGACCGATGTTTCCAATGTAAGCGTAGACACGTTTGCCATCGGTGATGGGCGTCTCCGAGGCGAAAGAGTTCTTGAGATGACGGGCTTGGGGAGGCACACCCCGATGCACCTGATAATCCCATAGCGGCTTTCCAGTGATGAGATCATAACACAGCACTTTCCACTCATGAATGGTCTCCGCTTTCTCGCGATTGCCACCGAAGTAGAGGCCCTTCTTGGCAGGTTCAGTTTCCCCGGAGTTGATGGAGGTGGTCAGGAAGACACGATTGCCCCAAACCACGGGACATGACCACCCTCGACCAGTGACCGGCGTCTTCCAAGCAACGTTTTGGGTCTCACTCCAGGTGTCAGGCAGATCTGGGTTGTCCGCGACCACACCCATGAAACCCGGACCACGAAACTGCGGCCAGTTAGGCGAGGCTTCTTCCGCGCGAAGGGTCGGCATGAAGAGGAGAAGGAGAGCAAGAGCTTTCATAGTGATCATGACACCACATCGGCTTCTTGTGTTACAAGGGGGTACAATCGGACACAGTCGTTTCATTGTGGATGCGGAGATGCTCGATATTATACGAAGGTCGACCTGATGCCTATGATCTCGATCAACCTGTTTCGCTTCGCTGCCTTCTTCCTCGCTCTTGGTTTCTCGAGTCATGCGGCTGAGACGGGTCCATCGCCACTTTCGGCAACTTTGCCAGGAGGTGCCTACGCCTACGTTGAAACAAACAAGTTGGGGGAGGTCTTGCAGCTGTTTCATGAATCGCAGGTGCTTAGGCATGTGCTTGCGAGCGAGCTTTTCGCAGAGGTGCAATCCTCTGAAGGCTTGGTGAAGGCCTATGCAGGAAAGGCGCTGGCAGAGCACGTCTTGCGCATGGATCTCTGGGAGGCGTGCGAGAAATTGTTAGGCGGTGAGATTGGCTTAGGGCTTTATCCTAGAGAGGAGGCCAAGCAGCCCCATGCCGTGCTGCTCCTTCGTCCTCAAGACCAGGAAGCTTGGACGACTCAGCGAGCCTGGATCGAGCCGTTGTTAGACCTTGTGGCCAAGCCCATGGAATCAGCTTCAGGCATCCGTGGCTTCATTGCCCAGGGAAAGGAAGATCAACCAGTCTACATTGCCTTGCATGAAGCCTGGTTGGCGGTGACCACAGAAACAACGTTGTTAGAGAAGACCATAGCCTTGCAAATGGGGAGCGCGGCTGACGTGGAAACTCTGGCAAAGAGCGCGTTGTTTCAGAAAGTGGCGCCGATGCGAACGGCAAAGGAATCACTGGTGGAGGCTGTCATTGATATTGAGACGATCTCGAAGTCTCTCGGCGCGGGCAAGCGATTTGGCTTCTCAGACAAGATGAGCAATCCGCTAGGCTCTCTGCTAGTCGGTGGAATCCGTGAATTGGGGCTTAATAGTCAGGTGGCCCTCCTCACACTTGATGCCGATGCCGATAGCTTCATTTTAGAAACTCGGATGGATGGCTCACCGGGGAAGCTTGAACAGGGTCATCAAATCTATTTCTGCGATCATCCCAAGACTGGAATCATGCCTCTGCCTAAGGTACCTAACTTGATCGGCGGATTCACGTTCCACCGTGAGATTGGTGAATGGTATCGCGAGCGCGATCAACTCCTCGATGCGCAGGTGCTTCCTGAATTCGACAAGTTTGAGGCAGGGATTGGCAACATCCTTCCCGGCAAAGACTTTGGGGAAGATGTGATGCGGCTTCTGGGAAACAACATTACTTTTGTCAGTGCCGTCCAGAATTTCGAACACTTGGAGGGCGAGCTTGGAATCGAGCTTCCGGCCTTCGCCTTCGTCATCGATCTCGCAGAACCTGAAGAAGGAGAAGCCATCTTTCAGCTCTTCGTGCAGACACTCCTCTCCGTGCTCAATCTCGAGGCTGCCAAGCAGCAGCGGCAACCTTGGCTGATCGACACCGTGATCCACGATGACGTGAAGATCACCACGGCGCGCTATCTTCAGAAGCCCAAGGGCAAGGATCTGCCCATCGTCTTCAATTTTCTTCCCGCAGCAGCTCGCGTGGGTGATCAATACATCATTAGCTCGTCCTTACCGCTTTGCCGAAACTTGATCAATGCGCTGGGAGCACCGGAAGTCACGCGCTTGAATGAGAACTTCGCACTCGATCTGGATGTGGGCCCGTTAGTTGATATTCTCAGAGCCAACGAAACACATTTGCAGACACAACGCGTGGTGGAAGGTCGTAGCGTCAACCAGGCGAAGAGTGACATCGAACTCGTCCTCGCCATTCTACAGAGTATCAAAGGACTCTCGGCTTCCACGTCTGCCACAGAGCAAGGATTCACCTTGCGCCTCAGTGGAGCCTTCAACGAGGGCCGTTAGGACGATGAGTGATCCGTTAGCCCCATACCCACCGGATAGCAGTGAGCATGCCTGGACGCGTCGCGAGGCGACCCATCTACTCTGGCGGGTAGCATCTGGGGCGAGCCATGATGACATTTCGCGTGTGGTCGACGATGGTTTGGTGAAGACACTTGATCGCCTCCTGAGCCCACAATCGGAAACGGAAGAATTCCTAACCACCGAACGCCTTCTGCATCGTACGGCGATGGCCTCTGGGAACATTGATGCGCTCAAACATTGGTGGCTCTATCGCATGCTCTACTCGGCGAATCCGTTAGCCGAGAAGATGACGCTCTTCTGGCACAACCATTTCGCCACGTCGAATGCCAAGGTGCGTTCGACCGAGAAGATGGAAGTGCAGAACGCGCTCATTCGCAAACACGCTCTGGGCAGCTTTCAGCGATTGCTTCAGGACATGGCACGCGATGTGGCCATGCTCGTCTGGCTCGATGGCAATGCCAATCGCAAGCGCCACCCAAACGAGAACTTTGCCCGCGAGGTGATGGAGCTGTTCAGTCTCGGCGTGGGCAACTACACGGAGACTGATATTCAAGAAGCTGCGCGAGCCTTCACGGGTTGGCATGTACGTGAGGACGCCTTCTGGTTCAATAACAACCAGCATGACCCGAGCACGAAGACCGTGCTCGCGAAATCTGGCCCGTTCAAGGGAGACGATATTCTGAAACTCTGTTTGGAGCAGCCCGCCTGTGCTCGACATCTAGCAAAGAAGCTACTGCGTGTCTTCGTGCAGCCGAATCCTGACAGCGCGCTTATTGATGCGCTCGCCGCGAGCATTCGCAGACATGACTTTGAAATGAGACCGGTTCTACGCGAACTCTTTGCGTCTCGTGCTTTCTTCGCTCCTGCCGCTCGGCATGCTCTCATTAAGAGCCCCGCCGATCTTATTGTCAGCGCGTTCAAAGCATTCGGTGGCCAATGCCATCTTGCTCACAGTGCGCAGTTGATGAGTGATCTCGGACAGAATCTCTTCGAGCCTCCCACGGTGAAAGGTTGGGAAGGCGATCGCCAATGGATCAATTCCGCAACGATGCTGCAACGCGCCAGTTTCGCGGCGGAGTTTGCTGGAGGCAAACGCTACGGTCAGCCAGGCGCACTCTCACAGAAGTTTGACTCTTCCTCCGACACGGTTGCTCACTGGGTTGCCTTGTTGTTAAACGATCACGTGTCCAGTGCCGCAACGCAGGAGCTCGTTACCTACACCAAGAAAGCCGGTCCCTCAGCAGAGGCTCGCCGTAGCTTGGTGCAACTCTTCCTGACCATGCCGGAGTATCAGCTCTTGTGATCCATCCATTCTAACTAAACTGCCATGAAGACAACCAGACGAGATTTCATCACCCGCGCCAGCGCTGCCGGAGTGATCTCCTTAGGCGGCTTCGCGCCGACCTTCCTCAATCGCGCGGCCGGGGCGGCGAATGCTGCTCAACCCGCTGAGAATGGCCGTGATCGCATTCTTGTCTTGATCGAACTCGCGGGAGGCAATGACGGTCTCAACACAGTCATCCCCTTTGCCGACGATCGCTATCACAGTGCAAGGCCTGGCATTCGCTTGAGTGGTGATACCTTACTCAAGCTGGACGATTACCATGCCTTGCATCCGCAGATGACGGGCATGAAGTCGCTCTATGATGCCGGTCACCTCGCCGTAGTGCAGGGCGTTGGCTATCCAAACCCCGACCGCTCGCATTTCCGTTCGATGGACATCTGGCATTCCGCTAGACCCGATGACGAAGAGTTCCGTGGTGATGGCTGGATCGGTCGCGCGCTGGATGAGACGCACACTCGGCATGGGGGTAAAGTACCCGCCATGGCTATCGGCACCGAAAGACTTCCGCGTGCGTTGCTGGGAACAAAGATCAATGTCCCGATGCTACGTCGGTTGGACGCTTTCAAATGGAATCCAGGCACGGGTTCCGCTTCGGAGCAGCAACGTCGCCGCCAACTCGTCGAAGCCTTTGCCGCTGAGGAAGAGGTAGAAGGTTCTACATTGGATTTCCTACGCAAGACCACGGCCACCGCTTCACAGACGGCCAAACAACTCCGCGATGTGACCGCCACTTACAAACCGGCAGCAGAATATCCTAACAACGACCTCGGAGAGAAACTGAAGACGGTCGCCCAACTTATTGCTGCCGACCTGGGCACGCAGATCTACTACGTGTCGCTGGGTGGATTTGACACCCATTCTCAACAACAGGGCGCGCATGCGGCCCTGTTAGGCGAACTCTCTTCCGCGCTAACCGCCTTTCACCAAGACCTCGAGGGTCACCAGCTAAGTGATCGAGTCTTGGCAGCCACCTTCTCCGAGTTCGGGCGTCGGGTCGAAGAGAACGGCAGTCTCGGCAGCGATCACGGCACCGCCTCACAGATGTTTGTCGTTACTCCAAGCGGCGGCCAATCGAAATCAGGCCTCGTTGGCAAGCACCCGAGCCTTACCGACCTTGACTCCAACGATGACATGAAGTTCCACACCGACTTCCGTGCAGTCTACACCACACTTCTAGAGAAATGGTTAGACTTCCCTGCAGAAGCGGCGCTTGGCGGCCGTTTCAAGCCCTTGGATTTCATTTAGTCGAACGGAGAACATTTAGTCGCAGGCGAATTCAACTTGCTAACGCACAGGTTGGGTCGGCAGCGGCAATTTCGATGTTTACGGAGAAGGGTTGTTTGGCACACCACAGAAGTTCTTTCCCGGGTTCGACACCTCAGTGGTCGTTCAAGAATTTGAAGCGGATCTCTTGGCTCAGCTAAATGGCAAGGCTTTGAGAAACGAACTTGATGTTTTAAAGCTCTGTTTCAAGCTTGGCGTGAAGCCTCAGCACGCACGTCCGATTATTCAGAACGCAAGGAAGTCTGGGGTGCTTACGGACAAATCGCCGAAATGGGTTGTTCCTAATCCGAAGAATCACCGTGAACCTAGATCGCTCCATTATTGTTAGCGCCGATCAATTGGAAGCAACTCGCGGGTATCTACTTGTCAGCCACCTTAACGATCCCAGCCGTAACGGTGCGGATGAACTTCGGGAAATACTTACCGAAGTTCTCCCCACGCTGTGGGCGCACCATGGTGATGACGAGATTGTTCTCTAGATCGACACGCAGGGTGGAGGAAGAGGCTGAGCCGTGACCGATGGTCTGCGTGCTCAGGCCATCGTGAATCATCGGCACGAGTCCGATGCCCCAGACGACGTCCGTTCCTGGTCCCAACACGGGTGTCAATTTCTTGGGCAACATGCGCTCGAAGGTTTCTTCGCTGAAAAAGCGTTTGTCACCGTAGGCGCCACGATTGGCTAACATTTGGCCGACACGTGCTAGATCAATGGCATTTGAGTGAGTCCCAGCGGCGGCATCGACGCTTTCGATGCCCTCACAGCCTAACGGATCGAAGAGGTGCTTCTTGTAAAGCGCAGGCAGAGTTTCGCCGGTGATCTGTTCCAAGCATTTCATCGCCATGGCGAGACTGGTGCCATTGTAGCGATGTTGTTGTCCGATCTTCAGGGCCCCGTACCATTCGCCGTAGATGTGCTCGATGTCGTTGATCAAGTCTAGGAAGTGGCCATCCATGTCAGCTCCATGTGTGAGAAGATGATGCATGGTCGCTGGCGCCTTCGCTTTGTTAGCAGGAAAGGCAGGGAGGAACTTCTCCACCGGATCGGTCAGATCGATCAGACCGCGATCAACAAAGGACATGAAGAGGGAACCGGAGAGCGCCTTGGAGATAGAAGCGACCCAGAACGTGGAATCGGTCGTCGTGGGCTCACCGTTAGGAGGCGAGTAGGCCTTGTGATGCACAATCACGCCGTGACGCGCCACGCAGGCGATGAACGGTGTGTCTGTGTTCGCTGCCCATTCACTGAGAACGGCATCAAGCTTCTCACTGACGTCGGCTGCCATGCCTGCGTCTTTGGGAGAGCCTTGGCGGATCGCAGGAGCTTTCGTTTCTGAGGTTTCTGGAATGGTGATCTTCGCAGAGGCATACTTGACCGCATTTCCATTGAGTCTTCGTTTCAATGTCAGCCACCAAGCACGATCTAAGGTGACGGGCTCGTTGTAGGTGTTAACTGCTTTCCCTGCCTTGCTCGCCCCTGCCAGAAATCTAGCAAAGGCATCACTGCGACCAATATCCCGCTGGATCATCTGTCCCATGGTGCGATTCAAAGAGGTGCCGAGCGCTTCCGCTTGCGCAGCATCCACGCCGACCCAATCGGGATAGGTCATTTCAATGTCAGTCTTGCTCCACCAATTCGCTCGTTGGGCGGTCTTGAAGAGCGTGGCGTAGCGCGTGAAGTGCTGATTAGTCGTCTTGATAGAAGCGACGGCTCCATAACGACCTGGTTTCTCCGGTCTCTCGACTAACTGATAGTCCGCATCGTAGTAGGCAGTCGTAACCGTGTAGGGGCCCACCAATTCCTCAGCTTGCTTGGGTCGAAGGAAATCACCCAGCGGGAACTTGTCGCCATCGAAGACAGCAGGCGCGTAGGCAAACTTCAACTGCATGAAAGCTTTAGCCCGGTCGTTATCACTCAGTATGTTGTGATGATCGGCGAGCGCAGCGAAAGGCAGACTGGCGACTAGGCACGCAGTGACGACTAATGGATGACAATGAGATCTCATGGTATGCAGAATCAGCGATCTTAATAAACCAGGCCTAGTCTTTGTGGCCTGCTTGCTCGCGCCGTTTGCGCTCCATTTCTTTCAGAATCGGAAGCTGATCGGAATCCAAGGTCTTCGCGATCAGCTCATGATACCTGCGAATGACCTTCTCAATACGTTCGGCACCCTCGAGATGAATGCCTTCTAACTCTTCACATGCCTGGCCGACCATCGGTTGGATGATTGCTACTTGTTCAGTAGTGAGCGATAGCCTATCCTCTAAATATGCCATGATGTTCTGGTTGAGGTTCTCTATCTTCGACCGTTTCTCGACAGCTTCCTTGCCGAGACGTGAACCGACGAGACCACCTGCAACACCGCCCAACAGAAAGATGGTGATGATGCCTAACAAAAGCTTGAGTTTGGGTGAGTTCTTCATCGTTGCAGGACCAAGTTTGTGAATTCGTGTTGTGCTGCGATCTCCATGGCAGCGAAAGCCGTAGGTTCAGGAGTAGAGTCGGAGAAACTGAAGACGGCTGCGACGACGATGAGAGCCACCGACACGCCGATGCTCCAGCGAACGAGTCGATTGGCATGAGTTAGGAAATCGTTCTTCTTCTCGCTAGCATGACTAAGCACTCGCGTCGCGAATCCGAAAGGCATCTCTGCCGACGATTCGTCTTGCTGCGCTTGCCGGGCGGTAGCGAACAGACGTTCTAGTTCTTGGTCTTCTGATTTCATGGTGTTGTTTCTCCTAACAGTTGTTGCAGATGCTTGCGTAATTTACTCCGAGCCCGAGTGGCGCGGACGCGCAAAGCCACCGCACTCGTTTCCAAAAGTCGCGCCGCTTCCTCCGAAGTGCGTCCTTCCAATTCCAGCATCTCGATGACGAGCCGATCCTTTGCCGAGAGATGATCGAGCAGTTTCCCGAGCAACTCCTTGGAGGCGACCGCATCCGATGTGCTGGCTTCCTCGAAATTGCCGCGAGTCCGGTCCAGCGCCTGATCTTCCGCCTCAGAAAGATCGGCCCGGCGTAGCTCCAATCGTACTCGCTTCCCACGCATGGCATTCAGACAGGTTGTCACCGCGATCTTCGACACCCAATGCTCGATGGGGACATCGCGCCGGTATTGGCCGAATTTACGAAAGACCTTCACAAACACGTCCTGGGCGACGTCTTCTTCCGCGAGCTGCCGAGAAATGCGACCCCGGATGATTCGAATGACGACCGGGTAGAGAAAGGCCATGAGCTGCTCGGAGGCCTGTGCATCGCACTCAGCCACCGCGTCCAAACAATCCGCCATATCAAAAGGCGGTTTTCGTTGACTATCAACGAGTTCCTCCAATCGCACAGAGTCTACGTCACTAACTCTCAGGTCAGTTCCTGAGGGTGCGTGGTGATCTGTCATGGTAGCCGTTACGGTCATTCGATTATGAGCGATCTTACCTGCTCAACCTTCAAGACACACCTGAACCTGAGACTGTTACAGAGGAATTCCATCCTCCTGTGACCACGAGGCATTCGACTTACTCCGATGACGCGCGTTCATCTCTCAGCGCCGTCAAATACGCGATGATGGCCTGGATCCGCTTGTCTCCTAGGCTTGTCTCCTAGATGTCCCATAGGCGGCATCTTGGCGTTGTGACGAAAGCTTTGCGGCTTCTTCACGAAGGCGGGAATCATCTCTTCTTTCCAATATTCAGTGACATTGCGAGGCGAATGGAGTTCCGGTCCCATGGTGCCGCCTGAGCCGTCGATGGCGTGGCAAACCATGCAGTTCTTCCGAAACAAATCGAATCCCTTGCGGTGCTTAGGAGTCGTCACGAAATAACCTCTACAGATCGAGGGTCGCTTGAGGGCGCAGGGTGTAGTTCCATTCCCCGTGGAATTCGTTTCTGCAGAGATCTAGCATTCTCATTTGAGCGTCAGTTACTTTGATCCCTCTCGGATACACGTTGAGATCGATTTCTGCCTCAACCTTTAGGCCTTTGGTTGTGCTCGTTGAGGAGATCAGACTTAACACTGTCTCATACGTGGTCAATGGCTGACCCTCCAGTTCATGCTGATGTAGCTGAATAGGCGATGCTCGATCTTATTCCACTTACTGGTTCCAGGAGGAAAGTGGGACACGACTATCGGTATGCCTATTTCATTGCAGAAGTCCTGAAGCTGTGTTTTCCAAAGTCTTACGCGACTGCCATTGCTTCCTCCTTCATCTGCCGTGATCACGAGGTGTTCCGCGTCGGGATAGTTCTCTCTGCCTTTGTCATTCCACCATCGACGGATCGATTCGACTGCAAATGCTGCTGTATCTTTATCGACTCCAACATTCACCCAACCGTCGTTCCTTCCAATGTCATAGATACCGTATGGAGTGGCACGGCCTTCCGCTAGACTCAAGAAATCGTACACGTTCACCTTCTCGGGATTGTCCTTTGGTCGCCATTCCTGCCCGCCATTCTTGAGATTACCAACAAGCTCCTTCTTCTTTGCGTCCACTGAGATAATTGGATTGCCTTTTTCAAGATTCTCGGACACTAGCAAACTGATGAATTCGAACTGTTCGTTTCGATCTGGATGTTGCTTCCCTTCACATGTCTTTCGATTTGATTGAAGGCTGTAGCCCATCTCATGCAGAAGCTCTCCGACTAACTTGTGACTAACGCGATGTCCTTTCTTCTCCAGTTCCTCTGCAAGATTCCGCAGACTCGTGCACGTCCATCACAGAGGAGATTTGGGATCCCCTCGAGTGATTGGCTCAAGGAGCGCTTCCAAGGCCGGGCTCAGCAACGAACCAACCTCCAGCGATCCGGCCTGCCCAAGTTCGCCGAACGCATGGGCGCGCAACTCGATCGCTGCCACCCATCCGGGGGACACATTGAGCTGGCAACATCTGTGGCTGACGCCTTTCGGTAAGGTGCTCGAACGACTGGCCTGGAGCCAAGCCGATTGCGTGCGTGAGACTCTCACAAGTGTGCATCGGGATGGCTTTGAGGCAGTGATCCGGGATTGGCTTGGGCGCCTGGCAGAGGTCGGAGTGGAACTCGATGACTTCAGCCGCGGTCGCGTGGAGACGCTCTGCGATAGCGCGGCCACCTTTGATGCGCGCGGTGATCGTAGCTTGACACGGTT
>JBLHHN010000194.1:0-11116 GCA_047616785.1 Verrucomicrobiales bacterium
GATGGCCCCACTCATCATGCTCCAGCCCCGTGACCACGGGATACTTTCCGCCTAACAACTTCGAGCCCGGAGGCGCATGTCGGGTCAGGCCGTCCAGTGGATAAGGTTTGAAATCTTCAGGCCGATCCGACAGATCAGGACCGGCATATTCGACGACGATGTTATCCCAATCGGGCTCATCAAACACCTCGATCCGTGAAGACAAGGCTTGGTCAGAAAGGACGATGACTTGCGTGCTGTACTTCCTCGCGATCCGGCAGGCTTCGAGAGCGATGTGGAAACAGTCTTCCACGTTCATTGGCGCGATGACCACGCGAGGCGAGTCACCGTGACTGCCGTAGATGGCCTGCATCAGATCACTTTGCTCGACGCTCGTGGGAAGACCCGTGCTCGGCCCCCCACGCTGCACATTGATCACGATCAAAGGAAGCTCAGCCATGCACGCGTAACTGAGCGCTTCCATCTTCAACGAAAGACCAGGACCCGAACTTCCCGTCACCGCGAGGTGCCCCGCATAAGAATAGCCCAACGCCGTGGAAACCGCCGCTAGCTCATCTTCAGATTGGAGAAAGAGTCCGCCATACTTGGGCAGCTCCGAACGCAAGACCTCCATGATCGGCGACCAAGGCGTGATCGGATAACCCGCCCCGTAGCGCACACCGCCGGCGATCAGACCATAAGTCATCGCGGTGTTGCCGTCCGTCGTGACACGATCTTCTGTCTCAGCCGTGCCTTCCTGCAGGTTGAATCGGTTGGTGTAAAGATCACCAATCGGGTAGGCGTAGCCCGCGTCGAAGGCGAGCATGGCATTGCGCAACACGCTCTCATCCTTCTTTCCAAACTGCCGGGCGATGATCTCGCTCAGCTTCTTGCGATCAAGCTGGAAGATGGCCGTGACCAGACCAAGGACGAAGATGTTCTTACCACGAGACTTCGAAGAGCCACCAATGGCTTCGATCGTCGTGCTCGTCATGGGGATCCCAATATACTCGAAACGCTTGTCCGTGAGATCTGGCTCCACGAAGTCCGAGTCATAAATGCAGATCCCACCCTCACGTAAGGAGTTGATGTGGTTGTCGTAACTATGTTGATAGAAAGCGACTAAGAAATCGGTGTCATCTCCTGCAGACAAGACCTTGCCGGATCCCAGGTGGACCTGGAAGATCGACGGTCCACCAGCGATGGTCGACGGAATCGTCATGTAAGTCATGACCTCACGTGCGCTGCGGCCAGCAAGACGTGCTAGGAATCCCCCGATCGACTGGATGCCATCTTGTGAATTACCGGCAAACCGGATCACAGCATCTTGCAAGTCTTCTGATGGGGAAGGTGAAAGCTCTGAGGAATTCTCGGAGCCCTGGACGGGGACTTCTTCGGAGGCGATTGTCATAAGAAACCCGCTGGTTTCAAGGCATGGTGCGAAGTTTTAGTAACACCCCCAGCCCGCTTGACAACCCTAATAAGAATAAATTGTCACGTCTGTGAAACAGACCGTCTCAAATGATCCAAGGGCACCGTTGAACGGATTTGGAATTGACGGCCAAGGCTTCATCCAGTCGGCTCCTTTCATGAAGATCATCAGTGCTGAAGACGTCCACGCCGCCCTCCAATATCCCGATCTCGTCGATGCTCTCCAGAGTGCCTACGCGAAGAAATTCAGCATGCCGCCGCGCCAAGTCTTCTTGTTAGACGAAGAAGCGGGCACCCATGACGCCTTCGCTGTCCTCCCCTCTTGGAATGACACCACGATCGGCCTCAAAGCCTTCACCTACTTCCCTGACAACGCGGCCCCCTACAAGTCACTCTACTCCAAGATCCTCCTCTTCGATCGCGCTCATGGGGAACCGATGGCCCTTGTCGACGGCACCAGCGTGACCTTTCTCAGAACGGCCGGCATCTCCGGTCTCGCCACCCGCTTGCTCTCACGCGAAGACTCGGAAACAATGCTACTGTTAGGCACTGGCAACCTCGCCACCTACATCATCCGCGCCAATCTCAGCGTACGTTCTTTGAAACGCGTCTTCGTTTGGGGCCGGACCGTCTCCAAAGCCGAAACCATCGTGGCCGAAATGGCCGCGCAGTTTCCTGACGTGACCTTCGCCGTCGCCAGCGATGTTCAAGCCGCCTGCGCTGAATCTGACATTATCGTCAGCGCCACCGGATCTCATGAACCCGTCGTCCTCGGAGATTGGATTCGCCCTGGCACGCACACCGATTTCATCGGCAACCATCACGCCTCCAAACGCGAGTGCGACACCGCGCTCCTCCTCAAATCCAAAGTCTACGCCGACAGCCGCGTCAACGCCTTCAAAGAAGCCGGAGAAATCCTCGTCCCCATCTCAGAAGGCGTCTTCCAAGAAAGCGACGTCGTCGGTGAACTCACCGAAATGTGCGCCGGCACCATTTCATTGCGCGAAAGCGCCGAGGAGATCACCCTCTTCAAATCAATTGGCATGGCCATGAGCGACCTCGTCGGCGCCGATCTTGCCTACCGCACGGCCACGGTCTAGCCATCACACACCCTTCGATTCCAACCAGATCCGAAACGCCTCGTGCCGATTCTTCGCTGGCAACATGGTTCGATTCGCATCCTCTGATAGAAACTGCTTGTACAAACGGGTCTGACTTGCCGCTTCCAGTCGCAAATTCACTTCATTTTCCGACTCCTGCCGATTTGTGAACTGAGTCACGGCTTCAGCGAGTTTCTCGAGGGCCCTCATGGCCCTCCAGCCGATGACCAGCCAGGCAAGCGCTACAAGCATGGTGGCGGAAAGTGTGAGGAATGCTAAGAATTCAGGCATGGCGTTTCAATGTGCGCTTCGAACTCTGCCAGAGTATCCCAAGGAGCCGGATGGAACCAGCTCCAATTCACGGTCGCTCTGCGATGTAGATCCGGTGCGCTTGGCGCTTGGCCCGGACATGCCTGGCCACTGGGATCTCTTCGCATTTGAAACCTGCCTGTTGAAGATTCCTTAGCAAGATCGGCTCGGATTCGACCGTCCAGAAAGCAGCCCGTCCACCTGGTGTGAGAGCTCGCTTCAAAACATCCAAGCCATGCCCTTTGTAGAGCTGCGCGTTCTTGGGCTGGATAAGTGAGGAAGGCCCATCATCCACATCTAGCAAGATGGCATCATACTTCGGGCCTTTGTCAGCGGCTTGCCGGATGCAATCGTAGACATCGCCTTCAAAGATGGTCGTCCGCGCATCTGATAGGATGTCATCATTGCGACCGCTGAGCAGATCCCGATTCCATCCGACAATCACAGGCAAGAGCTCAGCCACTTCGCAGAAAGATTTCGGCCCCGTCACTTCCAGAGCGCGACGTAAACTGTAGCCCAGGCCGAGCCCGCCAATCAGGACGCGGGGATTCTTCCGCTTGTCGTGAAAGGCGCACCCGAGCTCCGCTAACATTTCTTCTGAATGGACGAGCTTGGTGCTCATGATCTGCCGATCATCCATGTAAAGGAAATGTTCGCCATCATGTTCGAGCAGGCGAAAGTTCGCTCCATTCGGCGCAGGGGTCTCGGCAAGGGTGGTGGTAGGCTTCATGAAATCGCGATCCTAGCACACCGAACTCTCAAAGCGATCGTGAGATGCACAATCATAGCGCTTCCACAACGCTTCGCGCAGATTCCCGCGATGACGCTTGAAGATGTCTTCGCAATCGACCGGCCCTTCGGGGGCCAGGTGTTGGATGAATGCTTCCAACATCTGAAACGTCGCCTGCGTGCGCATGAGGATGGGCCATCCGCGCATTCGAAAGTTCTCGGAACCAAGACCACCCTTGAAGCCGTCCAAGCTGCTCGGCGCCATCGATCAATAGGATGTCGTTAGGGTTCGTGGCCGCCACGATATCACTGAGCCATTCGGTTGTGGGTCGATAGGCATCTTCATTGAAGAGGACAAAGCGAGGATGCATTCCATGATCTCGCAAGTGATGCTCCAATCGTCGTAGACAAGCGCTATTCCCCGAACCGTGTGGGCCGATAATCTGACCACGCCAAGCCTGGGCCTGCAGACGTGCCACAAAGGCTTCCCAAGAATCGCCTAACCACGCGGGATCGAAGACAAGCTCGTCCTCGATCCGTTGCATGCGAGAGGGATTGCGACGCGCAATCATCTGTTAGAGCGCAGCCAAGGTTTCTTGTGCTCTAGGCCTGGCGGCGAATCATTGACCAGGATATCGATCTCCTCGCCGGTTGGCGAAACGACCAGATCCAGCCGGACCACGTCGGCTTTCGGTGAGGCATCGATGATCAATTCGAGAGCCCATCGCACGGAGACAAGTTTGCCAGAGAAACTCCATGGCGCCTTAGGAAGTTGAAAGGGGAACGGCCTCGCGTTCTGAGCTAACGGTGTGGCGAACTTCTCCTTGGCATGAAGCTCGACGTCGCGCGTGCCTATGCCTTCAATGTAATAAAAGAGCTGGAGTTTGGCGGACTTGGGCACCTGATCCAGAGACCAGCGCACCTCGCCACCGACGGTTTCGCCCGGGCCAAAGACCGTTTGTTCGACATGCGTTAGAATCTGCGCGATCATGAGGTCGTTAGTTTAGGCTTTGGGATTCACTTCGATATCGTAGCTATCATCCACATTAGGCCACAAAGAAACATCTCCCTTGACGTGGACCTTCCATGTGATCTTGTTATTTCCTGAATCAAAGCTCGGTGGCAAGTGGACCGGCAACGCGCACTCTCCGTAGCCCGTGTGCATCTCGATCCGTGAGCTGGTTTGGAAAACCATGTGATGATAAAAGGGAGAACTGTCCGTATGGGTGTTGGTCCCCTGGCGGTAGGTGGCAGACTCTTCCGCTCCCGAGGAAACGGTCAGCTTCTGAATACGATTGTTGATACCACTCATTTGCCACGAAAGCTTGAGTGTATCACCCGGATGAACGGGATGGGCGTCAAGCGTGACGGCGATCTTAGGATTGAGTAATCCTAACAAAGCATGAACAAACCCCACGAACATCAGCAGACCTATGATGACGAAAGGGGTGAGAAAGAACGTCTCAAACCAGCTTGGGTTCCCTTGCTGCCAGCCCTGAATCACCTGATAGAGGAAGACAGAAACAATGCCACTCCAGAACAAACAGATCGCGGCAAACCCGGCCACTTTCTTCCAGCGCGAGCCGGTTTAATGTAGCGCTAGGGGACCTATCGACGAAGTCGTCGCCGCCCTCATCTGATCGATTGGAGATGACGATGATGACGCCTGCGCTGGATCGGACTTCTTGGGAGAACATAAGTTATAAATGATGCCACCAAATCCGATGAGCACGAAGACTCCAGGAATGAGACCGAACCACACAGACTTGCCCACCTCACGAACCAATACGGCCTTTTCGGGAATGTCAGGGTTCACATAACAAACATTCTATAATCCTCCAGGGTAACGCTGCACAATCGCCTTCTTCCCACGTCGCCCACTGGAAGACCCCGAGCTGAAGTTGTAGGCGTTCGAGTGACCGGTGAAGCCGTCGAAGTCGTAACGGTAGAAGATATCGACACTATAAGTCGGCCTACTATCAGAATCCCCTTTGTGGCGACGAACCTTGCTCCAGACAATTTCACAAGGAGCTTCAATCCAGGACTTGGCGTTCCTTGCTTTGAGCACTGGACCTACCGCGAGGAGGCAGGTGACGATCAAGCCGATGATGGGGAAGACTCCAAAGAACGCCACCGTCACCCAGAGCCCCATCGCATTCGATGTCTTGGCGTTCGCCGAAATGGAGGCAGCCTCCACCTCCGCATCGTCTTCACCGCCAGCCCCTTCGATCGATTCGCACGAAACCCAACCCATAACACAGCCAGTCCGATCCCTAGGAATGGCAGTGGCAACAAGAGCATCAGTGTCTGGAGACGGATTGACCCACACTCTAGCACTGCCTCGTTTGGCTCCTTCGAATTCACATAACAGACGTGCACCGCCTTGCTGAGGATCTCGCGGCGTTTCAGGCTCAGCTTCTCATAACGATGATCGCGTTTGTTCTGCAGCGCAAAGGTCTCCGAGACGAAATTCAGCCCATCAAAGTCGTAGCGATAACGGACATCCAACTCGAAGGGATTCTTGTCCTTGGATTCTGAAACCGACTCTTCGCTTCCTTGAACCACATCTTCCCCATCACCACAAGGAACACGAAGCCCCCACAGGCGAAGAGAAGTCCGAAGATCATGGCGAAGCACCCGCCAGGTTTCTTATTCGACCCAGCAGCGACTCGGAAGCCTGTAGAGAAATTCCCCATACCAACGTTAGTCTCGTTTCCAAGCGTTCGTCCCTCCGATCTCGCTGGCGAGTTGATCCAAGTAGTGCCGCATGAATTCGGTGCGCTGCTCTGCCACCTCTCTGCCTGCCGATGTTTGCATGGTGTCGGCCAAACCTAGCAGTTTCGTCTTGAAATGATCAACTGCGAAATTCGAGTCATCCAACTCCCGATTACCCGCAAAGGGATCGTCGCCATCGAACAGGGAGGAATTCAGTTTCCCACCCACATAGAATGTCCGCGCGATGCCAAGCGCACCCAAGGCCTCCATCCGATCGGCGTCTTGCAGGATCTTGGCTTCTAGAGTTTCGGGCGCGATCTTAGCGGAAAAACTGTGGGCAATGATGCAATGCTGGATCGCTTCCGTCTCGCTCTCGCTGAATCCAAGGTCCTGAAGAAGCGGTCCGGCCGCTTCCGCAGAAAGCCGCGACGCCTCAGACCGCTGTGCCGAATCCTTAGGCACATTGACCAGATCATGGAGATACGCAGCCGCCGTAAGCAAACGCATGTCCCCCGCCCCTTCGCGCACCACGATTTCGGACGCATTGATCTTCACCCGACGTGCATGGTGAAGGTCATGGCTCCCATCGGTGCCCTCATCGTGTTGAGTGAGAATCGCTTCCAATTGTCGTTCAAGATCGGTTAGACTCATGATTCGAGGTTCCAATGTTCGGGAAACGTGGTGGCAGGGAAGTTCACCCGACACTCAGCGAGCATCTCCTGCCACTCCGCTGGGCGATAGCGATTCGAGAGGTGAAACAGGATCAATTTCTCGACACCCGCTCGCGCCGTAAGCCCAGACACTAGCGTAGTTGTCATGTGATGATTACGCAGGGCCAATTCAAGATCACTATGACGGTACTGGGCCTCACACACCACCGTCTGACAACCATGAAGCCAAGGCACCAATCGATCAGCCGTTTCCTCATCCAATCGGAAGTCGGTGAGATAGGCAATAGAATCGCCCTGTGTTTCCACGAGCAGCTCTTGTCTCAGCTTCTCTATCTCAAAGGGCTTCCCGTCGATCTCGATCGTGGAACTCTCCGTGGTGCCGCTCTTCAGAGCTTGCATCCATGGACCCGGAAGAAGACCCAAAGACGCCAGAAGCTCCGGCTGGATATTTGACCTCGGCTTCTCTCGAACGCAGTAGCCCATGCACGGACCATGATGTTCTAACTGAATCGCCTCCACGGTGAAGTCTTGGGCATCCAGGATCACCCCTTCTCGATCGGTCGTACCCTCGGGATGCTTGTTGGCAAACGCCTCGGCGATTTCGTAGCGGTAGCTTTCCACCCGATCCTCGTGAATGTCATGCACCCGCCACGTGCCGGGCTGCCCTTCATGCAGATTCCACCAGAACCCACGGAAGCGATGATGCATGATCGCCGCTGTCTCGGGAGGTCCCCAGAGCACATTCGGCTTGGTGTCTCTGTTAAAAGTCGCGCGAAAGAAGGCATCGAAACCGCAGACATGGTCCATGTGCAAATGGGAGAGGAACACATGGTCGGTGGCCAAGACCTCGGAGAACGCAAGGTCTGACAAACAGCCATCCCCACAATCAAACAGAAGCCGCGTGATCGATCTGCCAGAGTCCACGCGCACCCAGAGAGCGTTGTCCCGCCCTGGGCTTCCGAGCACCTGGAATTCTATGGCCATGCATCACCTATGCCTTCAATACGGCTGAAATCCACCTTCGAAGAGCAGGCTGTGCTTGTCGCTGCTTTGGCAGCGGCAGGAATGCCGCCGATACCTTGTGTATCTCCGGCATTCTTGCCCGGGCTTGTCGCTCGCCGGCTGATCACCAGCGAACCCGAACGAACCGCGACTCGTCTGTCATGACTGAAAGATCCATCGTTCGCTCCGATCGCTCCAATGTCTTCATGATCTCCCAAGCACGCAGGTCATTGCTCGATTCAACCAGATGCGATCGCCCGGGCGTCACGGTGATGCTCAAGCGCTGGTCAAGAAGCCAAGTGAACTCAGGAGGTTGGAATCGTTCCACCACACGGATGAACCCTTTGTCGTTGGTCGTGATCACCAAATCGCCATTCGGTGAAAGCGTGATGGCCCGTGGTTCGCTGATCTTGTTGCCGGGTGTGGAAAAGAGATCCCCATCCCCGCTGCGCACATTGCCATTGCGCAAGCCCCCGATGAATTTATGAATGAATCCCGCACGATCCACAAACCACACGTCGCCGCCCTTCTGGGTTGCGATGAAGAATGTTCCGTCGGGTAGAAACGCCACCGCCCGCGCCGATTCCAAGCCGACCTCGGTCGCAGCAAACCCGTCTTCAGTTGCTTCACTGTCACTTCCATTACCAGCGATGATCGTGAGAGCACCGTCCGCGCCCACCCGATAGACCAAGTGATCTCCTCGCGAAGTCACAATAAGGTGTCCATCAGGGTCAACGGTGAGATTCCCAGAATCCGCAATCGAAGGGACCACCGTCTCGATGCCGCCACCCGGCGTCCAACGTTTCACCGATGAAGGGCCGTTGAAATAGACAAGCGTCTCATCGCGACTCACCCAAAGCCCTCGCCCAGGACCAAACCCAGCAGAGTCGCGGAACATCGTCGTCAGGTGACCGGCAAGATCGACCTTGCATACTCTCAGGTTGAAGAAGTCGAGAACGAACACCACCCCATTGGGATGCACGAACAAACCGTTAGGGTTGTTCAAGAGCATCTCGGTGGCCAATCCTTCATCGCCGTTGATCCCCGCCTCGTGCGTGCCCGCATGGGTGTGTACTTTGCCTTCAGGATCGACCCTGAGGATACTGTGAGATTCCTTATCGGCGATGTAGTAGTTCCCCGCGGCGTCCGCCATCGTCATGTGCGGGTTGGACAACTCGATCGTTCGCGCATCGGCTCCTTCGAACTCATCCTTCCAGAAATTGGCATCCTCCTCCTCACCGAGACCGGCAATGGTCCGAAGCGTGGCGTACTCCGCGAACACCCGCTCACGATCTGTCGACTCCTGAGCATGCGTTTGACACGCTATGACAAGGAGAAAGCAGCAAAGCAGACGTGACATGGCCATACCCTACACTTCCTCAAAGAGCGCATCAACGGATGCCTCAAAAATTCAATCTTCCAGTTGGAGGAAGCAGGCTTCGCACCAGTTCGCATCGTCGGCGAGATCGAGGCCGAGAGTGCCAGGATCCACGACGAGGGTGATCTTCTCGAGGTCTTCGACTTCGAGTTTCACAAACTGAGCAGGCTCACCACTGCGCAGGCGTTGGCGAAAGAGTTCTTTCTCACCGGACAGAATCACGAACTCACAATCACCCGTCGCGGTGCGTGCGGCGTCGATGCCAATGGTGGCGGTGAAGATGGTGTAGTCGTCGTTGTTGGAAAACGTCAGGGCAGTACCGGCGCCAACGCCGAGGCCCTTCTCAAAGAGATCCTGACCCAGGCTTAGAGCACCACCCCTGACATTGACATCGCGTTTCCACGTCCGAGGCAAGGCGTAGATGGCTTCGGTCTTAACCTCGACGGGCTCGAGGTCGGAGAGGTAGTGAAGCAGATCGGACTCGATCGTCATGCGCCGGACTTGAGCCCACGCGAGGTCAATGCGCATGCCTTCGCCTAACTGAACCGCCATCTTGGCATCTTGAAGCTGGGTCACGTTTCCAGAAATCAACGACCCATCACTCAATGTCAGGCGACTCGTGATCCAAGCGTCTGTGTCTGGCTCGAACGGCGGCGATGCGAGCAGGACGCCATGGACTTGGTTGGCTGGCAGCACTTTAAGATCACCATTCTGATCGAAGCTGAGGCCATCTTGATTGAGTTCTTCAATCAGCCCGTGGACCTCTTGCAATTCACTGGTGCCCGTGCCGGTCACGTAGATGGTGTCTTCTTCCAACTCCACCATCGCGCGCACAGAACGCGCGAATCGGCTATCGGCATCGGGTCGACCAAGCCGGACGGCCCAAACGAGATCGATGGGCACTTCAAGCTCCCCGAGAATGGGATTGTCCAAATGATAGGTTTCTTCACGAAGCTCCAACACGCGCGTCGAGAATCGGCTGCCATTGGTAAGCCAGACCGTGTAGGGCGCAGGTTCAATATTCTCCGATTGAGCCGACGGCACAATGGAACGCAGCTTCTCCAACGGCCATGGATCTTGGTCTTCTAACAACAACCCATTCTCGGCATCAATGCCGATGACATTTCCATCAAGGAGATCCCCTTCCAAGGTCACGACACGATCCGCTAGGCTCGTACCCAGAACGAGGAGCGCACAAGTGAATCCATGGAGGAAGGTTCGTTTTTTCACAATATGAGTTTGGATCAACTAGTTCAATCGCTTGAGTAATTCCTCAAAACTGACTGTTGGTTCTTGCGCCCGTTCTTCAAACGCAGCCAGATCCGCCCGATCTTGCCAAAGTGACTCTCTAACAGCCTCGTTGATCAGATCAGAAACGGTTCGCGAGGTGTCAGCAGCTTGCTCTTTCAGAGCCTGACAAAGGGCTGGTTCAAGGTAGACCGTTGATCTTCTGAGCTTTTCTCCGCTTTTCATCACAGAACTTAAGGCTCGGTCTTGTCCGGGGCCACTTCTTCTTTACCGTCCTCGCCTTTCTGGAGGTCTTTGGAATATTGCTCCACAAGATCGCGGTAGCGTGGCGGGTACTTCGATTTCAATCCGGACAGAGCATCGGTTTCGCGTTCGCGTTTGCGAAGATCGTCCCATGCGCTCTTGGCGGCCCCACGAAGATTACGCACGGACTTGGGATCATTCTGCGCACTGGCATTGCCACCAGCAGTCTGACCCTCGCCACTTCCGGGTTGCGGCTTTCCTTGCCCTTGACCCTGGCCGGCCCCGCTCTGTTGCTGCTGCTGTTGCTGCTG
>JBLHHN010000195.1:0-11085 GCA_047616785.1 Verrucomicrobiales bacterium
CCAAGTCGCGCCATTCGAGGCCAACCCATGAATGAATACCACAGGAATGGCGTCTGGGCGGAACGGTTCGGTGAGCGTGAGTCCCATGAAGCTCTCGGTCTTTGCCGGTCGCAGCAGCCCAAGATAAACACCCTTATTGGGATCAGCATCCAATTGCCGGGCCCAGGCAGCGGAAAAGTTTGCGGCCAATGGAACCTCACGCTTTCCTATTTTCACGGTACTATCATCGAGAGCATCGTAGAATGTGAGAACGGCTTTCTGTCCTTGGAAGGTCAAGACAGCGGTCAACGGTTGATACATTCCACCCAATGGGAAATAGGGGTCTGACTTGGGTTCCTTGGGCTTGATCTCTCCGACAAAGGGAGCTCCGACACCTAACTGATCGGCTACTTCGCTGAATCCATTGATGTGAACGGCATCGGCCGCCGTCAGCGAATCAAAGCGGTATGGGTTCACTTTTTCACCGGAATCAGCAGTTCTCACACTCAGATCAAAACGTCCATTCAACGCATGGATACTTGGAATAAACTTCCGACGATCAAGCAGCTCCACGACACGGCCGGTGGCGAACTGGCTCAGACGAAAGAAGAACGCGGCCTCCTCCGGCTTCAGATTCATGACAAAGGGATTGGCCCTTTCGACAGCGAGCAAGTAAAGCCCTAACGCATGCTCAGGCGATCTCTTCACGAGCTTCTGGGCTTCAGCAATGCACTGTTCTACCAGAGCCTGCTGGACACCTACATTCTTGGGATGCGCCCGCGCGTATTCCTCAAATTCGCCGAGGGATCGCTTCCGAGGGAGGCCGGCTTCCGCCAAGGCCGCCACAGTGAGCTCAGACAAGCCATTATCATTGAGCGCACACGCACCAAGATCATCATAGCAATGACAGACATCCGTCAGCTCGAAGCGTACTGAGGTGCAATTGCTGAGAAAGAAGAGGGCCGTGAGAGCCACACTCACGAACATACGATTCATAGACATGAAACTAACTAAGGGGCTTTTCACAAACGAGGGAATACATCAAAGGAAGTTGGGGCATATGAGAGGGTAAATAGAGCCGACGCCCTGGCTTCTCCACCATCTCGGGAAAGGCCTTCCAACCATTGCAATAAGGATACTCTTGCAAATGCGTCATCTGAAGACCAGCACCTACAAGCGCCATGACGCGTTCAGCGAGCCCCCAGGAGAAGGAGTAGGTGGGATGCGGATTCTCATAAGGTATGTTGGCTTTCGCAGAAATTTCAGGGTTCGCGCCCAATCCAGCTCCTGAGACTCTCACACAATCTCCTGCGCCTTCCAGTTCCTCGACCATGGCTCCCCCCATGTAATCGAAGGCGGCGGTCCACTTGCCTTCATCATCGAAGATATCAAACATCGGATGGAACTCGATGATCACGATGCGACCTCCTGGCTTGAGAATCTTACTCACACCCTGCCCCCACCGCTTGAGATCGGACAACCAAAGAAGCGCTCCATACGAAGCAAAGACGACGTCCACCGAAGGCAAGCTCGGCTGGTCGAACCACGCGTAGATATCTGAGCGCATGAATTTGCCCTCAATTCCGCTCTCTTTGGATAGCGTCCCAGCAGCCGTGATCGCTTCATCACTGATGTCCACGCCTAGCACATGTGCTCCCAGATGCTTGGCGATGCTCAACGTGTCCTGCCCGCTATTGCACAGAAGATGCACCAGCGATTTCCCCGTGAGATCGCCTAACAAATCCATCTCTTCGGGAAACAGCGTGTTCCCCCCTTCTTTGATAAACGTGGCTTGATCGCCTTTGTGCGCGCTGTGCCGAGCCGTCGCATGATTCCAAGATCGGCGATTCGCTTCGTGAATGTCCTCTGCGGTGGCCATGCGAAGGCAATAGCATTTCTATGCAAACCTGTCTACCTAGGACCCATGCCATCCCCGATCATCGCTCAAGCATTGGCCGAATCCTTGCGCCCCGTGCTACGTCAGGCCGAGATCGATCATGAGGCTTTTGCCAGACCGATGAAGGCATGCCAACTGGAGGAGTGCCGTGCGACGTGCTGCCACGATGGGGTGGTGCTGGATGACCTCGAAGTTCCTTTGTTAGCCACCGCCCGCGAACATCACTCGGCTCGGCTCGCCTCCTACGGCATCGATCTCTCGGGAGATTTGTTTCCAAGGACCACCCAAGGATCTCGCAAGACCGCCACCATTCCGGCTCTGGACGACGAACATGCCGTCGATTTCCCCGAGCATTTCCCGCGAACGCGATGTGTCTTTCTGGATCGCGAGCACCGCTGTGCTTGGCAACGCCTGGCCACCGATCTCGGCGAACATCCATGGACCTACAAACCGGTCTCATGCTGGATGCATCCCGTCGCTCTTCAACAGCACCCCTCGCTCATCCTCACGGTGGCAGGTGAGCCTACAGATCCGACAGACTTCTCCTCACAAACCCCATGTGGAGCGCCTTGCCCCGGCGGTGCGCCTGCTAGTGCAGTGCTCGCCCCTGAACTCGCCATGCTCGGCCTCATTGCCGGGAGGGATCTTTGCGAGGAAATTGCCACACTCGATCGGGGGAAATGACGCACATTCGCCTTGTCGGGGTTCACCCGCTGGGCTAGCCGTTCTATATACGGCATATTCACTGGAAATCCTAAAAAACCGATCCATGCGATTCTTCCTCTTTCACCTTCTCCTTCTCGTCCTGATTTCTCAACGAATCACTCCCACCGTCCACGCGGATCCAGGTGACGTCCACGGCCCAATCTGTTCTTGGCATCTCGATCCCACCTCGACCATGACCATTCAATGGATCGAGCGTGTGAATGCCAGCATTCCGAACGAGCGTTGGTGGGAAGCGACCGCCGGGTTCGGCTACGGTGACGATGACGACGAAACGTCGCTCGACATGGCAGACAAGTATCAGCGCCTTTATATTCGCAAAGAGTTCGAGGGAAAAGATCTTCCTACCGTGGCCGAGATCGATGTCACAGGAAAGTGGAAGGCCACTAGCAAGATCGACAAACTCGACTACACCTTCGATGTCGATTTCCTTTTCAAGGACGACAAACTCACTGGCACAATCACTCAAGCAGGTGGAAAACCTCAAGCTTTCGATTCCGGCTACGTCACGGGAGAAACGGTCCACGTCATGACGACCTTCACTTTAATCACAACTACCTACACCGTTGAGATCTCCGCCACTAAGAAAGATGCTAAGCTCGAAGGTGAGTGGCGTGCCCTGAACAAAGATGGTGAAGAGAAAGCCAAGGACAAATTGATCCTTGAGCGCGTGATCAGTGAAGAAGAGAAGACTAAAACTGAAGAAGAGAAGAAGAAAGCTGAGAAGAAAGTCATCAATCCCGCAGCCTTCGAGATGCAACTCCACATGCGCTACGATGATGGCTTCATCGCCTATCTGAATGGCGAAGAAATCTTACGCAAAGGAGTCCCGGAAGGCGGTGGCAAAGATGCCAAGGGAATCGAGAATCATGAATCCGTCACCGATGGTGATAAAAACAAATTTGAGATCTTTGTCATCGATAAGAAGTTCAACCGTTTCCTCACTTCCGATAAGAACATTCTCGCCATCGAAGGGCACAATGATAAGCTCAGCAGCACTGACTTCACCCTCGATCCAAAGTTCTGGGTCAAGGTCGACAAGAAAGAGCTGAAATACATCGAACCCAAGGACAAATGGCAGTTCTTTCTCGGCGATCCCCCCGAGAGTTGGAAGACAGGCGAGATCAAGTCAAAGAAACTTCCACTCGTCGGCGAAGGCCTTCCTTCCTACGAACTACGCTATGGCGAACGCGAAGGAACTAGCAGCCTCACCAACCGCGCCGTTGCAGAGATCCTGCCATTTGCAGACACCCGCCAAGTCATCCATCGCGTGATCCTACGTGGGCTGAAGCCAGACACCGAATACGCCTTCCATATTCACCGACAGTCCTCACCTGATAGGCTTAAGAATCGCAAGTATTTCTTCAAGACGGCTCCGACCACCGCTCGCGATAAGCTCACCTTCGTCACAGGAGGCGATATGTACCACAAGCGGCCGCTGCTCGATGCCATGAACATCCAGGCTTCCAAGCATGACCCACTTTTCGCCTTGTTAGGAGGCGATCTTGCCTATGCCAATGGCAAGGATGCTAACAAATGGTACGATTGGGTCGATTCATGGCATGACTGGTGCATCACCAATGGCGATCACATGATCCCCATGGTGGTGGTGATCGGCAATCATGAATGCAGCAAGGAAATCCACCAAGTGAAGCCCGAAGAACTGAAGGACTACAAGCCTGAAGAGAATGCCAAGTTCTTCTACAGCCTATTCCCCCTCCCCGAGAAGGTGTCCAATTACGCGCTCGATTTCGGCGACTACATGAGCATCATCTGCCTCGACTCCAACCACACGCAGAAACCTGAAACGCAGGTCCCATGGTTGAAAGAAGCGCTCAAGAAACGCGCGAATGTACCGAACCTATTCGCCTGCTATCATCGTCCGACTTATGGCACCTTGGTCAAGGATGACGAGATGGAGGTGCGGAAGCATTTCGTGCCCTTGTTCGATACCTATGGCGTCGACGCCGCCTTCGAGAATGACCATCACGTCTACAAACGCACCAGCCTCTTAAAGAAAGACGAGGTGCATCCCGACGGCACGCTCTACATCGGAGATGGCTCATGGGGCGTCGATACCCGCGACATCCCTTGGGCCAAAGCCAATAAGCTCGACTATCTCGTCCGTGCCGCGAAAGAGAATCATCTCATCCGCGTTCAGCTCTTCCCCAATCGCCAGCAGTTCGATGCCTTCAAAGGGAACGGAGACCGCATTGACAGCACCGCTCGTTTCCGTAGATAAGAACGCGCTCTAATCCTGTGGCACTAGCCTGACAATGCAGTCAGGCTGATTGAGAATGATGTAAAGATAGCCATCAGCGGCATCGGTGACATCGCGGACCCGGCCGTAGTCTTTGAGAATGATCTCTTCTTCCACGACCTCTTGATCGATGAGACGCAAACGACGCACTTCTTTCTGCTTCAGCGCGCCGACGAAGAGATCGTTCTTCCAGTGAGGAAACTTATCCCCTCGATAGAAACTGAGACCACAGGTGGCGATTGATGGCACCCAATAAGTCACTGGCTGCTCCATGTCCTTGCGATGCGTCTCTGACGTCATTGGCGTGCCATTGTAGTTCATCCCATACGTGATGACCGGCCATCCGTAATTCCGGCCTCGCAAGATCACATTGCATTCATCACCGCCACGAGGGCCATGTTCCGTATCATAGAGACGGCCATCCCTCGGATCCATGTCCAGCCCCTGCGGATTGCGATGCCCATAGGACCAAATGGCAGGAAGCGCCCCTTCTTGATCGACAAACGGATTGTCTTTGGGAACCCGACCATCGTCATGAAGCCGGAAGATCTTCCCCGCCGGATTCGAAAGATCCTGCGCGATCATGAGCCCGCCACGCTCGCCAATGATGAAGTAGAGATAGCCTTGATCAAACACAAACCGAGTTCCGAAATGAGCTCCAGAGCTGGTGTAATGCGCTTTGTCAGCCTTGAAGATCCATTCCTGATCCACCCAGGCATGATCTTTGATCCGACCACGCACCACCGCCGTCAACGCGTGCACCTTCGGCTTCTTCTGACCTTCAATCTCTTCTATCCAACCATCGGCAAAGCCAAGATAGATCCAGCCATTCTCTGCGTAGTCAGGATGCGTCGCTACTTCTAACAAACCACCCTGACCATGGACAATCACCTTGGGAGTGTCCTTGATCGGATCCGAATGAAGCTTGCCTTCCGCATCGATCATCCGCAACTGCCCTGCTTTCTCAGTGACTAACTTTCGTCCATCTGGCAGAAACGCCATCGCCCAGGGATTCTCCAAGCCCTTTTCCACCACAATTTCGAAAACGTAGTTTTCATGCTGCGTCTTGGTGATCTTACCAGGCTCCGGCACGGGGAACGTGATTCCTTTCACTTTCGCTTCTTTCTCCTTCTCCCGGATGAAGATGACCATCGCGCGAATCTGATCTTTGGTCAGCACCCCTTCCCAAGGCGTCATCCCAAGTTCAAGATTGCCCTTGGCGATCGAACGAAAGAGATCCTCATCGGTGCTCCCATGTTTCCATTCGCCATCGATGAGTGATCCACCCTGCCCTCCTTCAAACTTGGCCCCGTGACAGGCCGAGCAGAACTGCCCAAAGATCTCCTCCACTTTCATCTTGGAAAAATCAGAAGCCGCCTCGTCCGCCGCAGAAAGAAGCGGCGAGACAAGGACATGACAAAGAGCGAGGAGACAAAGAGGCTTCATATGGAGGAATAGAATCACCAACTAGGGCCCGGATCAATCTAAGAAATATGGCCCATCCGTCGACGAGCTGTATTAACAGCCTTCACAATGGAAACTAAGACACCGCTTCGCGATAACCCGCGGCATAGGCTTCGAAGGTCAATTTGATCTGATCGCGGATCTGGCGGAAGGCAGCGAGAATTTCCTTGTCGGTCCCGGTCACTTTGGCAGGGTCTTCGAATCGCCAGCAATAGCGGCGCTCTTGTCCGGGAAAGGTCGGGCAGGCTTGATCGGCATGACAACAGACGGTGATGACGGTAGCGACGTCTTGATTGACGAATTCGTTGAGATGCTTGGAGGCATGGCTGGAGATATCGATCCCGATCTCCTCTAAGACTTGAGTCGCTAGCGGGTGCACATATCCGGCAGGGTCTGAACCGGCGCTGCAGACTTCAAAAAGATCCTGAGCGGCCTCGCGAAGAATACCTTCAGCCATGTGGCTGCGGCAGGAATTTCCAGTGCAGAGAATCAAGACTTTAGGGAGGTTCGCCATGGCGAACTTGTAGAAATGGTCCTTGATGCCGTCAAACCCTGATCGCTTGGATTGACCCAGGGGCTGAGCATCGCTAAATCAGTCCCATGAAACGCGTGGTATTCCTTCTCTTGGCATGGGCCGCCAGTTTGCAAGCAGAGCATCTCCTGGTCGAGGCGGAAAGTTTTGATGATCGAGGTCGTTGGCAGTTGGACACCCAATTCATTGATGAAATGGGCTCGCCCTACTTGCTGGCGCACGGTTTGGGAAATCCGGTCAAGGACGCCATGACCACCGTGACATTTCCCAAAGAGGGAGACTACGAGGTCTTCGTTAGGACGAAGGACTGGGTGGCTCGTTGGGATGCTGAAGGCCAGCCTGGCAAGTTTCACCTGAAGGTCAATGGCACGGCACTGGAAGAAACGTTCGGCACGGTGAGCAAGGATTGGTTCTGGCACAAAGGTGGCCGCGTGACCGTGACAGAGACTTCCGCCACCCTAACGCTGCACGATCTCACGGGGTTCGATGGCCGCTGTGACGCGGTGTATTTCACCACGGATCCAAACGAAGTTCCTCCCAATGAGCCCAAGGAGCTGCGCGCATGGCGCAAAGAACGGCTTGGCTTGCCAGAGGATCCTGTTTCCATGGGGCCGTATGATCTTGTGGTGGTTGGCGGCGGCTATTCCGGCATGGGGTCGGCGCTTTCAGCGGCACGCGCGGGTTGCAAAGTGGCATTGATTCAGAATCGAGCCGTGCTTGGTGGGAATGGTAGCAGCGAAGTCCGCGTGTGGGCCATGGGCCACATTCGTCGGGGCAAGTTTCCTCGAGTGGGCGAGATCATTGAGGAGTTCGCTGACAAAGCGACGAAATCTCCAGGACTCTATGAAGAGTTTGGCGATGCCGAGAAAGAGACCCTGGTGAAAGCTGAAGAGAACATCGATCTCTATCTGAATCACCATGCGCATCGCGTCTTGATGGACAATGGCCGGATCACGGCGGTGGAAGCCTTTGACACGCGCACCAGCGCGGAACGACGTTTCGAAGGGCAATGGTTCGTCGATTGCACAGGCCATGGGACGATCGGAGCCTTGGCTGGAGCGGACACCGTCATGGAGCCAAAGGGACGGATGGGCATGAGCAACATGTGGCGTTGGGACAATGCTGAGGCACCGACCACGTTTCCCGAGACGCCGTGGGCGCTTGATTTGGAAATGGCAGACTTTCCTTACCCAGTTGAATTTCATGGCCAGTGGTTCTGGGAGAGTGGCTTCGACAAGGACCCTCTCAATGATGCAGAAGGAATCCGTGATTGGAATCTGCGCGCTGTCTATGGAGCCTTCAATGCGATGAAGAATCGTGACGGGGCGGCGGACCATCCAAATGCGAAGCTGACCTGGATGGCCTACATCGGTGGCCCTCGCGAATCACGCCGTTTGTTAGGCGACATCATTCTCAGTCAAGAGCATGTGTTGGAGAAACATGACTTTCCCGATGGCTGCGTGCCTAGCACATGGTCGATTGATTTGCACTACCCGAAGAAACAGTATGCCAAGAAGTTTCCGGACAATCCTTTCATCTCGATCGCGGTGCACGACCGACGAATCGATCGTGACTACGGCTATCCCGTGCCCTATCGTTGTTTCTATTCGCGCAACATTCCGAATCTCTTCATGGCAGGGCGCACGATCAGTGTGACCCACGAAGCGCTCGGCACAGTACGGGTGATGAAGACTTGTGGAATGATGGGCGAAGTCGTGGGCAAGGCGGCCGCGATCTGTGCCAAGCGCAAATGCGACCCGCGCGAAGTGCATGATCGATACCTCGATGAACTCTTACAGATGCTTCAATTGCCAGGGAAAGCGCATCGCAAGACGGTGAATGACACCTTCATCATTCCCGAAGACGCGATGGAAGAGGCCGGCTCTCACGGCCCCATGAACGGTTTGAAACCCACCGATTTCGAAGGCGTGGTTATTGATGACCAGGAAGCGACGGCCGAGGGCAAATGGACAAAAGGGCAAGGCCTCAAGCCTTACGTAAGCTATGGGTATCGCTACGCCGCTGCCGATTCCGAAGCGACCATGACCTTCGTTTACGAAACGCAGACACCTCTGAAGCTTGATATCCGTGTCGTGTATCAACCACACGAGAATCGCGGGACGCGAGTACCCATCGCGATCCAAGGCCAAGTGGTGACCATCGACATGACCCAACCTGCGGCAAATGAGAATGGCTTGCGCTCCCTGGGGATCTTTGATGTTCCCGCGGGTCCCGTCACTGTGGTGATTGGCACCAAAGACGCTGGCGGGATCGCCCACGCGGATGCGGTGCAGTTCCTGCCGGTAGTGACGCCTTGATCCGAAGCCAGCAGAAGAATCGACGACTGCGGCGCTGGGGATTGGCGTGCTTCCGAGCGACGCTCCTCGCGGCGATCTTAGATTGTTTTCACCAAGCGGCATCCAACACGCGCAGAGCGCTCGCGGCTCAAGAGGCGGGTCTCTCTCTTGAACACATTCAATCTCACTTCCCCAAGGCCACCGCTCTATCAGATCTCTCATCGCAAGAGAGCTGGCAGACCATTCTAGATTTCGAGAATAAACCGCTCGGCTATGTCATTCAAACATCGCCACAAAGCGATGACATCATTGGCTATTCAGGTGCTAGCAATCTCCTTATTACTTTCGATCCTGAAGGAAAAGTGAATCACATGGAGGTCCTTGCCAGTGGAGACACTCATGATCATGTCGACCACATCGTCAGAGATGACTTATTCATGACCTCTCTCCACGGAAAACCTTGGGATTCCCTGAAGGACCTGAGTGGCATCGACGGCGTCTCCGGTGCGACGCTGACCAGCCGGGCCATGATTGAAAGCGTCATCCGTCGCACTGGAGGGACCTCGCCAAGCTTACGTTTCCCTCGACCTCTTGAATTGTCCGAAGCCAAGACGTTCTTCCCCAAAGCGCAGCATCTTGATTCAACTCGCATTCTTGATGCTCAAGATAACTTGTTAGGCTATCTGGCACACACGTCACCCTACGCGGATAACATTCTAGGCTACCAAGGCCCCACGGATACACTCATCGCACTAGACCTCGATAAGAAGATCACGGGCATCGATATACACGACACCTTTGAGACACCGAGATACACAAAAACCGTTAGATCGGATGAGTATTTCCTCACGCTTTTCAATGGGAAAACCTTAGAGGAAATGGCCACACTCGATATCTACGATGCGGAAGTGGAAGGCGTTTCCGGGGCTACGATGACGAGCATGACCATGGTGGAAGGCATGATTTCGATGGCCAAAGGTCTCCAACAGACCTCGCAATCCAATCCGCCAACTCCAGCTTGGTGGAGTCGCCTATCCACTGCGGACCTCGGCACCATCGGTATCACTCTATTGGGAATCCTCATGTCCATGACCCGCTTGCGAGGACTGCGCGGTGCCCGCATTGTTTTTCAAGTCGCCCTCATTGGCTATCTCGGATTCTTCAATGGACATCTTCTGTCACAAGCATTGTTTGCGGGTTGGGCGTCAAACGGCATCCCATGGGAAATGGCACCCGGACTCGTCTTTCTGACAGCAGCAGCATTCCTCGTCCCTCTCTTTGCGGGAAAACAAGTTTATTGCCATCAGCTCTGCCCACACGGGGCCGCGCAACAATTGCTTGGCCGCATTTCTCCTTGGAAACGCGCTTTGCCGAGGAAGCTTGACCGGCTGATGCGGATCATTCCCCTAGTTCTCATCATCGTCACCATTCTGGCCACGCTGCGATCTTGGAACTTCAATCTCGCTTCTATGGAAGCATTCGACGCCTATCTGTTCCCTGTGGTGGGAATCTCCGCCTTGGTCATCGCCGCGTTCGGCCTGATCGCTTCGTTCTTCGTTCCAATGGCCTATTGCCATTATGGTTGTCCCACAGGAGCCATCCTAAATTATATGTGGATGAAACCTTCACAAGATACTTTCAATCGACGCGATGGCATCGCACTGGCACTTCTGACTTTTGCAATGATCGCCATGCCATGACCACACGAAAAAGCCCCACCTCAGACAAGAGATGGGGCTATTTGGAAAAATGTTATCTCAGTAAGCTAGAGCTTACTTGAGGAAATAACGACGATCACGCTTCTCTCCCTGCTTCTTGAAGTCTGCAGGTGTGTTCAGAATATTGAGCACTGAAACGTAGGGGAAGTCCGTCTCCTTAGCGATCTGGCGAGCGGAAATACCGGCAGCACCCGCCTTCTTTACGAGGCCTTTTA
>JBLHHN010000196.1:0-11040 GCA_047616785.1 Verrucomicrobiales bacterium
CCTAAGAAAACTCATCCGAAGAATCCCCACGGCAAGGAATGAAACTCACCACGGAACAGAACGAAACTCACACGTCACACATTAGCTATATCTCCACGGTCATAAACGCCTCGGAACAGCAGTGCAAGGCACCGTTCGATTCGATCACCTGACTTGCATCAATACCCTCGATCTGCCATCCAGGTAGAGCCTCTTTGAATATGGATAATGCCTGCATCTGTGCTTCGACGTCAACCAAAGGATAGGTCGGCACTAGTAATAATCCGTTTGCGTAGATGACGTTTGTGTAGGTCCTCCAGATACCATCTTTGTGCGTCGGCATAGGGATTCGAATGACATTCAGAGGTCCATTATCGGTCTTCACTTCTGCGAGCCGAGCAGTGTTTCGGTCGAGAATGGCCGCGTTCTCGGCGTCCTCCTCGATCGGATAGCTGCCTACGATTACGGTGTCAGTCGAAGTGAAAGTGGCGAACATATCCACATGTCCCGTTGGTTCTCCTAACAAGGATTCTAAAACGACTACCTCCTTCATGCCGTAGAATTCTGTAAATATATTGAGATACCTCTCATGATCTTCCTGAGAATGGATTGACTCGTCACTGATTAGACTTGTCATGATCGCCAACCGGTTTCCATTCGTTAGTAGATTGCCACCTTCAATCACATAGGGCACTGTCACTCGTGTAAGGTTTAGCGACTCTGCTAAGGTTGCTGGCACACGATCATCTTCGGCGCGATCTTTTGAGTATTTTGCATCGAGCAAGAGAGGAGATCCAGAGTCTGTCTCTAGAATCATGGGGCCGTAGTCTCGGACCCACATGGTGTTGCGCTCAACTTCTAGAAACGTTACACTTTGAAGTGGGAGGGCATTATCCTTCAACAAACCCTTAGCTTGATGGTATTCTTCTACATCGTTGACAAGGGCAGTGATAGGAATATGGCCTTGAAGCTTCTGAACCAATGCTACAAATACTCCGGGTGAGTTTTCCACCAAGTCTCAGCAGCTGATGGGGAGACCACTCTGTTCCTCAAATTCGCATGGGAGGCGCTTCCCCAAAGCGCCTCCCAGTGTTTCCTGGTCTCTCGTTGAGTCCGTGAGGAGGCAATGATCGCTGGCTGATGAGAGGCCTAGCAGGGTCATCCCAAAGATCCCACAAGATAGCGAGAAGGCGGAAATTCGAATGGATCTGATGTCTAACATGATCTCCTTGAGCATAGTTGCCGTGAGGAGTTGGTTTCACGGCCGACGTCAAGGAAGCTGAATTCATGCCAAGCAGCACATTTAAGGTATAAGCCATTGCTGGCAAAGAATTTACGATGTTGCCGCAGGTCGGTAACGCCTTCGTATTCACCGGGTTTGGTGCTCGGAAGTACACCAACTTGTAAGCTAAGTTAGCAGTGGAATAGTAGGCGCCAATCCGATAGCGGGGTCTAACTTAGTTAGATCCTAATTTCCTGTCCTTGCGCGGTGGCCGTGCGCGCAGCTGGATCTTGATGGGGAGACCTTCGTAAGAGTTCTCTTTGCGCAGCTGATTCTCCAAGTAGCGAGCGTAGTCGTCGCTCATGAGGCTGCTGTTGTTGATAAAAAAGACGTAGTGCGGCACAGGAATAGGGCCTGGGCTGTCCGACTTCAAGGCACTGGCGTAAAGAATCTTCAGCCGACGCATCTTGCGCATGGGTGGCGGATTCTTGGCCAAGGCTTGCTCTAACAAACGGTTAAGTGTGCCGGTGCTGACTGGACGTGCGGCGGCTTCTTGCACTTGCTGAATCACATGAAAGAGCCGGTTCACGTGTTGCCCTTTGAGCGCAGAGAGCGCGACCAGTGGCGCGTAGTCGAGAAAGAAGAGTTCGCGTCGGATTTCTTCGGTTAGTTGCTCCAAGCGCTCTTGGCGTCGACCATCGGGGTGGTAGAGATCGTACTTGTTCGAGAGAATCACGCAGGGCTTCTTCTCTTCCATGATGGTCCTAGCAATGCGACGATCTTGCGCGGTGACGCCATTGGCACTATCGACGACCAGGGCGCAGATATCAGCGCGCCGGATGCTGCGTTCAGAGCGCATGACGCTGAAGACTTCCACGGAACTGTCTCGCTTGGTGCGCTGCCGGATGCCTGCAGTGTCGATGAGATTGTAGTCCTTGCCACCGAGTTCGAAAGGCACGTCCACGGCATCGCGGGTCGTCCCAGCGACGTCACTGACAATGGTGCGATTCTCACCAAGGATGGCATTGATGAGAGAGCTTTTCCCGACATTGGGTCGCCCGACGATTGCCACTTTGATAGGATCCTTCGAGGGGCGGACAAATAGATGGGTGGCCGGCGGCAAGGTGGCTAGCACGCCATCGATACGTCTTTCCAATTCATCGAAGCCGCGTCCATGCTCGGCGCTGGTCGCTTGCAGGTGTTCGAACCCTAATGAGGTGAACTCCATTTCCTTCCCGTCATGTTTGTCATGATCGACCTTATTGACAAGCAGGATGACGGGGTGAGCCGCCTTGCGCAGCTGCTTGGCCAGTATCTCATCAATGTGCGTGATCCCTTCCTTCCCATCGACGACGAAGAGGATGAGGTCGGCCATGGTGATGGCGATATCGACCTCGGCAGCGACTTGTTCGGTGAACCCATCGTCCAAGGCAGCGCCGATGCCGCCGGTGTCGATGATGGAGAAAGGAAGCTCGCCACTGGTCTTGGCCGGTGCGGTGATGCGGTCTCGAGTGACACCTGGTTGATCATGCACGATGGCGATCCGGCGTCCTGCCAGGCGATTGAAGATGGCAGATTTCCCGACATTGGGGCGACCTACGATCGCCACCAGGTGGCTTGCGGCTTCACCCAGGTGGCTTGCGGCTTCACTATTTGTAGGGGAAATTGGCTCAGTCATGATCGGGGGTGGACCCTTGCCGATGCTTGGCGCGATGTAAACCTTCGTCTTGTCCTCGTTGGAGCGACTGGAATTAGCATCGACGTTTGGGGCTCCAAGCTGCTAGTAACACCCTGTGAATATCGAAAAGTCTCTTCCCCAGCGCATCGCTTCGATTGATGGCTATCGAGGTTTTGTCATGCTCTTGATGATGGCCGAGGTCATTCATCTCAGGAAAGTGGCGGAAGCTTTTCCGGAGAGTGGGTTCTGGAAACTGCTCTCCTATCATCAATCGCATGTGCCTTGGGTGGGATGTTCCTTACATGATCTGATTCAGCCTTCCTTCTCTTTTCTGGTGGGAGTGGCTTTGCCTTTCTCTATTGCCAGTCGCATGGCGAAGGGACAATGCCAAGGGATTCTGTTCGGGCATGCCGTTTGGAGAGCCTTGATCTTGATTCTGTTAGGCGTGTTTCTGCGTTCCGTCGGCGCTGAGCAGACGAATTGGACTTTCGAGGACACGCTCTCACAGATTGGCTTGGGCTATCCCATCTTGTTTCTGCTAGGATTTCAGACGGTCCGGACTCAGATCATCGCTCTGGGCGTGATACTGGTCAGTTACTGGGGGGCTTGGGCGTTTTACCCACTGCCAGGTGAAGGCTTTGACTATGCGGCGATCGGCGCGTCGGCGGATTGGCCGCATCACGCCCAAGGGTTCGCGGCGCATTGGAACAAGCATCTCAACGTGGGCACAGCGTTTGATCGCTGGTTTCTCAATCTCTTCCCAAGATCGGAGGCATACGTTGTCAACGGTGGCGGCTACCTCACCCTCAGTTTCATCCCGACGTTAGGCACCATGGTGTTAGGGGCTATTGCTGGCGGTTGGATCAAAGCAGATCTTGATCACGTGGCTCGTATCAAGCGGTTTCTAATAGCAGGTATGTTAGGTTTGGCGGTTGGAGGCTTGGTGCACGTGACTGGACTTTGCCCGATTGTGAAACGTATCTGGACACCGAGTTGGGTCTTATTCAGTGGGGGATGCTGTTTCCTCATCCTGGCAGCCTTCTATGCGATCATGGACTGGCGAGGCCTGAAGCGATGGGCGTTTCCCTTGATCGTGATTGGTATGAATTCCATCGCGGCCTATTGTTTGGCGCATTTGATTCATCATTTCACGGTTGAGGCCTTCAAGACCCATTTGGGGCAGAAGATCTTTCAGATGTGTGGAACCGGCTTGGTGCCGCTTGTGGAGGGGCTCGCCGTCCTCGCAGTGTTCTGGTTGATCCTTTATTGGATGTATCGGCGGCGTCTCTTCTTACGGATCTGAAATGAGCGGAATTTCGAGGCTTGTCTTCAGCGGGTGAAATCTGCAACCTTAACCGGTTAACCCACTTATGACATGTCGACGAAACAAATACTTTACTATGGGGAGGTCCAAGCTGTTGGCTTCCGGTACGCCATCGCTCACGAAGCGATGCATTATGACGTCAAAGGAGAAGTTCAAAACTGTTCCGATGGCGCGATCCGAGTCAAGGTGACTGGGGATGACGATGAGGTGGACGATTTCCTCAAAGCGGTCCGAGAGGGACGCTTCAGCGACAACATTGAGGAGGAGGAGATTGAAGACATCGAACCACTGCATGGAATGGCGGGCTTCAAGGTGCACTAACCAGAAGCTGATCCCCTGAAACAAGAACACCCGCTCCCGAGCCGTGAGGCTCAGAAACGGGGTTTTTCTCCAGCACCCAACCTGGAAATTTGTTCTATCTAAGAAGGAACGGCTTCTGGATCGTCGTCTGTAGCTTCAGCTCTTGCTGCCTCACGGCCAGCTTCGGTGCCGGCCTCGGCTCCCGTACGCGCTGGTTTGACGATCGAATCTTTGGCCATGGTCGTTCCGAAGGCGACTCCATAAGCGAGACCGTAAGCGGCATCGTGGATTCCTTTCTCCATAACTTCGAATAGCTTATTAGCGGAGCTGCCAGCGGCGTTTGTACCTGCTTTTCCGCCTTCTGAAAAAGCTTCGGATAAATAGTTGCGCCATTTGGTCCCGCAAGAAGCTGCAGAAGTGCGTTTGGTTTGATCCGTCGACTCCTGTGAGTCGTTCGGTGGGATGGATTCTTCACTCATGTTTGTGTGGTTTGGTTGTTGAGACAACTGTATTCTCGAATTATTCAATCAGATTGCGATTACAATTTCTAGATGTGATTATAGTTTTAGCGAGCCTTGCCAGGAGGCGGAGAAGTCAGCAAGTTGCCACCTTATGAAGAGTCTGTTTCGAAAGTGGGGCAACGTGCCATTGGCGGCGAGAATCCTGGTCTGCATGGTCCTAGGGATTCTCCTTGGTCTTATCCTCCATCAGCAAGACGCGCCATTGGATCAGGATGATCCGCGGCTGCTGCGGACCGCCCTGCTTAAGATCGATGGCATGGATGCGGCGCTCCTTGATAAGGTCGCAGGTGATGATGGGAAGATCACTTCAACGGAATGGAATACCTGGATCACGGAGACGCGTGCTGCCGCGGTCGTGGATGCGGATGGAAGCGGCGTTCTCGATCGAGGGGAACTCAAGCTTTGGGACAGCTCAAACAAGCTTGTCGGAGTAGATCTAGACAAGGCGGATAGCATCCATAAACAGATCGAAGAGGGCGCCAAGGCCACCGGGGGAACGGCTGGCGGAAAACTCACGCGCAAAGGATTGACTGCATGGTTAGATATTATCCCGGTCGAAGATAAAGAAGTGATAGGAGCTGTGCGATCGGGCTTGGATGATGTGAAAGGGGCCAATGGCAAACCACTCGCGAGTCTCTTGGCCATCTTTGGCGATCTCTTTCTCGGACTCATCAAATCGATTGTGGTGCCGTTGGTCTTCATCGCCGTCTTCATCGGCATCGCGGGAAATGATGACATTGCCACAGTGAAAAAAGTCGGGTTGGGGATTCTCGTTTACTTTCTTTGCACCACGCTGGTCTCGGTGACCATTGGGAGCGGGATCGCAATCCTCATACAGCCAGGCGAGGGGATGCCGGACGGATTCAAGGAAAAGGGCATGGCAGATGCGCCTGCGGTGGTCGTTGAACAGAAAGAAATCGGATTAAGGGATAACATTCGGCAGATGATCCCAGGAAACCTCTTCGGCTCATTGTCAGGGGGCGCAATGCTAGACATTGTCATCTTCGCTGCAATCTTTGGTATCATCGTGCTCGTGCTTCGTGAAGCCGAGTCGACCGAAGTGCGAGGTCGAGCGAATCAATTGGTAGGGTGGGGGAACTTCGGTCTCGAAGTCTGTATGACTGTGGTCCGGTGGGCCATGAAGTTGGCCCCTATCGGGGTGTTTGGATTGATGGCCGACATCACCGCCCAAGTGGGCCTGGAAGCCTTGGGTAGTCTGATAAAATACGTCGCCGCGGTCCTTCTCGGATTGCTTGGTCTGCTCGTGTTCTATTCCATTATTATCGCGGTGGTTGGAAAGCGCTCGCCGCTGAAGTTTTTCGGGCAGATTTGGGAGCTTCAATTGTTGGCCTTTTCCACCTCATCTTCTGCTGCCGTCATGCCGAGGAGCCTCGACACCGCTGAAAACAAATTGGGGATTAATCGCGCCATCTCTCGATTCACCATCCCTCTTGGAGCGACGATCAACATGGATGGCACGGCGCTCTACCAGGCAGTCGCAGCCATCTTTCTCATGCAGGTCTTTGGCGTTCCGGTGACCGCAGCGTCAGTCTCGGTGATTCTCGTCACGGCAGTGCTAGCATCGATTGGCACCCCGGGCACCCCCGGCGTGGGGATCGTGGTGCTCGCGGGGATTCTGGAGTCAAATGGCGTGCCCGCGAGTGGCGTGGCGCTCATTCTTGGGGTGGATAGGATCCTCGATATGTGCCGCACGGCGGTCAATGTGACGGGCGATCAGGTCGCTTGCATCGTGATGGAGCGGCTCGCAGGGCATAAACTGGTCGAAATGGACGTGGTGGAGGCAGCTTCTTGAGCGTATTCTTCTCTCTGATGGGCCTGAAAAACCGCAGGAGAAACTGTGAATATGGAGAATAGGCTTCCTGCCGGTTTCCCGGAGAAATCCTGGGAAAACAGCCAATTCACATCTTGCCAGAGGGGAAAACTATGATACGAATTCCGTCCGCGTGCTCCTGAGGGCAGTCGGGAACGATCTTTCTTTGCCCTCATTCAACCCTGCACGGCTCATTTATTAAGACCAGATTTATCAATACTGTATATGGCTAGACTACTTGGCGTCGACATTCCCAACGAGAAGCGCATCGAAGCTTCTCTTCCCTATATTTATGGCATCGGTTGGGTGACCAGTCGCCGGATCTTAGATCAAGCCGGCATTGATCCCAATATCCGCACGGGGCAATTGACAGATGAGCAGTTGACGAAGTTGACTCACGTTATTGGGTCTGAGGGTATTGTCATTGAAGGTGATCTACGCCGAGACTTGCAGGCAAACTTGAAGCGTCTCCAGCAAGTGAATTGCTACCGTGGCGTCATGCATCGCAAAGGATTGCCTACCCGTGGTCAGCGGACGAAGACTAACGGGCGCACACGCCGTGGTGGGAAACGTACCGTCGGTGTCTCACGTAATCCGAACGCAAAGAAGGGCAAAGTCTAATAGTGCGACTAACTGACTCCCGCGACCTTATCATTCTCATATAATGGCAGACGAAAACGAAACACCTCCGGCCGACGCCGAGAGCACGCCTCCTGCAAAGGAAACTGCTCCAGCGACGGAAACCACCACTCCCGAGGCGGCGGCCCCGGCTGAACAGCCGAAAGCGGCAGAAGCAGAAGCAGAAGCCGCTCCAAGCGAAGCGCCCGCTCCTGAAAGCGATGCTCCTGCGGCAGACAGTGAAAAGCCTGGTGCTCCTGCGGCAGACAGTGAAAAGCCTGGTGCTCCTGCGGCAGACAGTGAAAAGCCTGGTGCTCCTGCGGCAGACGGTGAAAAGCCTGGTGCTCCTGCGGCAGACGGTGAAAAGCCTGGTGCTCCTGGTAATCCTGCTGCAGGTGATGCTAGTAAAGGGCCTCCAAAGAAGAAGGACATCTTTGCTGAGATCGATCCGAAAGAGGCCGAGGCCGTCAAGATTGTTAAGGCTAAAGGTAGTAAGAATGTCACTGCGGGCATCGTCCATGTTTCGGCTACTTTCAATAATACCATCGTTTCCGTCACCGATCGCCAGGGCAATGTGCTGGGCTGGTCAAGTTCTGGTAAGATGGGCTTCCGTGGCTCACGTAAGAGCACCGCATATGCTTCCCAGTTGGTTGCTCAAGATGCCTGTCGTCAGGCCATGTCTCATGGTTTGAAAGAGGCTGAGGTGCGCGTCAAAGGTCCTGGTTCCGGTCGTGAGGCTGCCGCTCGTGCCGTTCAGAATCTCGGCATCGAAGTCACTGTCATCAAAGACGTGACCCCCATTCCTCACAATGGCTGCCGTCCACCCAAGGCTCGTCGCGTTTAATCCTTGGTATTGTTAAGCATATTTTCTAAGAAATCATGGCACGTTATATAGGCCCCAAGCAGAAGATCAGTCGTCGTTTCGGGGTGCCCATCTTTGGCACCTCCCGCTCCCTCGAAAAACGCAATTATCCTCCTGGTCAGCACGGTTTACGTGCTGGACGTCGGAAGAAATCAGAATACGCCGTCGCACTTGGTGAGAAGCAGAAGCTTCGTTTCCAGTACGGCGTTCTGGAGAAGCAGTTCCGTCGTTACTTCGCCGAGGCTAGTCGTCGGCGTGGTGTCACTGGTGAGATCCTTCTTCAGCTTCTCGAGCTTCGTCTCGACAATGTGGTTTATCGTTTAGGCCTTGCGAACACGCGTTGCGCAGCTCGCCAGTTTGTCGGCCACGGCCACGTTCTTGTGAATGGGCGTCGGGTAGACATTTCTTCCTATTCTTGCAGTCCTGGTGAGACGATCACGGTGAAAGAGAATCCAAAGTCTCAGCAGCTAGGCCTTCGCGCAATCGACCTCACTCAAGCAGCAGTGACCCCTGAATGGTTGATGATGGATCGTGATAAGATGGTTGGTAAAGTCATGCGCGAACCGACTCGCGAGGAAATCGATCCGTTGGTGAACGAGCAGCTCATTGTTGAGCTATACTCTCGCTAGTCAACGATCCTTACATTTTTAACAAGCGAACGGCGGCGAGATTCATTCTCGCCGCCGTTTGTGCGTTAAGGGTGGCTCATCCTCTATCTTCGTCTTCGGTCGGCGCTTCCTTCGACTCTTCGACCTTGGGTGCGCTTGCTTCCATGCGATCTAGAGTGGCCTTGGCATACTCCAAGTAGCCGCGTTCACCGATCTCGCCGGTTTTCCGTTGTTCGATGAGCTCCTTCGCAGCACGAACGGCCTTGAGGTACATGTTGACAGGTAATGGCCCTTTGTCGCCGGTCTCGCGGTTGGTGATCACAATGGTCGGCCGGAGGGCCAAGAGGTCCATGTAGAGGGCTGCCTGGAGCCGTTCTTTTTCTGACGTGAGTTCTTTCTGTTTCGGCGGCTTTCCTTCCAGCATCAGGACGACACGATGGAAAACGGCTTTGACCTGGGAATCAGTGAACTGCATGCCCGCTTCCTTCGCCTGACGATCCGTCAGTGCCGTGGCTACTGCGATGGAGGCCACGATCTGTCCGTAGAATGGGTCACGTAAGAGTTGTTGAGACATGTCTTTTTAGTGCTCAGTGTCCGACGAGGTGTCAATCTCGCTTTCTTTTCGCGCGATTCTCCTTGTTGGTCCGCTTACGTGTTTTACACTATCAGAATCATGGAAACTCTATTGGTATTTCAGTTTCAGGGCGAAGAATCCGCCTGCCACTTGTCCAAAATTGAGCGTTCGAAGCTCTACGGCTACGTCGAGAAAGAAGTGATCGATGAGGATGAGCAGAAATGCAGCCTCGCGACTTTAGCGGCGGACGGTCAGACCCTTATAGGTAGTGGGGGAACGACCTTTGCCTACATGAACCCGGATGGTCTGTGGTGCGATAAGAGTGAACTGCAGGCCGTGGACATGGAGAACACGCCGATCACTTCCTCTCCTTCGAGTTTCAAGGCTCCCGTGGAGCTCTCTCAAAAGGCATCATTGTAAGACTATCTTTCCCATAATATTCGATCCGTCTATGTGCTAGAGTCGCCTGACGGTTTCTCTGCTCAGTTGGTGGATGTCTTGAAAAAGGGGAAGATCTTCCGATTCCCGTTCAGCTATCGTGGCGGCTTGGAACCGGACGAAGGGTTCCTGTTCCAGGGGCCTGATGACACCCTCTGGTTGGCGTTAGGCAAGCCGACTGAGATTTGTATGGTAGGATTGGCAGACAGCGGAGCTGTGGTGCCGGATGAAAGTGAAGGGGGAGGCGATGAAGACGACGTCTTTCTCATGGACTTCGGACTCATTTAACTTCAGACCTCTTGACATAGGATTGAGGCACCGCATGAACTATCATAAGCGCATTGTAGTCCATTTACTGTTAACAGGTTAGCATAGCGATAAATCAAGGCGGTGTTCCGCCGATTCAGATCTATCATTGGTGTTATTGCTGTTTATTTTCAGAATAAGGGTATGGAATTTCTCGATAATACGGGATTATATGAGGATTATCGACAGGTGGGCCAAATTCGGTGTTACTAGCAGTTTCCTGCCGCAATCAGCGGATTTGCTACGTCAGGAGGTCTGAGCTTTGATAGGAAAGAACGGTTATGGAAATCAATTTGTGCAACAGCAAGGGCCGCGACGCGACGGTGACGGTGACGGTGGATAGCGTGTCTTCGAGCCTGAAGGTGCGGTGGATCGATCAGGACAAACGTCAGGCAATGAATCGCAAGATTCTCAAAGGAACTTTGGATCGAGATCTTGGAGCCTTGCAATCGCGTCTTGGTGATCTTGGCAAGGTGGGGGCGGCATTGATCGAAGGAGATCCAGAAGTGGATCTGGAAAGCTTTGGGACCTTCTTAGAGGAGTCTTCTCGAGTTTACATCAGTCCCAAGAACGAGATTGTTTATCGGGTGATGCATTGGGAGATCGTCAAAGCTCCTGATGGTAGTGAGAAAGAGTGGAGCCCTCGCAAATCAGAGTGTTCTGCTTCAGATGAAATGGGAGTTTTGCCGGTTGAGTTTAGAGGAATAGTTGGGGCGCTCGTAACCCAACCCAAACATGACGAAACCAAGCAAGAAAACAACGCGGCGGCGCTTCAAAGC
>JBLHHN010000197.1:0-11009 GCA_047616785.1 Verrucomicrobiales bacterium
CAGGTCTGGACGATGGTTTTCGGAGAGATGCTGTGCCGAGTCGGAGCCCATAACCCCTTGATCATCAGTAACGAAGACGACTCTGACTGATCCTGATTTCTTCGGGATTCGCTGATTCAGGCCCAGCGAATCTGACGGAGAGCCGTAAGTTCTGTGGCGTGCCACGCTTTGTCGTGGGATAATTGGAGTATAGTGGGTGTTTTCACTTAGAGCCATGCTAGCATGGCGAATTTTCTCGATGCTTTTCATAGCGAGTGGCCAACGGGTCATCTGAAAACAGCCTGGATCCCGTTGCCGCATCGCCACCTCAAAAGGGGCTCCATCGCGCATCAGCGGCACCCAATTCTCCGGCTGTTTCTCTAACATCGCCACGCGTGCACGCGAAGCGCCTGATCGAATCCGACAAAGCCGCCTCGGGATCGATCGTCATGTCATTGCTATAGGGGATGCCAAAGTAGTGATCGAATCCCTGCTTGATCGGCAGCAGCGAAGGCTTGTGGCTCAGATGCCGTTTCCCAACGCACGCGGTGGCAGCCAAGAGTCTTGAGGAGATCGATTATTGTGATTTCGTTAGTAGGCGGGCCCGTGTCGTGCAACTTCTCTTGCCCACTGACATCTTACTTAGAAAGCCCAAGGCTCTCTCGAATGAAATTCACCAGCAGCCTATCATAGTGATCGCCATGCAGCCCGTGCTTCATGGTGGGATAGAGCATCACTTGGAAGTCCTTGTTCGCATCTTGAAGGGCTTTGATGAACTGAGTGCTGTTCTGCAGATGCACGTTGTCATCCATGATGCCATGGAGGAGGAGGAGTTTGCCGTGCAAGTTCTTCGCGGCTTTGACCACGGAGGTGCTGGCATAGCCGTCTGGGTTGTCCTGCGGGGTGTCCATGTAGCGTTCGGTGTAAATGCTATCGTAGTAACGCCAATCCGTCACGGGAGCCCCTGAGATCCCGGCGGCGAAGAGTTTGGAATGTGTGAGGCAATAGGCCGTCATGTAGCCGCCGTAGCTATGCCCATGCATGCCGATTCGTTTCGGATCGACGAATGGGTGCTTTGTGAGCCATGCGATTCCTTCTTCGATGTCTTTCATTTCTTGGGTGCCTAACTGCTTGTAGGCCGTCCATGCGGACTCCGCACCTTTGCCGCTGGCACTGCGCGGGTCCATCCGGAAGACGATCAAGCCCATCCCTGCGAGCATCTGCTCAGTCATGCGTGATCGATTCCACGTGTTTTTTACGACGGGTGCATGAGGCCCCGAGTAGGTGCGGAACCAAGCAGGGTACGGCTTGCTCTCGTCGAAACACAATGGCTTTGTCAGGATAGTCTCCATGAGAAACCCATCTTCTGTCGCGATCTGATGAAAGGCGCTCTCGGCCAAATCATATTCTTCCAAGGCGTAAACCGGATTCGTGTCTAACGTCCTGACCAACGCTCCTTCCGGATCAAACAGCCTGACCTGGGTGGGCGTTTCGAAATCACTCCAAGCATCGACAAAGAGTTTCCCGTCGGGCGATAATTTGGCGCGATGGCTCCCTTCCGACTTGGTTAGGCGTTCCAGCTTCTTTCCGTCCAAGGTCACTCGATAGAGATTCTCTGCGATGTGGGAATCCTTCGTGCCGCTGAAAGTCGCTGTGCCAGCATCTTCATCCACGGCATGCACGTCACGCACCTCCCACTTTCCCTCTGTGATGGCCTGCCATTCGGAAGATTCCTTGGTGTATCTGTAAAGGTGACGCCATCCTGTCCGTTCGCTCGCAAAGACAACACCACCCTTCACGAAGTGCGACTCGCCAGGGCTCTCCACCCACGCCTTTGTCGTGTCACGAAACCATTTCTCAGGGTCGCGCCCCGAAGAAGAGCACGTGATGAAATCGAGCCAAGTCTGTGCTCGATCCTGGACGTAGTAGTAGAGTTCCTTCCCTCCCGGCCGCCAGCTGACATGACTGACAATGTAAGTTCCAGCCATGTAATTTGACAGATCCACCCAAGCAGGATGGCCTCCCGCCACGTGAGCAATGCCTAACTGAACGTCTGGATTGGGATCACCCGCTTTGGGGTGTCGCATGCTCTTCAGCTCGCCATGCAAGGGCAGGGAATCCAACGCGTGGAACATCGGCAATCGGGAACTATCAAAGCGGTGAAACGCCAGATGCCTGGAATCCGGACTCCACCAGAACGCTTTCCAACTCCGTCCATACAATTCCTCAAAGTAAACCCAAGCCGCCTTCCCATTCGAGATTGTATCACTCCCATCTTGAGTCAATGCCTGCTCCGTTTGTGTTTCCAGATCGATGACGTAGAGATTCGCCTCGCGCACAAAGGCCACATAAGCCCCATCGGGACTGAACGTGGCCAGCTCTTCTTCACCGGGTGTCGACGTCAATCGGCACGCAGGGCTCCCGTCGAAAGGCACATGATAGAGGTCCTCATGATAGGTCAACAGTCCACCGGTCCGCTGTTTGTCCATCGTCCACGATTGGCGAGCAGCGTAGCTCTTGATCTCTTCTTCCGTGAGTGCAGGAAGCGCGCGCAGTGACTTTGTGAGCTTTCTCTTGGACAAGAATCGCTTGGCCTTGCCTGTCGCGGCATTCACTTGATACAGATGTCCATCACGACGTTGGAGAAACGATTCACTATCATCCAACCAAGTCACACTCGTGGCGCTGCCATCGAAACTAACTTTTTTATCACCATGCAAGGTCTCAAAGGTCACTTGCTGGTTCATCTCGCGATCCTCTGCCAATGGCCGAGCCTCACAAGTCAACAGCGCCTGCTTCTTCTCCAAACGAAGCACGGGATACAAGCCATCATCCGCTGCCTGGAGTATTCCCCAAGTGGTCAGTCCATCTTCCGATTGCGGTTCTAGCAGAAAGGCAGCCAATTTGCCCAACCGTTGATCCGTGTAAACGACTTTCGATCCCGCACTGATTCGCCGCTCCTCGGATTTCAATCCCACCGCGTGCACGGTGACCAGACGGTGCCCTTGAAATGCTTGCTCGGCGATTTCTTGCGATACCGCCCGCTGGCGAGTCACGGTGAGATTCAGATTCTCCCTCAGCTCGCGCACTTTCACCCCATGCCGTTGCAAATGCGCCACCACCGCATCGTGCCCTGCCGGAATCACATAGGCATAGGGCAAGGCCACTGCCAGCGTCGGTTGCGAGTCACCCCAGTAATCTGTGAGATAATCTTTCGCCTCATCCGAGGCCTTTCCGTCTTTCTCGACGACCCCTTTCACCACACGTTTCTCTTCGAAAGGAGCCAATCGATGTCGAAGTACCACTTCCCCACGTCCTGCACTCTTTTCAGATTTCTTCAGCAGCTTGGCAATCTTCTCGCGTTGCTCGTGAGCATACGTGAGGCACTCATGGACAAAGCCACGCGTGGCCAACACACGATCCTTGTAGGGCGCATAAGAATAAGCTTCTGATAGAATCCCGATCCGCTGTCCCAACCCTAAGTAATGCGCGCCATAGCGAGGCAACGCCGGATAAGTTTCCCATCGCTGATGATCGTCTTCAAAGTTGCCGTAGAAGAACGACTCGTAGCCCGAACGTTCCACCAGTTTCTTACCAACTTTCGGAAGAAACTTCTCCCGCACGTAATCCACCAGACGCGGATCCGTGTTCGGATGTCTTGGCCCATCATAGGTCAGGGTATAGCGATGATGCGAACCATTTGTCGTGTGCGTATCGATGACGATGTCAGGATCCCAATCTCGCAACAGCTTGAGCAAGGCCTGGGTCTCTGGCGCATCCGCTTTCACATAGTCTCGATTGAGATCCAGCCCCGTCGAGTTCTCACGCTCTCCCCTCCCATGCTCCGGCCCGATCTGCCCTGGCCGGTTGTCGAGCGCCATCTTCTCATTCCCATCCGCATTGTAGATGGGAGCGATGAGCAAATTCACGTGTTCCAGAAGGCCCGGCTTCTCGGCTCTAGCAAGATCCCGAGCCAGCATCAGCAACGCTTCTTTTCCACACACTTCGCCAGCATGAATGTTTCCCATGCAGAGTACCGTGAGCCGATCGTTCGGCTCCGTGATTCCGTCATGACTTAGAATCAGCAGTGGAAGATCGCGGTTCTCTCCCGATATCCCCATGGACGTCAGTATCACGCGATCGCTTTCCCTGGCCAGTTCCTGACAGAACGCGACAGCTTCCGCATGTGAACTCGTCGCCAAATAATCGCTGGCCTCGGCCCGAGTTTCAAGCTCTGCGCGAGCCGGCCCAGACAGTAGGAAGACGAGTCCAGAGAATCCGCAAAGAAGACGAGTGGGCATCATAACGCACACGATGCATCCGCCTCACAGCGGGTCCAACACAGAAAGACAAGACCCCCAATCGGCTTGTTCGTTGCCGATCTATCTCTCAAGATTGCGACCAGACTCAGTCCATTCGCCTCATGAATCAGAAAACGCCTAGGAATGGCGCCTTCTCTCGAACCATTGGGTGATCCGAGCGACCATCTCTTTTCTCTGTGAGAACATCAGGAAATGGTCCTCGTTTGGATAGTAAATGGCTTCAACGTTAGCTCCCATCGCTTTTAGCGATTCCACGCCATCGACGATGTACCCTAAAGAGATCCGGCGATCAGTCTCGCCATGCAATAAGAGGATCGGCACCCCGTTGACCGCAGCATCAAATCCTGGGCTCTCGATCACGGCTGTTGCCGACACCGGCGAGATCAAGGCAAGCCCACGAAACGTGTTTCTGATGTTCTTTAAGCCTAGCATGCAACCACGCCCGCCATTCGAGATGCCACCCAAATAAAGTTGGTCACCATCAAGGTCAGGTTCTGACTGACAATAGTCGACGACCGACTTCAGAATCTTTGAATCCTCATCACGCTCCCAATTTCCAACGCCATAAGTCGGAGCTACGATGGCCACGCCCAAGGTATCCGCCACATCCTTGAGCACCCACAAGTAACCTTTGAAGTTCCCCAAACTCCCGTGCAACCAGACGAGCACAGGAAGAGGCGTGTCGGTCTTTGTCTTAGGCGCGTATTGGTAAAAATGCAATGGTGTCCGATCTGACAGAAAGATATCTCGATAGCATATTCCCAGCGCCGACCCGCCTTCGACAAAGTCGGCCTGCCTTCTCATCTCAACGTAGACGTCCATGAACAAACGGCGCACCCGTTCGCCTTGTTTTATATCCAGGACAGGGTCCGTCACAGAGAGCAAGTAGGACCCCAACTTCAATTGATCCACTTCTGGCACAAGATTCGGCAATCCCAAGCGCCGGAACTTCGCATCGCCGATGAAACGCTCCGTGAACTGTCCCGAACGATCAGGGCTCGAAGGGGCCAGCTGAAATGCGCGGAAGAAGCAGAAAGCCACCAAGAATCCAATCACGAGCATGGCAGGCTTGAACCATCGCCGTGTGGACCGGCGCGCGAGCATCCAAGGTGCCATTGTGAGAACGGTTAGGCCAAGAAAGGCCTTCCCGATGTAGCGTCCCCCAGTCGTTTCGCCCGCATAGGCTAACAAGAACGGCACCAGCGCCAACGCCAAAGCGATCACGAGATGCAATGATAGTAGGGCGATCTTAGAAATCCAATGCACGACGGAAAGAGACGTTATTCCTCAAACCGCCCCTGCTCAAGGAACCGTATCGTTGCGGCGATGACTTGGCGATTCTTCATGATGAACGGATGCGCGGTGTGAACCACGCGGAAATCTCGCATGCCTGGCAATCGAGCGCTCTCGACCGAGACTTTGCCATCGTCTTTCCCTGAGATGAATAGGGAAAGGATCAGATTGATGCTGCGATCACCGGTGATCACGCCGACTTCGAAGTCTGGTGAGTCTAACTGAGCGATGAATCCGTCATCGCCCGTTCCGAGCTGAGATCCCGCAGGTCCATTGATCATCTTGAAGAGTCGAAAGCGTCCTAGCGTATCCACCACTTCACTTCCGTGATTCGGCGGGCTTAGCATCACGGTGCGCTTCACGTTTGGCAACGGATCGTGTTGCTGAAGATAGCGCACGATGATGCCACCTAAAGAATGCGTCACGAAGTGCAACGGAGCGTCTTCAGCAAGCACGTTGGCATCGACAATCTGTTGGCGAACAATCCGGGCCAACGCTTCCGCCGGATACTTCCGTGAGGGATAGCTGATATTGAGAACGCGGTAACCCTTCGCTTCAAGCGATCGTTCCATCTTGCCCATGCAACGCGAGGTCCGCGCAAGCCCATGCAGGAGCACCACCGTTTCCTGCGCTGCGGCTGATGCCAGAGTCATGATCAAGAAGAAGCCAAAGACAAGTCTAACCATACTCTACAACCTTGGGCCGACCTCATGGATGCGCAAGGCGGAGTTGCCCAGCGGTCTTCACGTCATGTAGGCTCTCATTGCCGTCAGGCCAACGAATCGTCAGCTCTTTCGGCTTCTTCAGCCCCAGTCCGAAGAAGACCTCCGCCGAAGACTGAGACAAGTAACCACTGCCACCATCAACCACGGCCGTCGCCTTGCTCCCATCTTGTAGGTGGAGCGTCAATTTCGATCCAATCGCCGATGAATTCCCCGCCTTTCCTTGCAAACGCACCGAAACATACGCCTTGCTCGAGGCGTCGTTCTGGAAAGCGAGAAGCCTATCATTGTTCTGCCCAGCGACCAGATCGGGCACGCCGTCGCCATTGAGATCCGTCCTCGTCAGACTCTTGCCATCACCTGGCACGACAAAGCCGCTGTAGCCATACGGCATCTCCGCGAAGTCGCCTTTGCCATTCCCGTTCAATACCAGGCCCATGCTCCCGCGCCACAAACCGGTCTCAGGTTCTCGTGAGTATAAATTTCCTACCACGGTGATATCCAAGTTGCCGTCACCGTCCGCATCGAACACCGAGACTCCGAATCCAGGACTCGCCTGCGCCTCGAAGGGTAGGGGAGCATACTCGAAACGCACCTGATCGTTAGTCGAAACGTTCATGAACACGCCCGTCTGGAACTCCGTCGCCGCGAATCTTTGAGCCTTATCCAGTGTGTTCGGCGTGTAGATCGCTTCGAGACTGGCAGATGCAAACGCCCGATAGTTCGCAAATTTCTGTTCCAGAAACGGCATCGCCTTCGAGCTGCAACTGCGCCCGCGAATCGGCAAGAGGCCATTCTCACCTGGCTTGGCTTCGACTAACTGAGCCACCCCCGTCCCATCCATGTCACCATAGTAGAGCAGCGTCGGCTTCTTCAAGCTTGGTTGACCATACTTTGTATTGAGCCCCACATTGGTCGCGACAAGATCGAAGTCCCCATCGCCATCGAGATCGCCTGCGGCCACGCCATTCCACCAGCCCGCATGATTGGAGAGATCGGCGGCCTCGGATTGATCACTCATCACGCCTCCTTTGGAAACGAAGATCCTAGGAGATCCCCATTCTGTCACCACCGCAAGATCCATCCAACCATCATCATTCGCGTCCAACCAGGTCGCTCCTGTGACCAAGCCGACTTTCGCAAGCTCAGGGATCGTGTCCTCCACAAATCGCACCTTTCCGGCAGCACTTTCATTTCTCAAAAACCGACTCACTGGAATCTCCGGATACTTGCCTGGCACCGAGCGAGAACCGATGAAGAGATCGAGATCCCCATCACGATCAATGTCCGCTGCGGAGACGGCAGAGCTAGAATAGCCCACTTGAGGAAAGGAGTCTTCGGCAGCTCTAGCAAAGACTCCTTTGCCTTGATTCAAGTAGAGGCGATCGTGAAGCGCGGCATCGCCTAACGGATGCTCTACCCCACCACTCCCGACAAAGAGATCAAGGTCTCCATCCACGTCGGCATCAAACCAGAGCACTCCCATGTCTTCACACTCGCGATCCTTGGTCCAAGGACCAGGCCGCCGAACCAATCGCTGCCCATCATTCCGATAGAGCACCCCAGAACTTCCGGCGGCACCCCCTGCGAAAAGATCATCATCCCCGTCACCATCAAAGTCTCCCCAAGCCACTCCGCCACCCAGTTGAGAGAGTTTTCCCGGCAGAAGCGGCTGGGCGACGTAGTCGTCAAAGAGGCGCTCCTGATGAGGATGTGTGAGGCCTAACGTTTCGGACGATTCCTCAAAGAGCGTCTTCTCCTGAGCCAGCGCTGGCGTCATCACTTCATTCACCGGCTCGGAAATGACATAGCGTTGGCCCGCTGCCATGTCTGAAAGAACCGTCCGCCGACCACTCGGCCAATCTATCGTCAGCACATCCACGCGCTTCGCGGTGCCAAGTCCGAAGTGGGCCTCAGGCATGTCGCAACCTTGAAAACCACTGATCGGGTGCAGAAAGCGCATCTGATTCACACCCTCAGTTTCAAGCCTAACGGTAGCGCCCCATCCCGCACGATTGCTTGTCACACCCTTGCATTCGATCACGATCCGATTCCCCGAGTCTTGATCATTTCGAAACACGCGGACGGCATCGTCGAGATTGAGGACGACAAGATCGATATCGCCATCGCGGTCCATGTCACCCTGCGCCGCGCCATAGCTCATGCCTAGATCGTCCAGCCCCCACGCTTTGCTAACATCGTCAAACTTCAATCCACCTTCATTGCGAAACGCTAGATTCTTCTCCGGCATCGGAGGCGTGTCCTTGTAGGCGTCGAATTCTGTGCGCCCCACCAGCATCTCAGGCGTCATGGGGATATCCGCATCTGAGAAATTGCGCGCCATGCCATTGGTGAGAAAGACATCTGTCAGACCATCGCAATCGAAATCGGCTAGCTTGACCGCCCATGTCCAGTTGGACTGTGATAGACCTGACATGTAAGCCGTTTCCTTGAATCGATGAATCCCTGTGTTCACGTAGAGCATGTTGCGCATGGCTTGACGGGGCCACCCCGTCTCCATGAGCCAGCGATGCTTGCTCATGTCTCCCATGTTGACTTTCTGCTTGAAGTGAGACGTCGCCGCCATGTCCGCGCTGAACATGTCTGGCAAACCATCATTGTTCAGATCCGCCGAAGCGGATCCCATGGAGGACCAGGAGCAGTAGGGCATCGTCTCCGCCAACACATCGGTGAACGTGCCGTCTCGGTTGTTTCGATAGAGTCGATCTGGATCGGTGAAATCATTGCCCACGTAGAGATCGGGAAAGCCATCCTCATTGTAGTCCCACCAAGTCGCCGATAGGCCATGGCCAATGCCAGATATCCCTGACTTCGCCGTGATGTCGGTAAACTTCCCGCCTTCGTTTCGATAGATCCGATCAGGTTGACCATAGGTGTCCATTTGGAAATTCTTCTCGCTCGATTGACGCAAATGATAGAAGTTGGCGAACTCAGGCAACACTTGAGGCTTGCCGTCGACCATCTGATAGGGCGGCTTGCTCGGACGGCCTCCGGGACGCTCCAAGCGATTGTTCAGCATGAAGAGATCGAGATCTCCATCCCGATCAATGTCGGCAAAGGCGGGTGTCATGCTAGCATTGACCAAGTTCAAGCCATAAGCTGCCGCCTGCTCTTCGAATCCGAGTTTGCCCGCAGGCACGAGTTGATTCACATAGAGCTGATGTTTCCCCCGGTAGTTGCACACGTAGATGTCGAGATCACCATCATTGTCGATGTCCACCATGGCGCTTCCGCTTGCCCATCGATTCTCGCCACCAAGTCCTAACGAAGCGGCGACATCGTGGAACTGTAATCGTTGGTCCGTCTTCTGCAAGTAGAGCGCGTTCTCGCCAGGCCCATTCGCGAGAAAGATATCTGGCCACCCGTCCTGATTGATATCGCCGATCGCCACGGACCCACACGCGAATCCAGAATGATAGAGATAATTCAGCGGGTGATCGACCAGCAGCGGCGACACGAAATCGATGCCGGTTTGCTCCGCCGTGAGTCGTGTGAAGGGGGTGCTCCCCTTGGACGGAGGTTGGAGCGGGACGCTTTTATGAGCGCTTCCCGTTGCCAGGAGGGAGAAGAGGAATCCGATCAATCGCAAGTGCATACTTGAACCAAGTTAGAGCATACTCATGCCTGCAAACAATCTCCGATTCCGTACAACGAAACAGCTGATCGACCGAGGCCGACCAGCTGATAATCAAGGAACAAACGAAATGAGTCCGCCTACTGGAGGACCGATCCAGCTCCGGAAATGGCACCGCTTCCGACTTTGGTCGCTGCACCTCTCCTGCGGCTTTGGCTGTATTCATGGCGCTCCGACGGCGTTGCAACCGAGCTTGGACGCGCCGCCAAGTGTGTTGCCCGTCATATCGAGGGCGCCTCCACCGATGTCGCTGGCAGTCGAGCAAGCACCAAGGAAGAACGCAACGCTAAGGCTGACTAACGAGATTATATCTCTCGTGGGATAAGAGGAGTTTGATTGGCTGAATAGAACAGCGAAGCGGCTCCACTAACTTTGAGCACCGGATGAGCAAGATAAGTCACATCTCGTGAGTGGGAAGTTCTCATGAGTCGGCAGACTGATTTCGTAGTCGGGCCATCTTCCCTTTCGACAGCTCGATGCTTAGATCTATCAGCTCGCCTGTCCATTGTTTGAACTTCTTGTATTCAGTAATCTCGGCACGTAGTTACTTCAGATGTTCGGGCCAGACATGCTTCGTGCTACTCCTCATCTTGTGCATGTAACTTAGCTGATAGTAGACGCCTTTCTCATTCTCGCGATCTCGGTATTGCTTGCTGATGCTCCCAGGTCGCATTGGCCTGATTACTACTAACTTTTCCAAAAGTTTCTCGATTCGCTTCTCTAATTAATTGATTTGTGATTAATAAATTAGCTTGTGTGCGCTAACTATATGGGAGCTTCAAATCACCTCTATGGATCTTTGGTTAGTTTGGTGGAATATCGTTAGTCTTCTTCGTCCCGCATTCTCAAGGAGCCGGACCTTCCTCTGGTTTCTTCTTGTATTGATTGCTTTCGCTGTTCGAAAGGATCTGGCTGGCGTGACCAGTTTCGTGCGGGCTCTTGGCCTTTCCGAACACTGTTATGAGCCGTTACTGCATTTCTTCCACAGTGATGCTGTGAAGATCGATCAACTTGCTGAGCTCTGGCTCTCCATTGTGA
>JBLHHN010000198.1:0-10964 GCA_047616785.1 Verrucomicrobiales bacterium
AGGTGTTTGCGTCAGGTATGGCATCTCCTGGACGTAGACCCAAGAAACCCATGAAGCTGAAACGGTCTGCAATTTGTTCTTCAACCGAGACATCGCTCAAGCCGTGGAATTTCTGCAGGACGAGAACTTTGAACATGAAGACCGGATCAAAGGGAGGGCGACCACCCTTGCGATCATCACGGTTGGCGTAGCCGAGAATGTCCTCAAGGTCGCCTCTGAACCCTTCCCAGGCGACGATGTCCGTGAGCTTACCAATCCCGGTGCTGCGCTGACTTGCTGTCGCTTTCTTCTGGTGGTCACCGCCTTCGTCTTGGCTCCGGTATTTCATGAAAAATGATAGCGCCCGAATCTAACATTGCAACTTTAAATGCCGAGAATCAAGGTTTCCGGAGGTGCCCATAAGGCTTTGATATTTAGAACTTTCACAACCCTGATCTCAAGCCGGTTACGGCGGGGTTGTCACCTCCTCTGTTAGAATTTCATCCAGCCAATCTGACGGAGCACCAGAAGTCTTCCCCCGATCGCCGATCGCGTCAATGATCGCGGAAGGGCGAACTCGGACGCGATAATTATCCGTGAGGCTTTTCCACATCACGCGACCCTCTTCGTCGAGGACAAAGACAGCTGGCCTCGATATGTCTTTTTCGCCCATTCCGTTCTCGTGAAGCACGCCAAAGGTATTGATGGCCTTGAAATCAGGGTCCGAAAGGATGGGGAATTCGAGACCGAGTTTCTTCACCACACCTGCATTCTGTTCGGGGCTGTCCACACAAATAGCCACAATGGCCGTGTTCAGCGTTTTAAAATCATCCAGTCGCGACTGCAAACCTTGCAATTCAGAAAGGCAGAAAGGTCACCAATGCCCGCGATAGAATGTGACAATGAGATTCTTCCCCTTGAAATCGCTGAGGCTCACCGATTGACCTGTATGATCGGTCAGTGTGATGTCAGCGGGGTTCTCTAGTGTTTCCGTCACGGCAGTGACCGGGGGCACCCATGAGAGGTAGAAGACATAGGTGATGAAGAGAGCCGTGAATAAGAACGAGAAGACAAAGAGTTGGCTGTGCACCACCTTTCGCCACGTCACGGATCCTTTCAGGGCACGCCGAAAGCTGAACACAGAGACGACCAAGCCAATGATGCAGAGAGGGAGATTGACCCAAGGGAAATCCCGCGTCACCGGGAACTTAGAAAAAAAGAAGATGTAGGTGACCATGGCCACCACCACGATCGGCAATCCCGTCCATCCCCAGCGCAAGGGCTTCACTTCAGATATAGTCTCAGTCATCTATGATTCCTCTCCTCGCCGATACCGGCGGACTTCGAACTCGGGAAACGTAGCCAGCGTTTCAGTGAAGGCAAAGCGATCTTCAAACGGAGGCATGAAGGTGTCTCCGTCGTGAGGTTCGTGCACATAGGTCAATATGATAGAGGCGCAGGCTGACAAGTAGGATTCGAAAACGCGCGCGCCGCCGATCAAGTAGGCGTCCCCGGTCACGCCAAGCTCGATCAGCTGATCCAGATCCGTGATGATCTCAAGCCCTTCACGTGGAGCAATGGTCCGACTCAACACGATGTTTCGCCGACGAGGCAAAGGGCGTTGCTTGGGCAACGATTCGAACGTGGTGCGCCCCATGATGATGGGATGCCCCAACGTGCGCTCTTTGAAAAGCTTCAGATCTTCCGACAAATGCCAGGGCAGATCTCCGTCCTTGCCGATGACTCGATTGGAAGCCATGGCGACGATGGCATGCAGCTGAATGCCCGCCGCGTCTAATTTCTCGAAGGTCATGGCTACACCGCAACGATCGCCTTGATGTGAGGATGAGGGTCGTAACCCTCCAAGGTGAAGTCATCGACACTAAAGCCATCAATGCGATCAATCTCAGGATTCAATGTCATGGTCGGTAGCGGTCGACACTCGCGTGAAAGCTGAAGCTTCGCTTGATCGATGTGATTTTTGTATAAATGCAAGTCACCGAAAGTATGCACGAAGTCACCCGGCTTGAGCCCGGTCACTTGGGCCATCATCAGCGTGAAGAGCGCGTAGGAAGCGATGTTAAACGGCACGCCAAGGAAGAGATCGGCGCTCCGTTGATAAAGCTGGCAACTGAGCTCGCCCTCACAGACATAGAATTGGAAAAGGAGGTGACACGGAGGCAACGCCATCTCTTCGACATCGGCGACATTCCAAGCGGAAACGATATGCCGCCGGCTGGCCGGGTTCGTCTTGATCTGCTCCACGACTTGCGCGATCTGATCGATCGTCGTGCCTTCTTTGCCTTCCCAGGAACGCCATTGCTTTCCATAGACCGGGCCTAGATTCCCATCTGCGTCGGCCCATTCATCCCAGATCCGCACCTTGTTCTCTTTCAGGTAGGCGATGTTCATGTCGCCTTTGAGAAACCAAAGTAATTCGTGGATGATCGATCGCAGATGTAGTTTCTTCGTCGTGAGCACCGGAAAACTCTCCCGGAGATCGAACCGTTCCTGAGCGCCGAATACAGAGTAAGTCCCTGTTCCAGTGCGATCATCACGGAATTTCCCATCCGCGAGGACGCGATTCAAAAGGCGATGGTAAGCTTGCATGATATGATATAAAAGTTAGTCTGAGGCCGCAGCTTGCGCCTGAGCACTGCCAAGGTCGTCCTCGTCACCGAACGTGCCATTCGGTCCAGCAGATACAAGCTTGAAGCCGCCACTTTCTGGTTGTTTTTCAAAGCGAAAGAGATTCTTCCAGGGATCTAGCACTTGACCATCATCATTCAGAAAATGGCGAAACTCCGGCCGGAGGTAGGATTTCTGCGTCGGATTTTTTCCCAACAGCGCGGCGACAACCTCGGCACCTGAGCCAGCCGGGTAGGCACTCTTCTCAGAATGAAACTCGACCAGCGCTTCTTCCACCGCGTAGGCGAGGAGCGCCGCATTCTGCCGTTGCACTTTCGGCCAGAAACGCATGTAAAACACCAGCCCGACGACAACGACGATCGCTGCCGCCAAGGTGCAGCCGATGACTATCTTTCGAAGCATGAACGGACCGTGACAGACCGGACGAATGTCTGCAAGTGGTCTATCCAAACCGACACCGCTCGGTATTGGCCATCCTCAAGATTCTCTGCTAAGTCACAGACATGGCAGACTTCTATCAGCACCGCTTACTCACCACACTACACCATCTCCGAGAGCTAGATCTCGATGAGCAATCAAAGCAACTCGGCAAGTATAGCAAGAAACGCCCCATCACGCTAGTACTTCCAGCCCTCTATGCCGAGGTGAAACGCCCCGCGCTGGGGAAAATCGTCGGCGAGCTGCAGCAAGTCGACTATATCAATCAAGTGGTGATCAGCATGAACCGCATGAATGCCGAAGAGCTGGCTCATGCGCGCGAATTCTTCTCCGAACTGCCTCAACCACACCAGATCATTTGGAATGACGGCCCACGGCTGAAGGCTCTTTATCGTGAACTTGAAAAAGCCTCGCTCACGTCCTACACGCCAGGGAAAGGTTACAATGTGTGGATGGCCATCGGGCACACCCTGGCCCGCGGCGGGACAAATATCATCGCCACGCACGATACCGACATCGTCTCCTACCATCGAGAGATGCTCTTGAGACTTTGCATGCCAGCAGCGAATCCCTCGATTTCCTACGATTTCTGTAAGAGCTATTATGGGCGCGTCTCGGATCGCATGTACGGCCGGGTCACCCGGCTCTTCATGGCTCCGCTCATCCGCGCGATGATGGTCGTGCTCGGTCCCCTCCCCATCCTGGAGTTCCTCGATAGTTTCCGCTACCTCCTCTCCGGTGAGTTCGCCATGAATGTGAATCTCGCCAGTGCCGTGCGTTTGCCAGGCAACTGGGGCTTGGAAGTGGGCATGCTCTGCGAAGTCTATCACAACATCAAATCGCAACGCATCTGTCAGGTCGATCTGGGGATGAACTTCGAGCACAAGCATCAACACTTGGAAACAAAGCCCGACAACAGCACCACTGAACCAACGCCCGAGAGCGGGCTCATGAAAATGGCCAAGGAAATAGTGCTAACACTCTACTCCAATCTCACCGCCGATGGGATCAGTCTGGATGAGACCACGCTCAAGACCATTCGCATGACTTACGTCAAGACGGCTAAAGACACCATCCAACGCTATCACGACGATTCCGTGGTCAACGGCCTGACCTATTACCGTCATGAAGAAGCCGCCGCGATCGAAGCCTTCGCTCGCGCGCTCAATCTCGCCGATCAAGAATTCACCAAGAACGACTATCGCAACCCTGAGATCCCCAGCTGGAATCGCGTCTTCTCTGCCATGCCAGACTTCGCCGATCAATTGGTCGAAGCCGTGGCCCTCGATTCCGAAGGACGTTGACCCATGATCCACATCATTGATCTCCATTTCCAAGGTCGCCCAGGGACGATTGCCGCCTTTCTCGTAGAGACTTCAGAAGGGCCCGTGCTCGTCGAGTCCGGTCCAGCCACGACCTTAGACGCACTGGAAGAAGGGGTGCGACGTGCAGGCCACGCTCTCACAGACATCCAACACGTTCTCCTCACACACATCCATTTCGACCACGCCGGTGCCGCCTGGCGACTCGCCGAACATGGGGCGACCATTCATATACACCCCTTCGGAGCAGATCATCTTGCGGATCCTGAAGTCCTATGGAAATCGGCCAAACGCATCTACGGAGACGCCATGGAAGGTCTTTGGGGAGAAATGCACGCTAGCCCCGCAGCACAGATCCACGCCTGCGAAGATGGGCAAACGATCACCCTCGGAGACCAAACGTTCACCGCATGGCACACGCCTGGTCATGCCAAGCACCACATCGCTTGGCAGTTAGGCGAGGCGCTTTTCACAGGCGACATCGCCGGCGTCTCGCTCAAGGGTGGTCCCGTGCGACCACCTTGCCCTCCACCTGACATTGATCTAGAGGCATGGGCTCAGTCTATCCATCGACTCCGCGCCTGCGAAGCGCAAACCCTCTATCTCACCCATTTCGGTAAGGTGACAGACATAGCCCCACATCTCATCGCTTTGGAGCATTCCCTTCAGGACTGGTGCGGATGGATGGAGGCGCGCGTTTCAGACACGCCTCTTCCGGAACTTATCCCGATGTTCGAAGCCTACGTCGCCAAATCCCTTCGTGAACACGGCCTCAGCCAAGCGGCGATCGCAGATTACGAGATCGCCAATCCAGCTTTCATGAGCGTGAGTGGCCTTTCACGCTACCTCTACAAGAGAGACCAACGGACAACCTAGATTCATCATGGACGACCTCACCGACCTCTATCAAGAAATCATTCTCTCACACAATCGCCGTCCTAAGAATGAAGGCGTCCTCGAACCGTGCGATTGCCAAGCGGAAGGCTACAACCCACTCTGTGGTGATCGCATCACCGTGTATGCGCAGCGAGATGAAGACGGCGACCGCCTGAACAATGTCCAGTTTCTCGGGGAAGGTTGCGCCATCTCACGCGCTTCTGCCTCCATGATGACGGTCCAAATGAAGGGTGTCACCGTGGCCGAAGCTGAAGCCAAGATTGCCCAAGTCGTCGAACTCCTCGTCGGCGCAGAAGAACCTGAAGCGGACCTCGAAGTCTTGGGAGATCTCGCCGCTTTGATAGGTGTTCGCAAATTTCCCGCGCGCATCAAATGTGCCACCCTCGCTTGGCACGCCCTCGGATCGGCATTGAAAGGCGATTCCAAACACGAAGAGTAGCCAATTCGGTATGGCGAGATGGAGGAACGCGTGTTAAACAGCCCGCAAAGAGACTTTTATGAGTGAAAACGGACCCAAATTCAACCTTCTTTATGTGGCTGGGCTAGCGCGGCTGGAGTTGTCTGAAGAAGACTACGCCACCTTCGAGCCGCAGTTGCAGGATATTCTTGGCTACATGAAGAAGCTGGACGAGATCGATGTCAGCGGCATCGAACCCACGGCCCATGCCAATCCCGTGCTCAATGTCACGCGTCCCGATGTGGCGCGTCCGAGCTTGGATCCTGAGGATGCATTGCGCAATGCTCCGAAGGCTAACAATGATCAATTTATCGTGGCGAAAGTCATCGAATAAGGAGAGCCGATGAGTTTAGCCAAACAAACAATCAAGGAGCTGCGTGATCAGTTGGACAAGAAAGAGATCCAGCCGAAAGAGATCATTGATAGCGTCATTGATGCCGCCGAAGCGCGCGATGCGAAGATCGGCGGTTACCTCTCATGGGATCGTGATCTCGCCTATCATGCCTGTGAGAAAGCGGCGGAAGGTCCCTTGAGCGGTATTCCCATTGCGATCAAGGATCTGATCAATGTGAAGGATCAGCCATGCGGTTGCGCCTCCAAGATTCTCTCAAACTACGTGGCCCCCTACGATGCCACTAGCATTGTCAAGCTCCGCGAAGCTGGCGGCATCCCTCTTGGCCGTGCGAACATGGACGAATTCGCCATGGGTTCGTCGAACGAGAACTCAGCGATCAAGCCCGTGCACAATCCGTGGGATCTGGAGCGCATTTCCGGAGGCTCCAGTGGTGGCTCAGCAGCCGTCGTCGCTGCGGATGAAGCCATCGCCGCCCTCGGCTCGGACACCGGCGGGTCCATCCGGCAACCAGCCGCTTTCTGTGGTTGTGTGGGGCTGAAACCATCCTATGGCCGCGTCTCTCGCTTCGGGTTGACGGCCTACGCGTCCTCTCTCGATCAGATCGGCCCACTGACCAAGACAGTCGAAGATGCCGCCATCGTGTTAGGGGCCATCAGCGGTGATGACACCAATGATAGCACCTGCCTGGACGAACCCGTGCCAAATTACGTGGCAGAGCTTGGCGGCGAGATCAAAGGCATGAAACTCGGGTTGCCCAAGGAGTACTTTGGTGATGGGATCGATCCCGCCATCCGCGAAGCTACCCAGGCAGCCGCCAAGCAGTTTGAAAGTCTGGGCGCAGAGATCGTGGAAGTGTCCCTTCCCCACACCGAACAAGTGGTAGGCGTCTATTACATCATCGCAACCGCCGAAGCCTCAGCCAATCTGGCGCGGTTCGATGGCGTCCGCTACGGTTACCGGTCTCCGGATGCTAAGGATTTGGCCGAGCAGTATGCGAAATCCCGCGCTGAAGGCTTTGGCCAAGAAGTGAAACTTCGCATCTTGTTAGGCACCTATGTGCTCAGCTCCGGCTACTACGACGCTTACTACGTGCGTGCCCAGAAATTGCGAACCTTGATCCGTCAGGATTTCACCCAAGCCTTCGAGAAGGTGGATGCGCTGCTCACGCCCGTCAGCCCCACGCCACCTTACAAGATCGGCCATAAATCCGCCAACCCGATGGAACAATACCTCGCGGACATCTTCACCATCGGAGCCAATCTCGCCGGCACCTGCGGCCTCAGCCTCCCCTGCGGCACCATGACCCCTAGCGATGGCACCAAAGAACTGCCCATCGGCCTACAAATTCTAGGCGCGCCCTTCGCCGAAAGCACCATCCTCAAGCTAGGCCACCACTACGAGCAATCCACCGACTGGCATAAACATCGCCCGACCTTCTAGACCTGTCCGGAAAAGTCAATCCAAGGCACTCGGCGTTCCCTAACGACGGCCTCAGCCAAGGGAAACCAAGCCTCACAACGGTCGAGGATCTGGCTATCTGCGGAAACGACAATGTGTGGAAGCTTGGCATCACGCAGAATAACGTCAGGATCGGAAACAAGTTCGACAGTGGTTTCAAATTCAAGATCGATCGCATTCTCTAACAAAACTGTCTTCAAGCGGCCATTGTTCGAGACAGGTCGGTCGAGATACCAATGAACGCTTGAAGGGGCAAGCCTCGTCAACTGCGCGAGGATCATCTCTATCGCCGCCTGAGTATCCGCCAAGAGACGGTAGTTCCCATGCATGCTTGCCATGTCTCTAACGCATCCGTCGCGGCCCATAAAGATCACGCCGACTCCTAGCGCTGCCTCAATCGTTGTGATGAGATTGAAGCCATCGACCCACAGTGGCTTTCCTGCCACCTCCGATACGGACAATCGGCAGCCCACACGTTGGGAACGCTGTCGATCACTGCATGAAGCACGAACAACCGTCACCCGTTGTCGAGCAGTCAACGCATAGCGATCCCCCACCAGCTTCAAAGATGAGTCATGCCCATAGTCACGCTCCATCAACCAAGAGAAATCCACCACAGCAGCGCGAAGCCTCGCCAACTGACCATCAGCAAAGAGCATTGCATCAGCAGGATGGGCACCTCGGCGTTTGTTAGGCACCGGGAATCATAGCCTATGGAGTGGCGTCTTGCACGTTCTCTTTCCTCGCCTTTCTCGCATTCCTAAGGGCCTTCAGATAGGCACAGGTTGACCCAATCAGAAAACGCCTAATTGACTTCTACCATTACGCAAGTTTGCCATTCGCCTATAGCTCACGCTCGACTGCGTCCACGGCCTGCGCCCTTCGATCTGGAGGCAAACTCTTCGCCCACGCCAAGGCAGTCGCGGCATCCTCACGCGGCATCTGAATCGCGGCATCCTTGACTTGCGCGGGAAGAGCGATGTGCCCATATGATCCTGATACGAAATCCGCTAGTCCATTATTGCCCAATGATAGGAAATCGAAGTTGAGGATCTTGACGGCACGTCTTTGCTCCTCGATGCACGGCATCCACCCACGACGAGATCCGATCTCGATCCGCCACCGTCTTGAAATCCCAACTCTTGACTAACGTTTCGACAATGCGTGCCATAGCACCACCGGCTGGCATGTCCTCGATCAACGCCGTGGCGCGCTCCATGTTATTGCCAACCGCTTCCTTGACCACAGAGGCGACGGCGTCCGCACGGACCGCAGATTGCAAATGCGCTTCCATCCAAGCCAACGCGGCCTGCGGATCCTCTCTAGCCAGCCCCCATGGCAAAGCCCCGCTTCGTGGCATCATAGAGCTTTGGGTGATCGGCCACGTAGGTGCGGGCTTCTTCCGGCCGCGTCCCCCCCCAGGCCTGCATCACGTTTTCTGTGAGGGTGTCGGACAAACAAGGATTCAAAGTCTCCGCAAAGCTCAGCGCACCGAGAGGGTCTTGTTTCGCCCAAACGCGCCCGACGACTGCCATGCCCGCTGTCACGTACCGTGAGTGTGGTAGCGTCTCCAGCTGCTCAGCCTCCGCCTGCGGATTTAGCGGCTCCCAGGTATCAGATCGCAGCCGCAGGGTCCTTACCCATCCAATGCTCAAAGAGCACCTCTTAACCTAACGCCAAAGGACGTCTCGTCGCCGCTACCTTTGAAATTCCAATCTAACAAAGTAGAACTAACGGCGCAAGACCAGCCTCTATTTAAAGCGCTAATTTATTATTGCCTCGCATCCTTTCTTACGCCAAGCTTGCTCGCCATGAGACCAGTCACCAGCATCTGCGGGGCGTTCATTATACTGACGCTTTCTCAAGCTCAAGACACCGTAACCTTAACCGAGGTCTCTGAAGCCATGCCCTTGCAGATCGGGGTGCTGATAGAGTTCATCAGCACGGACGCACAAACGGCTTTCGCGCTCGCAGCCAATGATCACCAGGTGCCTGCACGAGAAGCTCTAACACCGATGTTAGCAGAAGGCACGGCCAACATTGAAGAGGTTGGCTACGTGATCACACGCTCAGGTACACAGACCCAGGTCGAGTCCATTGTCGAACTGATCTATGCGACAGAGTATCATCCGGCTCGCTTGCCGCAGTCTCTGGCTGGCCCTATCGAAGTAGCCGACCAGATCCGAACGCCTGCGACACCCACAGCCTATCAGACGCGCAACCTTGGGCTCACGATCAAAGCCACGCCACAGGTGGGACCCGATCGTCGACTGGTGGAGCTCGATCTGAGACTAGAGCAGGTCGAGCACATCGGTGACGACACCAACGGTCAACTGGAAGCCCTGGTTACATGGCCAATGCTCCATTCGAAAGATATCACCAACAATTTTATCACTGAGAGCGGCAAGACGACATTGATAGGATTCTCGCACCCTCGGAAAAGGCCTCACCACGACGCCTCCTCGCCTTTCTCCGCGCGACTACCTTGCCTCTTACAAGCACGAAGCGCGGCATAGCGGTGTGGTTTCCGAACAAGAAGCTCAGTACAGAGGAACTTCCACCGCAAGCCGAAGGAGATCCCCTTGCAGGCGACAAAGACCCGTTTGCAGGCGTCAGTTTCGAGGAAAGCCCAGAATTGCCCGATGCCAATGTCAGCATCCTTGTAGAAACCATCGAAGTGCCAGAAACAGAGATCCACGACCTGCTAGATCTTCAAACATCCGCAGACTCCACAACGATGAGGAAGGCCATCGGCGGCCTAATCAATGACGGCACGGCCACGATCTCAGAAGCCCAGTTCGCCTGCACCCAGAGCACATCGAAGACTCGCATCCATTCAGGAGATGAGCGTCTGTATCCTGTGGAAATGAGCAGCCCTAGTATGCCCATCAAGATTGCAGGCCCGATCGGGCCGGGCCAGCGCCTGGCTATCCCGACCACCTTCTCCAGCCATGTGATGCGGATCGAGGGGCTTGAATTGGAAGTCGCCCCCCAAGTCGGGCCTGACAATCACACCATCGAGTTAAGCTTAGCAATCGCCACACCAAACACCTCGGCACACGCACCTACGGCCAAGGCATTTCCAAGGTCGCCATGCCGCTCTTTGCCACCGAGCGTACGGCGACCAATCTCATCGTCCTTGATGGCGACTATGCACTCCTCGGCATCACCTCCAAGCGCGCGGAGGGCGGCGCTAACACTCACGCTTACACCTTCCTCTTCGTGCGAGCGACACTTCGCTAAAACAAGACAATCATGAAACGCACCCTCTTCTGAGATGCGATGGATTTTTGGACCAATATTCGCTTAGTTAGATGTTAGTGTATTCTTCGAATTCGCTAGGCGTTTGATAACCCAACGAAGAGTGTTTTCGTTTTGTGTTATAGTAGGAGTCAAGGTAGGCAAACAG
>JBLHHN010000199.1:0-10881 GCA_047616785.1 Verrucomicrobiales bacterium
CAGGAGAGCCGTGAACTGGAAATCTGTATACTCGGTTCGATGAGGGGCGAGGCGGGCATGCCTTCGGGCGTGTCCCCTCGTCTACTCTACCCTGCTTCATTTGTGCGCTAGGACTATGAATCCGCCTATCGGTAAAACGTTCGTCGGCCGCGGGCGCTCGATGGTCGCGCTCGAATCCATCAGTATGACAGTTGAGAGCGGTGAGTTCCTTTCCTTTCTCGATCCCTCCGGTTGCGGCAAGTCGGCTCTGTTGAATATCATCGGTGGACTCGAACCTGCCACTGAAGAACTGCTAACATTGGCATGGTGTTTCAGCATTACACGCTCTTTCCCTGGTTGACAGTCTTGGAAAACGCCTTCTTCGCCGACCGACTCGCTATCAATCGATCCTCGGAAAACACTAACGGTGATCGCTCTAGCGATATCCGAAAGCGCGCGCTCCAGCTTCTCGAGCTGACAGGGTTGGATGGATTCCAGGATGCCTACCCGAAAGAATTGTCTGGGGGCATGCAACAACGCGTGGCCATCGTGCGCGCCCTGGCCAACCGTCCGAAGGTGCTCCTGATGGATGAACCCTTCGGAGCGCTCGATTCTCAAACTAGAGAGGAGATGCAGGAAATGCTCCTGCTCCTCAGCCGCGTCGAAAAGATCACGATCATCTTTGTCACCCACGACATTGAAGAGGCACTCTTCCTGAGCGACCGTATCCTCATTCTTTCCCAACGGCCTGGCCGGGTGGCTCGGGAAGAACGTATTCCCTTCGGCTCCGAACGATCGCCATCTCTCAAGCTGACCGAGCCTTTCTGGAAGTTGAAGCGCTCGCTTGTCGAGTTCCTTCACGATGGGCAGCCGCCTTCCTTTGCGCGGGAGAAACTACTCGAAGCCCTTCACGACAAATCGTAGTTGCTGCAGATGGGACGTGGCTTCAATGGAAGCCTGTTGCTATGGTGGCACGTGTCGTCGTATGCTTCCGATGTGCGCTTTCGCCGACCATTCTGTTACTCATTTGTCAGCCTCGCCTTGGCCCTGATCACGGCTGGGTGCGGACGGGTGGAACCCCGTAGCGATGATGAGCCTGATGGTCCCACCAGCAGCGGATCCGTCGTTCCGTTAGGCCGACCGCTGGCCACTATGGATCCAGCCGTCTTTAGAGATCATCTCCAAGCCATTCTCGAAGGGGACAAGGCTCCTCCCTCAGACTTTCACACGACCCTCAACACATTCCCGGCCACGCGACTCTGGTCCATGCTGGAATGGCTCGATACAGCCGAAGGCGATGAAGGGATGCGCCAAGGGCTAGCGGTGGTCATCCTAAGCTCACTCGCAGAGAAGGCCCCGGAGGACGCCGTCCAATACCTCATCGCTTCCGAATCCCCGTTCGGACTATCACGGTCCGAAGCCGCACTCATGGCATTCCGTCGCGCCATGGCTCAATGGTCCTCTCAGAATCCCGAAGAAGCGATTGCGGCACTCGCGGCCTACCAAGAAGACCCAGCTTTGGCCGAGAGGATATCGGCTCTCACAGAAATGCACAGCGAACGCCTCGAAGTGACCCTAGCAGGAGCTATGCCGGTGAGAGATTTCAAGGCCGTGACAGAGCGATGGAACACCTTGGAACGCAAGGAAGCAGGCTCATTACTGCCTCGCTTTCTTGAACGGCTCCCGTCAGCGGCTGCCCGCGAAGACTTGCTCGATCGCACCGCGGTATGGTTAGGCGAGCAATGGAAGAGCGACGGTCCCGGGGTGGTCTTCCAATGGGCTTTGGGTCTGCCCGATGACTCATTACAGAACCAGGTCCTCAGCCGATTGCCCGCTCCGCCAGAAACGGATTGAGATGAGCAGTGACGTCTCTATCACTGAACGCAAGAGACCGCTGAAGGAATTCCTCCAGCGGCCTCGCAAATTCGTTATTGGATGCTTTGCTTCAACTAGAGCCGCAACCAAGCGGGATTGAAGGCAAAGTGTGAGCGATACTCATTCGGGCTACGCCTGAAGTAACGCTGGAAACTCTTGGTAAAGTGCGCGGAATCCGTGAAGTGCAGATCTTGAGCAATCGCTGTGGCCGTCTTGTCCGTAAAGAGAAGTTGGCGGGCAGCGTGCTGCACACGACGGCGCTGAGTGTAGTCCACTAAGGTGGTGCCGGTGGCTTTCTTGAAGAGACGTCCCAAGTGATCCAGTGACATGCCCATGAGTGGCTCCAAGGTAGAGAGACGCACCGCTCCACTGAAGTTGATGCCGCCTTCAATCGCACGCATCGCATGCATGATCTCTGGACGGAGTGCAATTCTATTCCGGCGGCGCCAGTAGAATCCATACTCCTCACTGATATGCAGGAAGATTTTTAGCATTGTCAGGCGAGTCAGTGTCTCATCGATCTGCTCTTGCTGAAGCTGATCCTTAAGCACGCTCAGGTCTGCAGAGACATACTCGAAAGGCTCACGTTTGAGAGAAACCACGCTGATGGGATTCTCTACAGGGAAGTCAAAGAGGATGCGGGCAAAGAAGAGGCTTAGTAGATCCGGACTATCGAGGATCATGTGGATGTCATTCACCATCCATTCCGGCAAGAACCGAAGACGAATCAGGCGAACATCGGTCGGCTGGCGGGCAAAGTGGGTCTGTCCCGGGTGGCTGACGATTACCGAACCAGCTCGCATGGACTGAAGACTCTGGCCGTACTCATGGAGGAAAGTTCCACTGAGAACGATGAAGATTTCAGGCTGCTCCCGAGGAGTGAGTTCGAGATCATGGCTAAGTTCGAATTCTTTGTACAAGAGAGGCCATCCATCAATGCTATCGACCTGGTTCTCTCTCCCTTGGGGATTACTCAATACGGCTGACATAGCGAAGTTGTAATAATCGGAAAGTATAAAAACGCAATGGAGATTTAATACACTCCATACGTTTCATATAGATTTAGTTTAAATCTGCCTTGGCTTGAAGGTATATTTGCGACTTGTGGCTACTGGGGAAGGAGCGTAGCTCACATCGCTAAGGTAAAGTCCTCCAGCGGGGGCGCAAGCGGATGTTTTCAAAACTGATGGTGCAGAAACGAGCAATTTAAGACCTGTTTCTGACAGCTTGGCTTGGGAATATTTGACCATGGTGCCTACGAGCATGCGCACCATACGATAGAGAAACCCGTCCGCTGTAAAGCGTATAAGCATCTGATCTTCAGGAACTTCTATTATCTCGATCTCCCTAATTGTTCGGGCTGTCGAACGAGGTGCGGCACAGCGTGGGCCACGGTTGGCGGCGAATGCACGGAAATCATGCCTTCCTGTTAGAAGAGAAGCGGCACGTCGCAGGTCGTCTTCGTCCAAAGACTTATGGACATGCCATGTTCTTCCTGCCAACATAGGTGGAAGTATATTCCCGAGAAAGAGCCGGTAAGTGTAGGTCTTTTCAACGACCGAGAACCGCGCATGAAAGCTCTCAGGCACCGCCTCAGCTTTCATAATTCGAATACTTTCTGGCAATCGCGCATTCATCGCTCGTGGCCAAGAATCCTCCGTCAAGGTCAAGCGAGCGGGCGTATCGATGTGGGCCACCTGCCCCTCGGCATGGACCCCTGCATCCGTCCTTCCAGATCCATGAACCGGTGTTCGGGGCGGCAATCCATTCATCTCGGCCAGAGCCTTTTCCAGCTTATCCTGGATCGTGTTGCCTGAAGACTGACTCTGCCAACCTTCATAGGACGTCCCGTCATAGGCGACCGTCCATTTCCAACGCTGCATCGGCTCATCCATGAGACAGAAGATTCAGAATGGCACGCGCGGCCCGTTCATGCGTACCAGGTTCACCAAGCTGAGCGACCACCGCCGCCAACTCTCCCTGGAGGGCCACGCATTTCTCCGGGGACTCCAACAAAGATCTGAGTGCCGCATGCACGGCACCTGGTTCCGCTTCCCCCTGAATGAATTCCTTCACCACTTCGCGACCTGCCAGAATATTGACGATGCCCAGGAAATCGATCTTCACCAGTGCCTTGCCGATCACGTATGTCGGCCAAGCCACTTTATAGACGAGACAGTAGGGCAGCCCAAACCAAGCCGCCTCCAAGGTCGCCGTTCCCGAGGCGACCACACCAACCGTCGCCCGCTGCATCAGCATGTGGGCGTCGCCCACCGTGATCTCGACATCCACTGCCGCCATCTCCGCCATGGCACGCATGGTCTCCGCCAGCGAAGCATTCGCCGCCGCCGTCGCCACCCGGAGATTCGGCCGATCATTCCTCAAACGCACCGCAGCTTCCAACATCATGGGGAAAAGGCGATGCACTTCTCGACTCCGGCTTCCTGGAAAAAGGCCTAACAAATCATCCTCACGAGCCACGCGAGACACCTGACTGAGTTCGTCCACTAACGGATGCCCAGCAAACTCCGTGACCAATCCCGAGTCTTCATAGAGGGGCTTCTCAAAAGGAAAGATGCACAGCATCAAATCTAGCAATTTCGCCATCACGGGGATCCGTTTTCGATTCCAGGCCCACACTTGCGGACTGATGTAGTAAGCGATCTTCCCGGCATACCCACCCTCACGCAAGGCCTTCGCCATGCGCAGATTGAATCCCGGGTAGTCAATCAGCACCACCACATCTGGCGCAAAGACCTTCACCGCGCCCAGCGTTTCCGCGAAGCGACGCTTGAAGTAGCCGTAATTCTTCAGCACCTCCCACAATCCCACGACCGCGGCCTCCTCGATCCAATCGAGCATCGCCTCGCCGCCCACCGCTCGCATCTGCGGCCCGCCCAACCCCGCAAAGGCGATCTCACCATCATTCAAATCACGCAGGCTCTCCATGAGCGCCGCGCCATGCGTGTCCCCGCTCAATTCACCTGAGATTAGAAAGCAACGAGCGTCCATTTCGACTAACTCTTTGCTTGCCCCACCTCGATCAGCCGCGTGATCTCCAACGCCACATCCAGTGCGGCAGCCCCATCTTGTCCGGACACCTTCGGCCGCTCGCCACGCTGCGCGCAATCCACAAAGGAAGCCAACTCCAGCTTCAACGGCTCATCCTTCTCGACTTGGACGGCCACTGGCACAATCTGCAGACCTTCTTTCCGATAAATGATCCCTTCCTGTTCTTGGTAGTCGAGCGATACATAACAATCTTCTTGAAACACGCGAATCTTTCGAAGCTTTTCAGGGCTCACACGACTCGCCGTGACATTGGCCACGCAGCCATTGGCAAAGACCAGCCGCGCATTGGCAATGTCCTCACGATGCGTCAAAACGGGCACGCCCACGGCCTCCACCTTTTCCAGCGGAGCCTTCACCAGGTGCAGCAAGATCTCAAGGTCATGGATCATCACATCCAGCACCACGCCGATATCCATGCTCCGCTGAGGAAAGGGTGAGAGCCGATGCACCTCGATGAATCTTGGGTTGGACAACTGCTCTTCCAACATGGCCATCACAGGATTGAACCGCTCGATGTGTCCCACTTGAAGGATGCATTTCTGAAGACGAGCCCGCTCAACTAACATCCGCGCGTCTTCCACCGTGGTCGTGATCGGTTTCTCGATCAGCACATGCTTCCCGGCATCGATCAGATAACCACCGATCTCCGCATGCGTCACGGTCGGCGTCGCCACCGTCGCCGCATCCACCAGAGAAGCGAAAGTGTCCAAATCCGTCGCCACCTGCGCGCCATAGCGCTCCGCGATCTCCGCCGCACGCGCGGCATCCGTATCGAAGATCACCGTCAACTCCGCCTGAGGTAATTCAGACAAGACCCGCGCGTGATTCTGCCCAATGGCACCCACGCCCGCCACACCGATTCGAAGTTTACTCATGATGATTCTATTTCTTTTCTAGCAAAGACACTGACACCCAGTTTCGCACAACGCGCTTCCACCACCTCACGTTCTAGCAGAAGCGTGCGTTCCGCTTCGATGACCAGAGTCGAGATGCCCGCTTCATGCGCCGTCTCAATCGTGGCCGAACCAATAACAGGAACATCGAAACGGAAATCTTGGTTCGGCTTAGAGACCTTCGCCATGAGCGCTTTGCCTTTGCCTAACTGACCGCCACGTATCATCGCCGCATTCGTCCCCTCGAAAGCTTCCACCGCCAAGACTGTTCCATCCTTCACCACCACGGTCTGCCCGATGTCGAGGCGACTCATTTCTTTCGCAATGTGAAAACCATAGGCCGCATCTTCAAGCGTGCGCTCATCCAACGGCTTCCCACAGATCAATCCTTCTCCAGGAAGCAAGGACTCCATGTAGGTCGTCGCCGGCAAGAGCTCGATCCCATCCTTCGCCAGCTCATCGGCAATGGCACCGAAGATCGTTTCTGCATTCTTGCGCTTGAGCTTCCCTAACATCGCCAATATGCGAATGTCAGGACGCAGGTTGAAAAGATTCTTCGGCGCGATCTGCCCGACCATCACCGTGTGCGCCACCGACTCGTTCTTGAAGAACTTGATCAGCTTGTTTAACTGCCCGACGCGGAGCCAAGCCATCGCGTCGACGTCCGCTTCCAAGTCCGGTAACGTTTCCCCCTTGAACGCCGCCACCACCACCCGCTTGACCCCGGCACGACGAGCGGCTTCCACGAAAGTCCGTGGATACACGCCGTTTCCGGCGATCACGCCGACTGTCTCAAGAGCTATCATTTCACGGACGCTCAGCAGAGGCGGAATCCCTTTTCACGTCAACCGGCAAGACAAGTCAATCTTCGCTCGTCCACCTCTCCGATTCGTGTTTCAGTCCGGCCATGCAAGCATTGATCGACCTCATCCAATCCGGTGCCGCCCTCAGCGCGGATCACGTCAAAGAAGCCACCACCGCCTTGCTCGGCGCCACCACCACCGACGACACCAAAGTCGCCTTCCTCAAGACCCTCCATGAACGTGGCGAGACGGCCCCCGAGATCGCTCTCTTCGTCGATGCCTTTCTCGAACACGCCGTCATCCCGCCGCTTCGCCCCGAAGATTGCGCCGGCCCCATGATCGACGTCTGCGGAACCGGTGGCGACAAACTCGATCTATTTAACATTTCCACCACCAGCATCTTCGTCCTCGCCGCAGGCGGACTCACCGTGGTCAAGCACGGCAATCGCGGCATCACGTCCAAGAGCGGCGGCGCGGATGTGTTAGAAGCCCTGGGCGTACGCATCGATCTCGGCCCTGACGCATTCGCTGAAACAATCAGAGCCAACGGCGTCGGCTTTCTCTTCGCCCCCATCTACCATCCCGCCTTCAAAGCCGTCGTCCCGGTGCGAAAGATCTTGGCGGCCGAAGGTCAGAAGACCATCTTCAATCTGTTAGGCCCCCTGCTCAATCCCGTCAGCCCTGCCTACCAGATGATCGGCGTCTTCGATGAAAGTTTCCCACCCATTTATGCTGACATCCTAAATCAGTTAGGCCGCCAAGAAGCCTGGGCCGTCCACGGCAAGACCGCCGATGATCAAGGCGTCGATGAACTCTCCATCATGGGCCCCACCGCCATCCATCGGTGTCGCCAGGGCCAATCCAACGACTCCTGGACCGTCACGCCCGAAGACCTCGGTCTCGCCACAGCGTCAATCGCCGATCTCCAAGGCGGCGATGCCCAAGTAAATGCCGCCATCCTCGAAGGCATCCTCACGGGCGAAATCCAAGGCCCCAAGCGCGACATGATCCTCGCCAACGCCGCCGCCGGCTTCGTCATCACCGGCAAAGCCACCGACCTACCCGCAGGCATCGCCTTCGCGGCCGAATGCATCGATAGCGGGAAAGCGTTAGAAAAGCTGCGAGCACTGCAAGGCTAGTCCTTTGTCTTAGGAGGTTTGGTCAAGGTGATCTTAATTTTCCCATGAATACTAGGATTGATAGGGCCTGAAACAATTCCTTGAAGCCGTATGTAGGCCTTAGCATCTTGAGACTGGAGCAATCGATGTTTCATCTTAGCGGTTACACCGTCTCCAAAGGTCGCCTCATCTTTGGTTAGGTCCCAATGAAGTGAACCACATTCAATGATCAGGCCATCAGGGCCTGTCACTTTAGCATTCGCCGCCTCGACACTCGATTGCTTTTCAGAAAGACGCATTTCCAACACATCCGTTTCCACAACAAACCCTTGGAATACCATACTGACTTCCCGTTCATATCTCAATGCGTCGACATCTCCCTCTTTCCCCCCACTAAAACTCTTGCTTGAAGAGATTGAAATGCCGTCTGGGATTCCCTCCATTAGATCGCCAAGTAATGCGGGAGGTTTGGTCAAGGTGATCTTAATTTTCCCATGAATACTAGGATTGATAGGGCCTGAAACAATTCCTTGAAGCCGTATGTAGGCCTTAGCATCTTGAGACTGGAGCAATCGATGTTTCATCTTAGCGGTTACACCGTCTCCAAAGGTCGCCTCATCTTTGGTTAGGTCCCAATGAAGTGAACCACATTCAATGATCAGGCCATCAGGGCCTGTCACTTTAGCATTCGCCGCCTCGACACTCGATTGCTTTTCAGAAAGACGCATTTCCAACACATCCGTTTCCACAACAAACCCTTGGAATGCCATACTGACTTCCCGTTCATATCTCAATGCGTCGACATCTCCCTCTTTCCCCCCACTAAAACTCTTGCTTGAAGAGATTGAAATGCCGTCTGGGATTCCCTCCATTAGATCGCCAAGTAATGCGAGGTCCGACTCTTTCTTCTGCTTTGGTTCCTCCTCACCAGCCGCAGCAAGTCCGATCGCCAGCATGCCCCTGACAAGAGCAAATCCTAGCAGCATCGTCAATCCCAACGGTTTCCGAGATTGCTTGGCATCGAGCAAGCCTTGCAAACGATTCTCCATAGGCAACCCACACGCCATCGTCACTGCCAACTTAGGCAACGGACTATCATGCGCACCACGAGCGATCTCCAACAGATGCGAAGCGTAGTTCGCTGGAGGCATGCCCTGACGGAGCACTTGATCATCGCAGGCACATTCGCCTTCTTCCCGCATTCGTTTCGCGGCAACGTGCACGAGAGGATTCCACCACTGAAGGGCGCGCACGAGCTGGCACACGCCCTCCCAATACAAATCTCAACGCTTAAGATGCGCTGTCTCATGTTGAAGCACGGCCTCCAAGCGCTCCTCTTCCCATTCAGCAAAGTCTAGAGGCAGAAGAATCCTAGGACGCATCCATCCAACGACCATCGGAGGTCCGTCATAAACAGAAACACACCGATCACCAAATTGAACCACAGGTGCGGATGCCCGGACCATCCGAGCGATCGCGCGTTGCCCAATCCACCAACGCACCATCTGAACCAGGACACCCAAGCTCCAGAAAAGAAATAAGGCTCTCCGTCAGATTGGCTGGGCCTGAATCAGCGAATCCCGAAGAAAGCAGGATCAGTCAGAGTCGTCTTCGTTACTGATAATCAAGGGGTTATGGGCTCCGACTCGGCACAGCATCTCTCCGAAAACCATCGTCCAGACCTGCACCAAAGTTGAGGCAGCGGTTTCGCTAGACTGAGATTCGGTAGTGAAACCGCAAGGCCGCTTGTTTTCGAGCCTGAAACTGCCTACTGGCCCCTGTCACCCTCCAGAGGTAGGCGAAACCATCCAGCCAACCTGACGGAGGGCCAGAAATAAAGCGTCACTCCACGAAAGGGCAATCTGTGAGGACATCACAGGTATCGACGTGCCCAGTGCCAACGGATCGGTAACGGGCAAGGAGGACACTTCGGCAAGGATCGTTTCGCCAACACTCGCAGGCTGTTGCGTGGGAGTCGGAAAGATTCCCCAAGTTGGCAATGTCCGAGAGAGCAATGGCACGGCCAACACCCCTATCATTCCCAAGGCCCACAGCGCATGGCGACGCGAAGCGCTCCAGCGTCGACCTAGCAATGCCAGGATCGTGACGGCACCCAATAGTAGGGAAGAGCGGACAGTCCAATCGATGAGCAAATCAGTGGCATTCATTGTCGCTTATTCTTCTTGTTAGGTTGCTTGCCGCGGGCATCTTCGATGAGTGCCCGCAATCTTTGATAGGAGTCCTCATCAAGCTCGGCACCTTTTCCGGTGAAATGAGCCGCGACCGCGTCCTCGATTGAGCCTTGGTAGAAGGTTTCCAAGACATGCTGAAGGGCACCTTTCCCGGCGCGTTTGCGGCTCTCTTTGGGCGAGAAGACATAGTTCCTCCCCTCTTTCCTCCGCTTCACGTGCCCTTTGTCCTCAAGGATCTGCAACAGTGTGCGGATGGCATTGGCGGACGGCGGATCAATCATTTCTGAACGAACGTCAGGAATGGGCGCTTCCTCGAGCGCAAATAGGGCATCCATGATCTGGCGTTCCCGACGACTCAATGGGTCTGGCTTCGACATAACACCAATTATTTGGTATTTAGAACGCAAAGTCAACTTTAAATACCAAGAAATTGATGCGTACTAGTAGACTTCAGGTTTGGGAATGATCCGGTAGGACATTGCAGGCCGACACACATCGAATATGGCGGAGCAGTCCTATCCGGAGGGCTACGCTCCGTCGCAGCCGTAGATTTCTCAGTTTCTATGTAGGCGTTCCAAAGAAGTCGGTGATGACGGAGCCCCCTTCAGGATGAATGTTAGACGCAATTCCTTGCCCGCTTCTTTGGATACCGCCTCTGAAGTGCGTCCGCGTTCGGAGGGATTAGCCAGCGGACCTCACAAACTCACGCAGACACTTATTTGGCAAAAAGATGGTGGCAGAAATATGAATAATATGGAGTCCTTTCGGATCACTTTAAGCTGAACATTGCCGATTTCGATGTTCGTCCAAAGGAGAGAAACTCTCATTCTACCGGAATTTGGGGGACGTGACGATACCCGCCCATCGACGTGGAAACACGCAAGTTTTCTAGCCAGCTTTCGCGGTAGCGAAAGCCGTTGAGGCGCTCTGCTGGACAAGCCGCCCCGTT
>JBLHHN010000200.1:0-10842 GCA_047616785.1 Verrucomicrobiales bacterium
CAAGATCAACAATCCCGTTGGAGAGTTCGATCGCATCCAGCGATTGGTCCGCGTAGGATTCATGGTGCGTACGCGGGCCGATGCTGGGACCAAGCAAGCGCGTGAGAATGATGTTTTCCAGCGTGAAAAGGCGTTTGCTAGTGGTGCGCAGTTTATCAGCACTGATTACCCTGAGGCTAACAAACTCTTTTCGGCCTATCAAGTGCGTTTGCCGGGATATGATGTCGCGCGAACGAATCCGATCAATGGGTCCGAGAAGCTAAAAGGGATCGATCTTGAAACGCCGTTGGTGAAAACGGATGTTCGCATCGCTGCCTACAACGTGCTCTTCGGCAACTGGGCGACGCCAGAGGCTGTGGGAACTATGTTCCTACCTTACGATCTCGACATTATTGGATTCAGCGAAGTGCCGAATGGGGATTGGACGGCACGAGTCGGGAAGGTCTTGGGCATGGAGCATGCGTACGTCGGAGAGATCTCATCAGCCAATCACGTCAACAAGTACAAATCGATTCTCAGTCGCACGCCTCTGACAAACACCCATGAAATCGACATTCCAAATCACGGTTGGTCACCAGCGTCTTTGGTCGGGGCTGAGACAAATGTTAAGGGTGTCCCCATGCTCGTCTACGCCACGCATATACCAGGCCGCCCGGCATTTATAGAGGATGCCTCAGGAGCCGCAGCCACCTTCCTCGCGGAATCGGTGATTCCGCAGGCTATCGCTTACGCGGCGCATGTGGTTCTTCTGGGCGATCTAAATCACTGGATTGGTGATGCCCCTTTCGACCTCATTGAAGCCGCTGGCATGCACTCGATGTGGAAGGATCTGGAGATCGATACTCAACGACTGAGCACGCATCAACACATTGAATCAGGAACCGAGTCTGGTGTCATCGATCACATTCTGTGGCATCCAAGTTCGGCCATCCGCGCGACACAAGGAGGCGTGATCTACAATGGATTCAATCTGCCTGACACCGATCGAACCATGGAGAGATACCAACGAGAATGGGAGCAGTCCGGCAAGCCCTTGTCTGATCATCGCCCAGTGTGGGTGAGTTTGGAATTCACTAACACGCCGTCACATTAATGCCTCAGATCGATCATTGCACCACGAGGACGCCGCGCATGGCCTGCCAGTGCCCGGGGAAAGTGCAGATGTAGGGCAACTCGCCGGGTTCGTTCGGAGCCCGGAAGTGTAGCACATGCTGTTGGCCTGCATTGATGATCGGCGTGTGCGCGATCACTTCATCCATCTCTGGTACGTAATGCTTCTTTTCTGCGTCAGGATCATTCAGCATAGCAAACGAAGCGGTGCCGACCTTCTGAGTGCTGTCTGGCATGACCAGAGCGAGATTGTGCGGCATGACATCCGTATTCAGCAAACGCAGGGCCAACGCTTCCCCAGGCTTCGCGGTCAGACGCGTCTGCTTGTAGAGTAAACCTCCGACCGCCTCGACGAGGATCTCGCGTTCTCCTTCCAAGGCTTGGCCGGATTCTGCGGGGATCTCATCTTCTTCTCCCGCGACGCGTAGCGCGATTGCCGTTGGCTTTCCGCCGACGGGTTCGGCCTGTCCTGGCAATGATAGGGGGGCGCTAGGATACATGGGGGAAGCAAACAGATCCGCCTTGAAGACCACGCCGTCAGCTGACTTTAGGTGCATCCTTAGATGAAGCTGCATGATCGGTTCCATCTCTGGCATTTCGACGAAGATCGATTTTCCACTATTCAACATCGATACTGACCGAACCACCATCCGATCGTGCCCAAGCGAACCCGGTGAACTGGAAGAGAACTCCGGTGATCCATAGCGCTTGGCGTATTCGTAGTTCCACGCATGCGAAAAGATACTCGTCTCCGCAGAATTCAGGGCGATGGGAAAGTCGACGCGAATCCCGTTCGGGTGCACTCGAGACCCTGACGGCTTGCGAACCGGCCCACCCACATAGCGCATCCGATGGAAACACCCATCCTGCACCGAGTAATCGCCCCAGCCATCCAAACCCACCGCATAGAGCTGCCCATCCTTTGGGTGAAACGCGCCACGAATGGTGCCTGCAAGAAACTCACCTCCCATGGGCACCACCGCACCCTGCGGACGAGCGCCCGTGGCATCACGCAAGATCAGATAATGCAATCCCGAACCATAACTCAGCCCCACGTGCGATCCACGGAATGGCCCCCACTGATCGCTGGTGATCTCTAACATGCCGCCCACAGAATTCTCAACTCCGCGCGGGATGTAACACAATGCCGTGGCAATGTTCGTGCCTAAAGCAGCGTTCTCGTTGGGCAGCCCATAGAATTCACCAGAGTTAACCTCAATGATAAAAGGGCTGGAGTCCAAGTGCCTTCCTGAGGCGCCACCCAGAAATAGTCGTTCGAGCCGCCGATGCCCATGCAATTGCGCACGCCAGATCCCTGAATCGTTGTCTTCCTGTCAGGGCCCGTTTGCAGGATGCTTTCACGCTGGGTGAAATGAAACGCTCCGTCTGCGGTGCGATGCAGCCCAAAGGTATGGCTATGACTGCGATCATACCCGCCGAAATCATTGGCGTAGTTCTCATAGTAGTCCGCTTCTCCGTCGCTATTAAGATCGTGCAAACGCGTGATCTGTCCGCGATCGAGCACGAACATCCCATCGGGATCGATCCGAATGCCTACGGGTTGATTGAACCCTGAAGCAAAGCGTTTCCAAGTCAGTTTGGTTAGGCCACTGTCGATGCCCTTCACCGACCACACCTCTCCCGCCAGCGTCGTGACAAAAGCGGTCCCCTAAGTCTCGAAAGCGATGCTGCTCAACTGCATCACGGAATGAAACGGATTGTCATAAGGAACTGTGAGCGTGTCTGTCGCGTAGGCTGAGCCCGCTAACGGTTGGCCACGCTCTCCCTGCGTAACCACCGTCTCTGGCCAAGCGATGGGTCCGCCTGTCGTTAGACTCGTGAGATCCGGAGACGCCGGTTTATCTCCGTGATCCGCTTCTGGCTCTTTGGCGTAGATCAATGACACCGTCGCGCCTTCATTTGCCTTCTTTACGACTAGCCAGTGACTGTGGTCGTTCGTTTCCAATTCTCCTTCGAAACCAACCGGTTTCGTTATCCTGACAGTTCCTCCAACGCCCGCACGAAGACGGCAAGCGCCACCTTTGGCAAAGTTCAAGGTGCGCAGAAAGTTGCCGCCCTCAGTGAGGCTGGGCATGTCGAGAATCTCAGTTTCACCGACGCGATAGTGAAAGATCACACGCTTGCCGTGACGATAACCGCCTAAGTAACGCTGCTCGCTTCCACGCGCCCCCCTATTCTCTGCATCCACATACCAAGTCTCTCCGTCTGGATGGGTATTGCGAGACGTCCCCCAACGAAACGGCTCAAACCTCACAAACCCACCTTCCCAGGCCGCTCGATAGGATAGATTCATGGGATCAAAGCATACCGAGACTTTACTTGGTCCACATAGCATCACACTCATCCATTTCAGGACCCGAACGTCGCTACTCGCCGCGAATACTTGAGTCAGAAGTGAACCATGATCGATCGCATTCCAACGCCCATCGTCGTGATTGTTCTGATTGTGCTTTCCCCAATGCCCATGTAATCCGCCGTCCAAGCCTGGATACGCTGGAAGAATGTCAGGAACCCCACTCGCTGGCTGTCCCATGTAGTAATCTGCCTGACGTTGATAGAAATCGTAGAGCCGAGCCTCGTTGATCGTCTCCCCGGCGAGTCGATATCGCTCGCCTCCACCCGCGATATCCGCATAAGGATAGGCATCGGGACGCGCCACGTTCGGCTCATTCTGAGCGGTGGCAGCGAGGCCACAGAGCCATGTGAAGGTGAAATATATCTGACGGTATCGACCGATCGAACATGTCGATACCATGAATGCAGGAACCGCACTTGGCGACCCCAGAGGTATTTCTTGACGCCCCACTCTGGACCGATTCGAATCATGGATGATTTCGAACAAACTCGTTCTGGCCGTTGCGGTCCTCAGTAGTATTCTAGCATCGTCTGTTCGTGCGGCTGATCCGCTCGAACTTGGTGAAAACGCGCGCCTTGTGTTGCTCGGGAATGGTCTTGGATCGCGCATGATGCGCTTTGGCCATTTCGAGTCCGAGTTGCAGCAACGTTATGCCAAGAGTCGGCTTTTCATCCGCAACATGTGTGATGAAGGCAACACGCCAGGCTTCCGGCCGCACTCCGGGCGGCCTTCTCCGTGGGCTTATCCAGGCGCGGAGAAGTATCGTCCCAAGCTTTCGGAAGCGAAGGATCGGTGGGGATCAGGTCACGCCGGTCATGGCGATTTCGAAACCCCTGACCAATGGGTTGGCCGGCTCAAACCAGACGCCATCGTCGCCTTCTTCGGTTTCAATGAATCGTTTCAGGGCATTGAAGGCGTGGAGAACTTCAAAGCTGAATTGACAGACTTTATCAAACACACGCTCTCGCAGGAGTATAATGGAAAGTCAGCTCCACAACTAGCGTTGGTTTCTCCAATCGCCTTTGAGAATCTATCAAAAACACATGGAACGCCAAATGGTGAGGTAGAGAATGTCAATCTGGCTCTTTACACTGCGGCGATGGAGGATGTCGCCGCGAGACACGACATCCGCTTTATCAATCTCTTCTCCCCGACAAAGAGCTGGTTTGATACGACGAATGAACCGCTGACGCGGGATGGTGTCCTACTGACGGAGAACGGTTACAAACGACTTGCACCAGCTCTCGCAGATTCCATCTTCGGTCTTGTGAAAAAAGATCGTAGTGATAGAGTGGATGTCCTCACGGAAGTCAGAGAAAAGAACTGGTTCTGGGACAAGCATTTCAAGAGTCCCAACGGCGTGCACGTCTATGGGCGTCGGCATCGGCCCTTTGGTCCGGAGAACTACCCGCATGAACTTCGGAAGCTTGAAGAGATGACGGCCGTTCGAGATCAGGCCATTTGGGCGGAGCTTGCTGGTGAGGCCTTCGACGTGGCCGCGGCAGACGCCAAGACGCATCCACTGCCGGAGACGGAGACCAATTACAATCCAAGCCGAAAGAATGGCACCACAGACTATCGGTATGGCGAAGATGCTCTCGCGACCATGACAGTCGCCGATGGCTACAAGATGACCTTGTTCGCCTCGGAACAGGAATTCGAGAATCTCGCCAATCCGGTGCAACTGTCGTTCGACAATCGAGGGCGACTGTGGATCGCCACCATGCCTACCTACCCGCACTATCGCCCGGGCGATGCCAAGCCGAACGACAAGCTGATCATCTTGGAAGATACTGACGGTGATGGAAAGGCCGACAAGGAAACGGTCTATGTCGATGATCTGCATCTTCCGACCGGATTCGAGTTCGCTCCAGAAGGCGTCTACGTCGCGCAAGGCACGCATCTGATGCTTCTCCGAGATACTGATGGTGATGACAAGGCCGATGTTAGAGAAACCGTTCTCAGTGGGTTCGACGACCACGATACGCATCATGTCATCAGTGCCTTCTGTGCGGACCCGTCCGGCGCGCTCTACATGGGTGAGGGCACGTTCTTACACAGTCATGTGGAAACCGCTTATGGTCCGGTACGCAGTTCGAATGGCGGCTTCTTCCGCTATGCGCCGCAACGCAAGCACTTGGAACGCTCGGCGCGTTTGTCGATTCCAAACCCTTGGGGCACCGCCTTCGATGACTGGGGCCAACCTTTCTTCGCGGATACTTCTGATCCTAACATGCGCTGGATGCTGCCTGGAACCGTGCAGGTACGCTACGGCGAGTTTGCGCCCAATCCGCTGAGCTTGATCGAAGACAAGCACCGCGTTCGTCCGACGTCTGGCCTTGAGGTCATTGCCAGCCGTCATTTCCCTGAAGACGTTCAGGGTGACATTCTCATCAACAACACGATCGGATTCCTCGGGACAAAGCAGCATACCTTGGTAGATGATGGCACGGGCTACACGAGCCGCCACCGGCAGGATCTTCTGACCTGCTCCGATGGCAACTTCCGCCCGGTGGACATGGAGTTTGCTCCAGACGGTTCACTCTATCTGTTAGATTGGCACAATGTTTTGGTCGGACACATGCAGCACAGCGCGCGCGATCCATTGCGTGATCATGTGCATGGTCGTGTCTACCGCATCACCTACCCCGCGCACCCATTGGTCGTGCCCGCTGAGATTCATGGTGCTGCTATTCCGGTCTTGTTAGACCATTTGAAACTACCCGAATACCGAACACGCTATCGCACGCGGCGCGAACTTCGCGGGCGATCGAAAGAGCAACTCCTGCCTGCGCTGAAGCAATGGACATCTGGGCTTGATTCATCGGCGCCGGGTCATGAACTCCATCTGCTCGAAGCTCTCTGGGTGAGCTGGGGACACGATGCGGTCGATGTGAGTCTTTTGGAGCGATTGTTAGCAGCCAAAGATTTCCGTGCGCGGACAGGTGCTGTGCGTGTCTTGCGATACGTCGGACATCAAGTGCCGGATCAAGCCGCGCTCTTGATGAATGCGATCGCGGATGATCATGGACGTGTCCGTTTGGAAGCCATTGCCGCTGCCTCATGGCTCAAGCCCAGACGAGCCCTATCAATCATCGAAGAAGCGGGAAGACACCCGATCGACGAATGGATCAAGCCTGTATATGAAACGGCGCTGGCTCATGCGAAAGGTCAAGCCATCGCCGCCGTGCCCGTGGCGGCCATTCCTGCCCCTACCAAACCCCTGAATGACGAAGGGATGAAACTCTACACCAAGGGCGCTGAAGTTTATCGGCGCGAAGGCCACTGCATCACCTGCCATCAAGAGAACGGGCTAGGCTTGCCAGCTGCGCTGTTCCCGCCCATCGCCGGAACTCAGTGGGCGCAGGGAAGCGAAGAACGCTTGATCAAACTCACCTTGAACGGGTTGCTCGGTCCCATTGAGGTCAAGGGCGTTTCCTACGGTGGCCAAGTTCCGATGACTTCGTTCATCGGATTGAGTGATGAAGAGATCGCCTCCGTTCTCACTTATGTGCGAAACGCGTTTGGCAATGAAGCTTCTGTCATCATGCCAGAGAAAGTGAATGCCGTTCGTGCAGCAACCAAGAATCACGTTGGGTTCTACGAGCCTAACGAACTGCTCAAGGTGCATCCAATGCCTTTACGCTGAAAGTGCTCGCGGGAATAGTTCTTGATGGCTGTTGATACCCAGAAATTCCTTCACGGAGTCACGCTTAAAACGGAGTTCTTCCCATTCCTCGTCGACGTCAGAGCATTGAATGATCCCGCATCCGGCTGGCAAGACGATACGATTGCCCTTCCAGATGACATTGCGGATGGTCAGCAAGGCGTGGAATTCGTTGTCGTGTGCCACTCCGAAAGGCGCGCCGAATGCTCGCGGGACTCCTGCCATATCCCTGAGGGAAACGGCCATTTGAAGGGTGCGAGTAGTTCGAGGCCAGGGACCGACGGCAGGTGTGGGATGAAGGGTGTCCAGAACTTGGTCAATGTCAGGTTCGGATGCGAGCTGCGTTTCGAAAGACGTGATCAAGTGCCTCATAGAACCCAAGTCTAACTGACCTACCGAGCTTCGGCGTGTTCTCCCGAGAGTTCTTAAACGAGAAGCAATGAAATCCGCGACATACTGGTGCTCGCGTTGCTCCTTGTCGCGATGCAGTGTTAGATGAGGGTTGTTTGAGGCGGTGCCTGCGAGGGCGATGGTAGAGAGGCTATCACCTTCGATGGATACAATGGGTTCAGGAGAAGCGCCGATCATTCCTGAGTTGCCGAAGCGGATTCCATAGGGGTAGAAGGGCAAGGACATGGAATGGATCGCTCGGATCAAGCTCTCGGGGAAGCCTGTCAGAACACGTCCTTCTTCGATGATGGCTGGCACGAGCTTCTCCACCACACCATTTCTGAGATCATGCTGTACGGTGTCGAACGCCTTCTCAAAGATCTCTCTCGAAGGAGCTTGCCAGGAAATGAGTGGGGGCTCTTGAGGCGGTCTGAGTAGGTCGATGATGTCGCTGCCTTCATAGAACTGGTGTGGCCTGATCCAAGGCTGACCGTATCGATGCGTGAAGTCATTGAAGTAGAACGTTGGAGAATGGGTTCACGGATTTGCGGACAATGTGAACAACCCTTTGCCGACGGCGTATCGACCATTGGGCTGTCTGAGGAAGAAGAAGTCGTCGGAGGTCCCGAAGATCGTCTTACCCTGTCTATGGATCTGTGAGAATAGCGTGTTCATAGCTAATGAGTTGTTCGCAAGCAGTTGACGTAGGCTGTTAGGGCAGCGATGTCTTCGTTGCTAAGATACTCGTGCCCAGGCATGTCCGTGCCCATCACGCCGAACTTGATAATGTTCGGAATAGCTGCGCGGTCGGCACTATAAACGAAAGGACCGTCGCGAAGATTGGCTGGCGCTCGATCAAGCTTTCGGCCGACAGGGCCTTGGCCGTGCCCAGTGTCACCATGAAACATCACGCAATGATTCTGATAGAGTTGCCATCGATGTTCCATGTCGCCCGAGGGTGTCTCTGGAGGAAGTTGCCATGCTTGCACTGTCTGATAACGCTCATCGAATGCGCCATGGGGTTGCATGAGATACTCGAGTAGGACTTGGCCACGTTCGTCTTTGAAGAGATAGGCGTAGTTAGGCATGGCACTACCCGGAGCGAGAGATCGTGGGTCGATGAAGTGTTGTTTCATCCATGCGCGGGACCGCCGCAAACCGACATTCAAGAGATCCGGGCCTTGCTGACGATTGCCGAAGAGAGGGGGATTCTCTTTCAGCGCTTCTTGATAGCTCACATAAGGCCCCCACATGATCTGATCGGCCGCATGGGGCCTCACATAGCGTGAATGACAATGGATGCAGCCCTCAGACAAGTAGACTTCGCGCCCATGATCGATGGAATAATCACGGATTGGAGCGGTGCGACCACTGCTCAAGCCGACGGCGATCGAAAGCAGAGCCGCGCAGGCCCCGATCTCGCGAAGGCGGTGTTTGAAAAATGGATAGCCAAACGCGACCCCTACTAGAACCGTGGCAACGAGGATGAACGCAGCGGGAACGGCTTGAAGGTTCTCTGCCATGCCGATGCCCATTCTTGATCCCATCCAGCCTGCGACGGCATACTGCACGGCGGCCAGCAAAGTTCGGCGTTCATGTGAGCCCTTTGCTAACAGATAAGCTGGGAATGCCACCAGGCACGTTGAGTAGAGGGACACGCCCGCTGGGTAGAGCGTACCGCCTAACCAAAGGGTAAACTTGGCATTCACGAACCAGGACGCTACGGCCAGTATGATGAATGCCCATGCGGCGGGAGTGAGTGAGCGCCTTTTCTCTAACCACCATCCGGCGAGGAGGGCTGCTCCAAGATGCACGAACGCATTTCGCCAAAGCATGCCGCTTCCACCCCAGGTTCCCTCGACGAGAGCGCGGCTGTTCTGAATGATAAAGAACGCAGCTGAGTCCAGCCAGATGAGCATGGTGAAGATGATCAGCACCCATCCGAAACCGATAGTCACAGAAGGATTGGAAATGACCGAGAGCTTTCGTGTTTCGCTATGGAAAGGCACGGAGCAACAGCCTATCAATGCTCCTAACGCTGCAGTGATTGCTTGAGTGCTGGGATTCACTTGGAAGATCCAAGGGACATTGCAAGTAAAGTAGGCGAGGCCCGTTCCAGCTCCAATCGTCTAGCCCCATCGCCGTTCATCAATGAGATCGCGTAAGTGGATCACTAGTATTACGGTCACGACGCCTAGTGAGAAGCCGATAAGAGACGCTACGGCGGGCCAGAGCATGCCAGACAATGGTGAGAGAGCACACCCTGCAGCGATAAGGCAACCGAGAAACCCCAATCTAAGAAGCCCTTGCCAGGAACAACGCTTCAATAGAAGAGGCGTGGCAAGACTTCCGATCAGTCCAGCCAATCCCATCGCGCCCATAGTCACTTTCAGATTTGCGGCGTCTGGACTTGCTTTAAGAAGTTTCAAAAAACCGAACTGCGCAAAGATCAAGAAGTAGAAGTAGACGGCGGCGATGATCGCCACGCTTCGCCAAGCAAGCTGAGTCATGAGGTTGCCTCCTTTCCCAACCATCCCTGACGCAAGCCAATCCATTGAAATCCTGCTAGTGTGGCGTCAGAGATCGCGACCGTGATCCATGGCACCGGGAAACGACCTAGGCTGATCTGACACACGAGGAAAAGAGCTACCAAAGAACGGCAAGTCGCCGTGAAACGCCACGTGGCTTCCCAACAAGCACACAACTTTTCGGTCCTCTCGAGCTTGCCGCAGAGGAAGTAGCTGAGACCAATTCCAAGAACAAAGACACCCATGTAAGAAAGATAGGGTGCTGCGTCTTCCCTAAGATCGATCCCTAGCAAGCTCATTGTAAGGATCGGAGCAATGAGCAAGCAAACGCCCGTCGCGGAATCCGCGAGCCCTGCGAACCATTGGTAGCCTTGGAGAAATGTAAAAGAAACGGACATGGTCCTAGCACGGCAGGTTTACTTGTGGTGGCGCGCCACCATGAGATTGAGACGCCGAGTAGAATCGCTCCGGCGAACAACCTCCCGATGTAGATTAGATTCCGAGTCACATTGGGCACGATGGGGAATGCAGGATCGAAGCCCTCAAACGCTCCGGCCACCCACATGAGGATCACGTAGGTGGCCGTTGCGCCGTTCCAGAACCAGAATGCTAGGGGCCGATTGACGGCGCGAAGTAGGGAGGACTTGCCTAGCAGATTAATGAGATGGAGATTGAGCTCGTGACGAATCCAGCCATGGCGAGATGCGAATGGGCCACGAGTCCATCAGTGAATTTCAGATGATCGAGAACATGAGGAAGGAATGAGAACC
>JBLHHN010000201.1:0-10796 GCA_047616785.1 Verrucomicrobiales bacterium
TGCAAACGGTGGTCAGGATCGTGCGCACGACCCACCGGACCGGGACGCGCGAGGAGCTGAGCAAGGAGACGCACTACTACCTCAGCAGCCTGGCGGACGACGCCGCGCATCCCGCGGATCTAGTCCGGAGCCACTGGTCAGTGGAGAACACCTGCCACTACGTGCTCGACGTGACCTTCGGCGAGGACGACTGCCAGGTCCGCGAGCGCAACTCGGCGCACAACCTGTGCGTGCTGCGCGCCAAAGTATTGCGCGATCACCCGGAGAAGAAATCCATGCGGGCCAAGCGCAAGCTAGCCGCCCTCGATCCCGCGTTCCGATTTTCCCTACTATCAATAATCCCTCTCGTTTCTCATGCGTAAGCCCTGGCATCTGGGCTGAGGTGTCGTCTTCGGCCTTGACGCGAAATCCACGCCAGCAATCGTCTATGGAGAGGCTCTGGTCGAGTTGGTCACAAAGGGATCTGTTGACCTCCCGCAGCATCTCCATCGGAAGCACTTTGCGCGCTTCGGCATAACTGGCGGTGGCGGCACTTGGAATTGGCAATCCCTTTGAGCGCATCCATTTGCGCGCTTCGGCATAACTGGCGGTGGCGGCACTTGGAATTGGCAATCCCTTTGAGCGCATCCATTCCTGCACCCGTGCCACAGCCGGGGCGCAGGATACGTCTTCCGATAGTGTTTGTGCGAGGAAAGCTCAGAAAGTAACCTCGTTAGGATAGATGCGATCACGTTGAGTCGTGCTCTGGGAACTTAACAATTCGGGAGGGATCTCAGAGCTCAGTTGCTTGCTGAGGCCATCGGGACTGCGTTCACAAATCCCTTTTCGCTGGTCTGCGAGAACCTCTTGTCTTTTGCGTTTGGAACGGCCACATAGAAGAGTGGAGAATCCGGCGAGAAACGGAGTTTTTGTTAGCATGAAAACCTATATCGCCAAGACCGAGTTTCTTGCATTACCTAATTCGAAAGTCCTAACGAATTGTTTGGCGACATTGGGATTGGGATACTATCATTAAAGCGAAAATGATAGCGTTTATCGAAAACCTAACAGGCCTATTTTCAGGCCAGTAATGAGATCGCGTTAGTTAGGGGTTCGCCAAGGATTCTTTTACCGATACATGGCCTTAAACTGGTGCCATTCCTTCTAGGCGGGATCGAAACGATACCCCACGCCGTGCACGGTCATGATGATCTTGGGGGATGCCGGATCGGTCTCGATGCGTTTGCGCAGCTGCGAGATCTGTTGATCGAGCGAACGACTGTTAGGTAGGTAGTTCGCACCCCAGCACTCGGCGAAGAGCATGTCCCGAGAAATGGCTTGCCCGCGTTTCTGATAGAGCAACGCCAAGATTTGAGTGTCCCGAAGACTCAGATCTAGTGGGGGTGCGTCGGCTCTGTAAGCGCGCAGTTCGCTAGGAGCGATTCGTAGGTCGTCCATGAGAAAGTCACCGGCCTTCGGTTCCTGTGATTGTGCGAGACATCGACGCGTCACCGCTCGGATACGAGCGAGCACGGCTTTCACTCCGAATGGTTTCACGATGAAATCATCCGCGCCCAACTCGAGTCCTAGCACCGTATCAATTTCCTCGGATTTGGCGCTGATGAAGAGGATCGGAGTCTGAGTGTCGACGGCGCGGATCTTCTTGCACACATCATAGCCGCTGAGTTTCGGCATCATCACATCCAGACAGACCACGTTCGGCCGCTCGGATTCATAGAGTTGCCAAGCTTCTTCACCATTGCTCGCACCCAGAGTCTCATACCCGTCTTGGCTGAGCAGGTCCAAGAGTCCCTTGCGCGTGTAGCTGTCATCTTCGGCGACGAGGATCTTCATGTATGGATCTCGGTTAATGTAAGTGTGAACGTTGCGCCTTCATCGGAAGACTGGACCGATAAGTTGCCCTCATGGGATTCTGCTAGTTCGCGGGCAATGGAGAGGCCGATGCCTGTCCCGGCCACGCCGTCTGTCACGCGATCGCTCATGCGGACGAAGGGGGCAAAGACGCGTCTTTGCCAGGAAGTGGGAATGCCAGGACCACGATCGGCGACGTCGATGGTCACGCAATCATCGTCACGTCGGCTGGTGATATTGAGAGACTTGCCTTCGGCGGCATACTTGAGGACGTTGCTCACGAGATTGCTGAGGATCTGTTCCACGACATCACGATCCAAGCGCATGGTGTCTGCGGATTCCAGTTCCAAGGAGGTTTTGAAAGAGCCCTCAGCGAGCGAGGGCTCAAAGGTCTCCACGATCGAACGAATGATCTCGTCAGGGGAGACGCTTGTCGCATGCAGGGAGACGGTGCCGCGCTGTTGCTTGGCAAAGGTGAGGACATTCTGAATGAGGCGTGACAAGCGCCCGCTCTCGGCCACGACGACCTCGAGGCAGGCGTGCGTCTCCTTATCATCGGGATCCAGTTTCCCTTCGGCCAGTTCCGCATACATGCGGATGTTGGTCAGCGGCGTCTTGAGTTCATGGGAGACTTGATTGACGAAGCTCACCCTTTGCGCGGCTTCTTTCAAAGCTTGGGTGTTGGCCCGGTAGAAATAGCCACCTAACAAGAGAACGAGTCCACCCACCGCGATGAGAATGCTGCGGAAGAACGACTCCGTTCGGCTTGCCGGGGTGGCGGCCAAGGTTTCCTCTGGCACAAAGTAAGCCAGACGCCATGATTCGATCGGGGCCGTCGTCGGAACCTCAACAATGGGTTGAATGTGCGTGTCAGGTTCGTAGTTGCCCCATTGGTAGATGGGATAGGCGGCTTCATCCCGTAGGACAATCCGTCCGTTTTCCAAGCGATCGGTCGGTAGGTCCTGAATCAGCTTGCTGAGAAATGCCATGCGATCGACTTCGCAGCCCGCGATGTTTCCGGAGCTGTCCCGTTGCCAATAGATGAAATGCCTGCCTTCGCCGTGATACCATGTGTGCCACCCAGCCGACGTGGGGGATCCGGATTCGCCACGGGGACTTCCCAAGTTTTTCAAAAGCTCTGACATAGATCCTAAGCGATCCAAGAATGCGGTTTCATTCGCTGTGAGATTCGTTTGCGGAGGATGTATTCTCTGCCCGTCGGCCGTGCCCATGAAGACCTGATTGATCAAAGGGCGTGAATGGGCCAAGGAACGAGGCGTGAGACCAGGAGGAGGGGCTAACAAGCGTGCGAGGGCTGCGCCGACGGTCGCTTCCACCTGAAGGATGGTGTCGTTCAAGCGGTTGTCGATCTCCAGCAAGCGGTCTTGCAACACCGTTTCCAAAGAGGCCCGCGCCCTCTCCTGCGCACCGCGTGTCCTTTCCTCACCCACCCAGACGAGCAAACCCAATGGCAGACACACAAGAAGCAGGAGAATGGCGACGAGCTGAGGTTTCACTTCTTCTTGGTTGGCTCAACTGGCGCGGCTGTTGCTGGAATCTGCGCTGGGGCGGGAGGGCCCGTCAGAACCGGCGCGGACGGAACTGGAACCGCCTGGGGGATGACTGGCAACGCTTGAGTGGCCTGAGGTGGTTCGAGTGTGTCTTTGACCCAGTTGTTGGTATCCCAGTAGCTGGGCAATTCGGCGTCAATCTGGTCTTGGATTTCCTGGGGCCATTCAGCCGTTTGCGAACTATTCAGATAGTTCTGCTGGGCGCGCATGTTCTTTCGTTGCGCATTCCACTTGGCGTCGTCGGAAACCAGATTTCGACCGATGAGATTAATACCATTAACTTGCCCGAAACCAGCATTGGCTCCGAATCTTTTATTGAAAGTCCCGAGGTAATCCACGTTCTGGTCCAGAAGTGCCTTTGCCTCTTGCACTTTCCCCTCATCCCTAAGCGTCACCGCTTGGCGATTGGTTTCCGTCGCTATCTGAGTCACAGCTGCTAGCAGAACCTCATCATTCACCGCCAGGTCCATCTCTTCCTGCGTGCTGACGAAGCGAGAAGTCACGATATCCTGCTCCAGATCTTTTTGTGCCGTGATCAGATTGTCATAGTTCACGGAGATAGTTGCGAGCGCTTGTTGGTTCCCCACTTCCCCAGCAGGAGTTTCGACTTCGAGTAAAACGTATTTCTCTTCTTTGCTGTAGATCTGATTCAGCTTCAAGCGAACCGTCTGGCCTGCGATATCAGCTTCTCGGCCGATGACACGAATGGGGCGAACGGTAGGGGCGCACTCAATCCAGACGTCGATCTGCTGAGCAACAACATTCATCACATTGCCAAATTCGTCTTTGAAGAATGTCACCAACTGCTGCGGCTCTTGAATGAAGCGATGAACGCCATCGCTCTTGTTCGCCAAAGCGATCATCAAGTCTTCGTTGTAGTCTAGACCTAAGCCTAACGTCGTCACAGAGATGCCTTCCTTGATCAACGATCTGCCAAGTTCGCCTAACTCATTCGCCGTCGAGGGACCGACGTTGGCCATGCCGTCTGACAAGAGGATCACCGAGTTGACGCGTTCCTTGGAGAGAAACTTGCGCACTTCACCTGAGCCTTTGGCCACGCCGCCAAAGAGCGCCGTGTTTCCGCCGACTTGGATCGTATCGATCGCTCTTAAGATCGATTGCGGATCGGAGACCTTGGTCGCGGGCACCACGACCTCGACCGTGGAGTCATAGGTGATTAGTGAAAAGATATCGTGAGAGCGAAGCATGCGCACCGCCATGCGCGCCGCGTCTTTGGCGGATTGAAGTTTCTCTCCGCTCATGGATCCCGAGCGATCGAGGACGAGCGCGATATTGACCGGACTCCGGTCAGACTCGGAAGCGCGTTCGAATCCCGTGAGCCCCACCTTGATGTAGGTCGTTTGTTTCTTGCCTGCTACCAGTGCCGGATTGGAGGTCTGGCAGCGGACGTCAAGCTTGGGAGCGGCATGGCCGAAGGAGGCCGCCGCGATGAAAGAGAGAAGGATGAAGGATGGTATCGTTTTCATAGGACTTGCCGAAGCTAGACCTATCTTCTCGCCAAGGAGTCAGATGGGAGTCAGAAGAATGTAAGAAATTTGTCAGCACTTCAATGGCAGAAAGACCTCAAATCGGAACCGCTTCCACAATCTGCAAGTCGTGACCTTCCAGGCCAATGATCTTGCGTTGGGAATTGGTGAGGAGCCGGATACGGCGGATGCCTAAGTCGTAGAGAATCTGCGCGCCCGTGCCATAGTCGCGCAGATCCGTCGGGTCCGCGCGGCTTTCCCGTCCGCTAGGGCTGTCCTGTTCTTCATGTTGCCGCATGTATAGCAGAACACCGCTTTCTTGGCCTGCGATGTGTTTGAGAGACTCTATTAAAAGATCGCCTTTGCCGAAGACATCTTCCACCAGTGAAGAACGTTGCACGCGCACTAGCGTAGGCGTCGCTTCAGTGATCTCGCCGCGGACCAAGGCGATGTGAAGGAGGCCGTCAAGTGAGCTGCGATAATGATGTGCGCGAAACATCCCAGCGACCGTCTCCACCTCTTCGACTTTCTCCAACTCAATCAATTTCTCGCGCTCTCTACGATAAGTGATGAGCGCTTCGATCGTGCAGATCTTGATCTGATGCTTCTGAGCGAACACTTCAAGATCTGGCAGACGTGCCATGGTGCCGTCTTCATTCAAGATCTCGCAAATGACTGCGGCTGGACGAAATCCTGCCATTTGTGTAAGATCGATAGAAGCCTCCGTGTGCCCGGCACGTCGGAGAGCGCCGCCTTCGCGCGCGAGCAAGGGGAAGATGTGCCCTGGTTGAACGAGATCCTTGGGAGTCGTCTCTGGATCGGCTAACAGACGCAACGTGTGCGCGCGATCCGCCGCGCTGATGCCAGTCGTGATCCCTTCGGCGGCGTCCACGGAAACGGTGAACGCCGTGCTGTGGCTTTCACGGTTCACCTTGACCATCTCATGCAAGCCCAACCCTTCCGCGATCTCGTGAGACAGTGGCGCGCAGATAAGGCCGCGGCCATGCGTGGCCATGAAGTTGACGGCTTCTGGCGTGATCTTCTCTGCCGCGACGATGAGATCGCCTTCATTCTCCCGATCCTCGTCGTCTGTGACGATGACCATCTTTCCTTCTGCGATGTCTTTGATGACGTCGTCAATGCTGCTGAAGATGGAGTCGCTCATTCGTGGGTTGTCGGATGTGGGCCAGTGGTCTAACGGTGCTCTGTGAAACGGTCTGCAGTGATTAATGTGGTGGGGCTTTGTCGTCGATGTATCGGCGAGCACACGCCGTATATCCAGAAGTTTCTGGATTCTCACGGCTCAGTGGCAGTGCGCCCTCAAGTGCCTGCGGTCACCTGCACCATGCAGGCTACGTATCTCACCGGAAAGGTCCCTTCTGAGCATGGGATTGTCGGCAATGGATGGTATGATCGTGAATTGGATGAAGTGCATTTCTGGAAGCAGTCCAACCATCTTGTTAGAAGTGCCAAGCTTTGGGAAACGATCCGTGAGGAACGCCCGGACTTCACCTGCGCGAAGTTGTTCTGGTGGTACAACATGTACAGTTCGGCAGACTTCAGCATCACGCCGCGCCCCATGTATCCTGCGGACGGACGCAAGGTATTCGATGTCTACACCCATCCGATGGGCATGCGTGAGGAGGTCAAGTCGGCGCTTGGGTCGTTCCCATTCCACACATTCTGGGGACCTGGCGCGGGGTTGCCTTGTTCACAATGGATCGCCGATTCCTGCCGATGGGTCGAGGAGAAGCATCGGCCTGATCTGACATTGCTCTATCTGCCTCATCTGGATTACAATTTCCAACGGCATGGCCCGGATGAAACACTGGTTAAATGCGACTTGTTAGAGATCGATCAGCTGGTGGAGAATCTCGTGACCTATCTGCAATCGCGCGATATCGAGGTCACGCTTCTATCCGAGTACGGGATCACGCCGGTCGATCGCCCCGTGCATGTGAATCGGATCTTCCGGGAGGAAGGATGGTTGACGATCAAAGACGAAATGGGGCTGGAATTGCTCGATTGCGGAGCCAGCCAAACCTTCGCTGTGGTAGATCATCAAGTGGCGCATGTGTATGTGCGAGACGCGGCGATGTTAGCAAGCGTTCGCCAACGTTGTGCCGAGATTCCTGGTGTGGAGTCCGTGCTTCATGGTGAAGCGCGTCGGGCCAGTGGATTGGATCACGATCGGGCAGGGGATCTGATTCTCATCGCGGACGCGCGGAGTTGGTTCACTTACTACTATTGGGAGGACGATGCGCGCGCGCCGGACTTTGCGCGATGCGTCGATATCCATCGGAAACCTGGTTATGATCCCGTGGAACTGTTCCTCGATCCACAGCGACGTTTTCCTAAACTCGCCATCGCAGGTAAGCTGCTCAAGAAGAAACTCGGTTTCCGCATGCTCATGGATCTCATTCCATTAGACGCCCATCTGGTCAAAGGATCCCACGGACGCGTACCAGAAGATCCGTTAGACTGGCCGATCTTGTTAGGCGCAGCCGTTCCTGAAGAACAAGAGACTGTCAATGCCACCGACGTCTACGAACTGCTAAGAGACTCGATCTAATTGCAGCCGCAGCCGCCACCGCCGACGCTTTCTCCGCCGTAGGCACCTTCACGGCTGAAGTACATGTGATCGCTCATGCCTTTGCTGAGAGGATCTTTGATCGGCAGCATCACATACTCAGCGAGGTAGCCACGTTCGAACTGTTTTACATTCGTGCAGCTAGACATCCCGCCGAGGAGGCAAGCAGAAAGGGCAAGGAGAGCGATTCGAATCTTCATGATGACTCCAAGAGTATCGTATAGGCGGAGGCGTGGGACAAGAGAAACTACGAAGTGACTTGGTAACGATGGTATTCCCGCGTTTCCAACTTTCGTGAGGACGTCTGCAGACATCCCTCGGTGGCGAATTGGCTCTCTAGCAATTCCAATCCTTCGTGTGGGCCGAGTATAAAGGCGGTCGTCGCCAACACACCGGCCTCCAGACAGCGCGCACCGATCACCGTGACTCCCTGGCAATCGTGACGCACGGGCCACCCGGTTCGCACATCGATGAGGTGGCCATAGCTCTCGCCGCCGATCTCGACAAAGCGTCGGTAATTCCCAGAAGAGGCGACGGCACGCTCAGAGAGTCCGATTCTTTCCCAAACTTCACCCGGTTTTTCACCATCTTCGACACCGACAACCCAGCATGGTGCGTCTCCAGGCGTGCCAAGTGCGCGGATGTCGCGACCGAAGTCCACGAGCACATCCGTCACACCAAATTGCCTCCCTAACTCAGCCACACAATCCACAGCATACTCTTTCCCGTAACCTCCGAGATCCAGCGCCATGCCTGCCTTCGGCAAACGAATCCTGCCGGCGTCACGTTCCACTTTCTGCCATCCTACCAATGCTAGCGTCTCGCCAATCTTGGTTTCGCTAGGCGTTTCGTTGGCCTTGGCCGCCCATTGCCAGATTCGAGTCAGGGGAAGCGAGGTGGGATCTAACACCCCGCGAGAAAGAAACGTGATGGTATCGACCAAGCCTAACAGTTGCTCGGCCTCGTCATCGAGTTCGATCCATTCGCCATCGCCTGCGGCTCGATTGATCGTGCTGATCAGGCTTGATTCCTGAAAACGAGAGTAATTGGCCTCAAACGCTTTCACCCAAGCCATGGCGGCATCACGGTAAGCTTCAGCCTTCTTCGCCGAGTCTGTGCGGAGAAGTACCCGGCACATCGTGCCCATAGCGCGGAATTCTAGGTTGAAGATCCCTTGTGTGAGATCGCTGGGAAGTTGAGGGTCAGTAGGCATGGATGCTAGAAGACACCGGCCGCTTTGCGACCGATCCAGAAGATGATCAGGAGAAGGATCAAGACGCCAGCCCAAATGGGATGCGCCCAGAGTTGGAGGCGTCGCTCAATGATCTCGGGCTCAGGCAGCGCCGGCACGCTTGCTAAAATAGTCGCTGGATCATTCGAGGAAATGAACTCTCCACGAGCCAGCTGCGCGATCTCACGAAGGACCTCAGGTCGAGCCGGGCGTCCGCGTTTCTCTAGCCGCGTGCCCTGCACGGCAATCGTGGCGTCCAAGGCTGTGCCTGCTGCGGCGCAAGTCAAGGGTACCTGATAGTCTCCAGGTTTAGTCGGGATGAAAATGCCGGTGAAAAGTCCCCAGGATTCTTCACCGGCCGGGAGAAGGCGAATGCTGGAAGGTTTGCCAGTTGCGGCAACGATCTGAGCGACCACGGCTCCTTCGCGCAGGGGTTCGCCGGTGAGGCTTATTACATTGGCATTCAAGGTGATCGAGGCGCCCGTGCGAGGTCGGTCGGAAGAGAAGAAGAGCCGCATCTTTTCTCCTTGAGTCATGTTTCTCTGATTGGCCATCCAGCGTGCGACCTGTCCCCAGAAACGGTAGTGGTACTTGTCTTCGACCGCGCGTCTCCAACGCCATGCTCCATCGGCACCCATGTAGAGAATCTTTCCAGCGCCATAGGTTCTGGTGACGATGAGAGGGACGCGTCCGAATTGGTTGGTCTCGGAGATGTGTGTGGCAAGGACTTCGGTGACGGCCTTCGCTCGCAGTGCGGGGGCGTACCCCTGGAATCCCGGCAGCGTGGACCAGACACTATCACTGGCCTCTTCGTTGTCCTCAAGCTTGGTCAACAAGCTTGCCGTCCCAGCTTCGGTCAGTGTGAATCGACCTGGCGCCACGGTGCCCCAGCCTCGCAGTTGGGCCACATCCCAGACAATGGGCAGAAGCTCAGACAGCGGCGTCTCTAAAAGCGACGCCATGTGGCCGCGTGGCCCTGGCAGAAAGACCAGACCGCTCGCTTGATCGCGCACAAGCTTGACGATCGACTCACATTGTTCTATCGTGAGCATGTCAGGACCGATTCCCACGTCTCCAAGAAAGATCACATCGAACTTCGTCAGCGCGTCATCCATGGGAAACGCTTTGAGATAGCCGCGGCCTGCGCCCATCTTGCCCAGTCCCGGGTGGAACAGGATCGTCTGGACATCCACCCCAGGATCGCGCTCCAACGCATTTCGAAAATAGCGATACTCCAAGCGAGCAAAGGAATCGATGACGAGAACGCGCAGTTGTTCCTTCCGAATCTCCAAATCGGCTTCGATGGTATTGTTCTCAACATTGCGCTCCGATCCCGTAGGTGGGATCGTGAGGGTCAAATGAACCTTCCCCGGCTCTCCTGGTCGCCAACTGATCGCTTCTTGCACTCTCCCCATGGCTGGAAGCGCGATCTCTTGGTGAATTTCTTCACCGGAAGACGTCTTCATGGTCGGGGCTAGCATTTCATCGCGCGGAAGCGAAGAATCGATGGTGAATGGGATGCGAAGAGGCTTCCCAGCCACGGCAAAGGTCGGCACATCAAAGCTGACGATCTCCACATCAGGCAGGCGGGTGTCCGCTCCGATGGGCACGGCGAAGACGGGCACACCTTTCATGCGCAATTGCGTGGCGGCAGCGGCTGGCGCTTCGCCGGTATTCCAATCCCCATCACTGATGAGGACGATGGCGCTCAGTTGGGCTTGCTGACCGAGGATCTCAAGCAGCGCACCATTCACATCAGTCGCTTCTTCTGGCGGATCTGCTTGAGATGAGAGAGGCTCTATCACAACCTCAATGCGTTCCGCAAGCGTTTCCCAAAGTGCAGGTTCTGTGAGGTACGCTGCTGCTTCCAATCGGGTAAGTGTTTCGGCCGTCGGTGCATGGGTGTCTATGATATCACGCGTCTCCATGCTTCCAGAGACATCGTGAAGCACGGCAAGCACGGGCTTGGTATCGGGAAGGAAAGTTTCTGATTATATCGGATTTGGGGTACAGCTATTCGAGGAAACATGATTATGTTAGAGTTTATGGTATCTCGCCCTTTGGCG
>JBLHHN010000202.1:0-10792 GCA_047616785.1 Verrucomicrobiales bacterium
CTGCTGCTTCTCTGATTCCTCCAATATTGAATTTGGCATGCCCAAACATGAATCTGATCACATCCCAGCGTAAGCCACATCAGATGGAGGGTCGTCGGTCGATTACGTTGTGATTCTCCACAAGTCCTTTCTCCCATGAGTGATAGGGGGCGCAGAAGTAACCTTTCGCCCCCAACTCTCTGCCTACTTCAAGATGACCTGCGAACTCAAGGCCGTTGTCGTAAGCCAACGTGCGAGTCTTGAACGGCCAGAGTCGTCTTATCATGGCCTCGGACATGGTCGCTGCCTTCTTCGTTCTCAATCTTTTCAAAGATGCTGTAGCGGCTCTTACGTTCGACCATACTCAGGATGAATCCTGTTCCCTTACTTCCTTCCACGAGATCTATTTCCCAGTCGCCGAAGTAACGGCGGGACTCGACCGAGAACGGTCTCAGGGTGATGTCTACGCGCCCAGGGATCTTACTCCAAGGGCCCTTCACGCGGCACCGGTAGCGTCTTATTCCGTTGATCCTCAAGCAGACGAAGAGTTCTCCTCCGGCCTTCTTATCCCTGACGATGTGGCGATAGATGGTCTCGGGGCTTGGCGCTGCGAGCCCCTCCTTTACCATGGCCCCGCTGATCTGTTCTGGGCTATGGAGTTCGCGCAATCGTGATTCCACTTCCAGAGCCACTTCACCTGTGATCTTGCGCTTCTTTCGTTGCGTCACTTTCTTCGCGGCAGCTAGGTATCCAGATTGCTTTGGTCGATACCCACGTTGGCCAGTATTGCGCGTAAGCTCCCTGCTGACCGTGCTTGGGTGAACTCCAATTGCCTCTGCGATCTCGCTTTGATTGAGACCTTGCTTGAGAAGGTCTTGGATAGTGGAACGGTCTCTATGGCAGAGGTGTCGATGGGTGGTTGGCATTGTTTGGTTTAGAAGGTTGAACGTGTTCAACCCCATCATCGCGCCTCTGCCGACCCAACCTATGCGTTAGCAAGTTGAATTTGCCTTCCTCAGATTCAGTGAAATGATCGGTAAGTTCGAATCCATGGCAATCGCAGAAGCCCAAGAGCTCTCTAGCCAAGACACCACAGAACTCAGCAAAGTCTTTGAAGCCTCAGTTCCAAAGATTGATGAGATTTAGTCAGACACACACCATATGGCGCAAACGCCCAAACTCCCACGCAACCGTTTGCGAGGCTGAATCACTCACGGTTTGAGATCCGCATACTATTCCTAACGGTCTCCCTCTTCCTCACACTTTCGCTTCCGTGCCAGCAAACGCTCCGTGGTCGAGAGCGAGGCATCATCCACTTCCCCAAGCTTCGGTACTGCCGCCGTTTCCTCAGGATCCACCGGCTTGGGCTTCGTCTTCGGATCCTCGCTTCTGACAGGACTCTCTAGCGGCCGCGCCATCTGGCTACCGACCGCTGACTTTCGTTTCAGCAGCGCACTCATCGTCTCTCCAGACTCCGTGACTTTCTTTATACTGAACCATCCTTTGACCACAGAGGGATCGATCTGCACGCGACGCAAACCCACATCCAACGGGATGAGGCAGGCTAACAAGACGAGAACCCAATCAATGACCGAACGCGAAGATTCCTTCGTCACGCGCTCGAAATCGAACAACGCGGTCTCTTTCCCGTTGAGAATGCGCCCGCCCATTCTCTTCGCAATCATATTTAGCACTTTAGCATTCGAGTGCAATTGCAAGCACTCTGGCGAGTAAGCCACCGCAAGACTGGACACCGCCTTGTCCGAGCGATTCGATCCCACACCTGCTGCCATCACTTGGTAGCGTCCGGTGCCCCAGAGGGGAAAAGTCGCCCGATAGCGTCTTGGAGCCACTTGATCGAGCGAAAGCGTTTCCTCGCGATCATCTGGCCCGACCACGCGAGCCTGCATCTCTAAAAAGGACGCCTCTTCGTGATGATCCTCCACCGTGATCACTCCCAGGCTCCCAGCGGCCGTCACTTGCAGATGCAATTCACTGTCCTCCTGCGCCCGTGAGATCTCTGTGAGGAGCTGACCGACAAAGGCGCGATACTTACCCCAACCGACCCAACCCCCACCCCAATTCGGCGAGAGATCTGAAGTGAATGCCGCTGCCGACCCCGTGCCGTAACGCCAGATGGAAAGCACCGGATTGATCTCTTCATCCTCCGGCCCACGCAGGATCGTGTGCGATCTCGGCTTCGCGCTCGTGAGCACGTAGCCTAACAAGTCAGGCATCAAGTCAATCCCCTTGAGAACCGGCGAAGGAAACTCAATGCGAGGTGAGAAGGTCTTGTTCTGAATCATGCTCCGCTTCAGCGTCTTGGCCTCCTTGATAAAGATCGAAGGCAGCTGCGAACCATCCAATGGTTCATAGTAACGTCCCCCTGTCGTCTGCGCGATCGACTCTAACAAAGCCGCATCTTTGGACGTGTGAGGATTGATGCCAATTGTACTCACAGAGATCTTCCCATCGACAAAGCCCTGCTAAACAGCAGGCGCAGGAGGTGTCGGATCACCATCGGAGATGACGATCATGTGCTTCATCGCCGCATCACTGGCCTGCAATTCCAGAAGCGCCATCTTCATCGTCGGAGCGAAGGACGGCATGTCACCAGGCTGGGCCTGATTGATCTTCATCGCCAGTTTCTCATACTCACCCGCCTTGGTCAGCTTGAAGATCCAGTTGCCATCGCCCTGCTCGTAGTCAATCACCCCCACTTCGTCCTCGATTCCTAACACACGCACGGCTTGCTTAGCGATGCGTCGCCCCCAGGTATTACCCCCGGCGAATTCACAGGTATGCAGAATGATGACCAGCGCCCCCTTCGGCAGAATTTTCTTCTGCTTGATGTCCATGCTCACGGGCAGCGTCTCCTCAATGGGCGTGCGATGGTAGCCACCAGGACCGAAGCTATTCTGCCCCCCGACCATGAGGAATCCCGTGCCCTGATTGTAGACCGCACGCTTCACCGCTTCTAGCTGAACCACATCGAAGGCATCCGCCGGTACATTGACAAAGATCACACTATCATAAGGCATGAGCGAAATCGCGGTGCGGGGAAAGGCATACGCATCCTTGATCTCCACCACCCGATCGGATTCCTGCATCGCCTTGACCAAGCTCTCCCAATCTCCAGAATCCCCCTCAGGATCCGTCACGATCAGCGTCTTCCCTTCCCCACGCAGATACAGGTCATTGATCGCGACGTTGTTCCCTTCCCACCCGTCCTCACCTTCCGCCATGAGCAGCCGGGCCGTGTATTCGTAGTAGCCAGCTTGACGCAAATAGATCGGCAGCGTGATCCGATTCTTCCCCACATCGAAATCAATCTCTTCGCGAAAGATCTCCTCGCCATTCTCTTGCACTAACAACGTGCCTTTTCCGGCATGGATCGCCGTGAGCAAGACATTCGCTTCGTAGTTCTCCCCCTTCTTCACTCCAGGCGGCAGATCAATACGCTCTAACCATACCTCCTTTTCCAAATGCATTTCCACAGGCATTTCCACAGGCAAGACATCCACAGGGATGCCACGCGCATTGAGTTGCTCGATCGCTGCAGAGATATCGCCCCTCCGTCGACGTGCCATCACTGATCAGCACGATGCGCCCCGTGTTCTCTTCAGGAATGACGGCGGCAGCCAGACTCAAACCTCCCTCCAGATTCGTCCCATCTTTAGACAGCTGTGAGTTCACCGCCTCGAAGGGAAACGATTACCGCGGCGGCAGCTCCACAGCCGCATCTCGACCAAAGAGCACCAAGCCCACCTCATCATCTTCTTCCTTACCGCCCGCCGTCTCCAGGATGTAACGAATCGCTTCATCCTGCACCGATCGGCTCATCGAGTCTGACAGATCGAGCGCATACATCACAGAAAGCTTATCATGCTGCTTGCACCGCACGTGGCCCTGCAAGCAGCATGAGAAACAAGCCTAACAAGACCAATAGCAAACTCAACGCGATGACACCACGCACCTTCCCCAGCCCATGATACCCCTGATGATGCAACCACCACACCCACGGTGCGAGCGCCACGAGAAGAAAGACCCAGCGATGACTGAACCGGATCCACTGCTGCGTCTCCATGACGACAACCGCCACACCAAAGACGATCAGAAAGAGTGCTAGAGGCAAGGCACTTTTCTACGTGATTCCCCGTCTCATGGGAGGCAAGACCCAGGACAAGATTGAATATCGAGTGGCGAACAAGGAATGTCGAAGGTCGGAGTTGCCGCACCCTACGAGTTCCGTCAGTCAGATTCAACCACCTTTGCGAAACCAAGACACCCTATCCTCTTCCCAAAACCCTCCATGCTCTCCGTGTTGAAAGCCCTAAACCTCACCAAATCCTCATTCTTTGAGTCGACTCATCTTATCCAACTCACCCAATCGAAGCCGCACACTCACCACATAAGGTGATTCCCCTTCGGTCCAGTGACCGTAGGTCGTCGTGACAAACGTCCCATCCGGCAAGACTTCCACGCCAGGATAAGCGCAATCTTTCGCCTTGTGATTGTCCATCAAACGCACCCGATACTGACCTTCCTTGCCCTCGACGATGTCCTCATAGCGCCCGACCCACGCCACCCAATCCCCTGCGGTGTCACTCTCCAGCGTCGTGTCGCGGAAGGAAATGAAGAGCCGCCCGTCTGATCCATACTGTCCTGTGTGTCGATCCCCCGTCAGCGAAGCTGGCAATTCACGCGGCGGTGACCACGTTGAACCTTCGTCATTGGAGAAGATGACATGCGAGTTCCTCTTGCGCCGATTCTCCCGTAGCAACACTGCCAACTGCTTCCCATCAGGAGAACGAATCGCACCAGGCTCACATAAATGCATTTCCGTGCCTGCCCAGATCGTTTCAGGAACCGACCACGTCTGTCCGCCATCGGTTGAGCGTGATTGGTAGAGCGTGAACTCCACTGGATTTGCTAGTTTCCCATCTTTGGCAAAGAAACGCCCGTCATCATGGAACAGTGCAAGGTAATGACCTTTCGCCGTTTGTAAGGGAATGACACACCCCATGACCACGATGCCACCCCAGTCACCCACCGGTTTCAAGGAGCTCCATGATTTCCCGTCATCCTCTGACACGGCCAATCGTGCTGGATACAAGCCTGACCACATGATGAGACGCTTCACGCCTTGGGTATCGATCACTCGATGAATGGTAGGGGTTTCCTTGGAAGTCGACCAATTCTCCGGCACCGGCAAACGATCGCTCCAGGTGAGCCCTGCGTCGTCACTGCGTTTCATCACCACGCCGCCCTTGCCATGCCCCTTTGGGTAAACCGTGAGAATGGTCTTACCACCCTCTAACAAGACGGTCGTCGGATGCCCCAAATACTGCCCAGCTTCCCTGTCGACGACCACCTGCCGATGCTTGTCTTCAGCCAAGTCCAAAGTCGGGATCGTGTAACCACGAGTCACTGCCGGAACCTCCGCCATCCCCGAGCACAAACTGACCAACCACACGATACCCCAACTAGAAACTTGCTTCATGAGTCATGCAGAACCAAACTAGCCCTGGTTTCTCAATTCATAAACGTACATTCTCACCTACATGCGCCCCACATTCGTCTTACTCGCTCTCTTGCCGCTCTCTCTATCCGCTCAGAATGCGCCAGAACCCTATTCGGATGCGATCGAAGCAATCAAATCGGTTCAGAATGAGGGCGAAGGCAACGAAGCCGCGGCGGCCGCTTGGAAGCAGATCATCCAAGGAGACGCAACCATGGTCGTCCCTATTCTTGAGGCCATGAGCGATGCCAATGGTCTAGCGTCCAACTGGCTCGTCTCCGCCGCCCAAGCCATCGTGGATCGAGAGCTGAGCAATGACCACACGCTGCCACTCGATGCCATTGGCGCCTTTCTCATGGACACACGTCAGGACCCACGCGGCCGCCGCTTGGCTTTCGAGCTCATTCAACGCGTCGATGCTGACACAGCCGCCAAACTCGTCCCTGGCATGCTCGGCGATCCCAGCACCAGCTTGAGACGCGACGCTGTGGACGGACTATTAGATCAAGCCAAGGCACTCGTCGAAGGCGACAAGAAACTCGCTGCCACCATCGTCTATCGGCAAGCGTTAGGAGCAGCCCGCGATGTCGATCAGATTGACGTGGCCGCCAAGGCGCTACGCGAGTTGGGGCAGACGGTGGACCTTGCAGAACACTTCGGTTTTCTCATGCACTGGTCTGTCATTGGCCCATTCGACAATACCGAACGCAAAGGATTCGATACCCCGTTTCCACCAGAAGAAGGGATCGATCTCAAGGCAGAATACGATGGCAAAGCAGGGAAAGTTCAGTGGGCAGATTTGGCCACCTCGCACGAGTATGGCTCCGTCGATATCAACAAACCCTACGGCATGCTGAAGGACGTCACTGCCTACACCTACACCGAATACGAGTCACCCAACGACCAGCCCGCTGAACTTCGGTTAGGCTGTAAGAACGCCTGGAAGATCTGGCTCAATGGCGCCCTCATCTTCGGAAGAGACGAGTACCATCGCGGCATGCGCATCGATCAATACAAATTACCGATCAGCCTCAAGAAAGGCAAGAACACCCTCCTAGTGAAAGTCTGCCAGAACGAACAAACCGAAGACTGGACCACCGAATGGAATTTCCAGCTCCGCGTGTGTGACGCCACCGGCACCGCTCTTCTCGCCACAAATCGATTGCCCACACCCACCGAATCGAAACGGAAGTCCGCCGACAATAGCTAACTCTTTCCAAAGCCTTCCATTCTCTCATTTCATGAAAACGTTCACTCTCCTCGCACTCACCGGCATCACCTTGATGACCGCCCAAGCCGATTGGCTTCAGTTTCGCGGGCCCAATGGCAGCGGCTATGTCAAAGCTGATTTGCCGACAGAACCGGCGATCAGCTGGAAGCTCGATCTTCCTGGCAAAGGACTCTCCAGCCCCATCGTGGTGGGCGATCGCGTCTATGTCACGTCCTCCAGCGGACCCACTCAGGAGCGGCTCCACATCTTCTGTTTCCAAGCCAGCGATGGCAAGAAAGTATGGGAACGTCAGTTCTACTCGACCGGTCGCACCATGTGCCACGACAAGACCGCCGTGGCAGCGCCAAGCCCCGTGAGTGATGGCGAACGCATCCTGGCATTGTTCTCTTCGAATGATCTCTTCTGTCTCGATCTCGATGGAAACTTGTTATGGCTCCGTGGCCTCACCAATGACTACCCCAACGCTAGCAATAGCCTAGGACTTGCCTCATCGCCCATCATCGCCGATGGCGTGCTCATCGCGCAGATCGAGAATGATAGCGAATCCTTCTCCGCCGGCATCGATCTCAAGCACGGAAAGAATCTCTGGAAGAAGCCACGGGCCAAACGCGCCAACTGGACCTCTCCCATCGCCATCAAGAGCACCGACGGCAAAGAACTCGCCGCGCTACAAGGCAGCGATGGCGTGGACATCGTGCGGCCGACCACTGGCGAAGTCGTTTGGAGTTATGGTGAAAGTGCATCCACCATCCCCTCCAGCGCTGCCGACGCCCAAGGCAACCTCTACATTCCCTCACAAGGTCTCACAGCGGTGAAACCCGGACCTGACGGTGGCTCCGAGCAGCTGTGGCGCGTCGGCTCCATGCGTCCCGGCACCGCCAGCCCCTTGGTGCATGGTGATCGCATCTATGTGATCACGAATGCCAACGTCCTCACTTGCGGCGACCTCGCCAACGGCGATCGCCTCTGGCGCCTACGCCTGAAAGGCCCATTCGGCAGCTGCCCCATCGCCACTGACTCCCATCTCTACACCTTCAACGAAGCCGGTCTCGTCCAGGTGATCGAGCTAGGCGGCGAAGAAGGTAAAGTGGTCGGCACGTTAGACCTCGGCGAGATGCTCCAATGCACCCCCGCCGTCGCCCACAACGCCATCTTCGTGAGAAGCAACAGCCATCTCTGGAAGTTAGCAAAGCCCTAGGAGAACGAGGAAATAATACACGTCGCGTAAGGCAATTCCCGACCTGAGCCGGTGTTAGAGTGTTTCCCAATTGCTCTGCATTCTGTGATCAGAAGAACTTTCTCGGCTCAAATTCCCCGTCTGCGATCTTCCCTGCATCACGTATGGCACGTTGACATCGCCAATGTTCCTCTAGAGGGCAAGAAGCATTAAGCACATCGTTTACGACGACAATCGCATGATCTCGATCTATGGCAAAGGCGGCCTGAAAGAGAATATACAAGGCTTCGCTGCGAGACGAAAACGGCGGAACTGTCTTCGCAAGGTTCAAAGCCTCGCTCAGTGCCTTCTCTGCTTGACCAAGAAAGCCCCGCTCCGCCAGCGCCACAATCTCCCATGAACGAACCGCCGATCTCTGATAGTCGTCCTCACACTCCGATGCAGCCTTTGCAGCCTGTGCGGCAATCGAAACTGGGTCTTTGTCTGTGAATCGAGCGGCGCGTGACAACGCCTTAGCCCGACTCCATGGGCCATTAATCTTGCGCGCTTTCTTTGAATCGCCGATAGCGTTTATTTATACCAGCCCTTTCCTAGCAGCACGGCCTTGGCCTTGGTGGGGCACACTAGTTCCGCCTACGGGGCAAGTGACCTTCCTCTGACATGATCACATTGAGGCTGCGCGAGCGGCTCACACCAGCATCAGGGCGCATCCTTGAGGACAAGCTGCAACTGATAGAATGAGCGTATGCCCGGATTCTTGTCCGTGACGATGAGTTTGCTGCTGTCCACAGGGTTGATCATCGATTCGACGTCCGCACCCAACGTTTCAAGGCCGTTGTCTCGTCTATAGATCTCACTGAACTGACCAAGATCGTTGTTACGGCCCACGATCCATATCAAATCCGTATTGCCCGGAAGGAACCCAAACTCGACGTCCATCATGGCACCGCCTGACTTTGGGGTCAGACTGAGTTTCCGATCAGAATCGGTGTCAGAGACACCACCATTTGCGCCAACGCTGTACTCGTATCCATTGGTGTCCCCATCGCCATCGCCATCCCCGTTGAAAGTTCTATCACTACCAATGAGGACGCTTTCGGCAGCCCAGACATCGAACGCGGATGGCTCAGTGATGGCTATATTGACCAATGTAACGAGCTGAGCCATCCCTGATCCACCTTGAATGGAAAAGAGATAGACTGTATTGTGAGGGAAGCCTGCCATCGCGCTCACGTCAATGATACCTGATGTTTCTGCATTGCCTTGCCCCACACGAGTCAGAGTTCCGATCGGATCAGAAGGCAAGAGTCTCCAAATCTCGTCGCCTGGACTCCCTCCATCTTCTTGAACATAGATGTAACCACTTGGAGACCAAGTCACATTGTCAGGATCATCAAAGGTCGAAATGGCATTGTTGTCATCCAGTGCCTGCGAGACACTGACTGTCGAGCCGCCTATTCCCGTCACGACGTTTCCAGATCCATCAAACTGGATGTCTACATCCATGATGTAGAGTCCGTCGTTCTGTGCTCCGAACACCAGTTGCTTCCCATTGCCTGGATTCGTGTGGATGTCTTCGAGCTTGGTCACCGACTTCGCGTCGTTCGTATCCGTCGTGAAGACAAAGTCTTCCGTGCACTCTGTCAGTGTCAGAGTGCCGTTAGTGCTTCCATCGAAGTAATAAACAGTGCCACCCCGCAGGCCATTTCTCGCAAGGAAATCACCGCTGGGATTCTTCTCTCCGACATAAACCCTCATCAAATCCCCTCCACCGCTATCCGCCCAGATTGCCATCGCTGTGTGCGTTGTATTGCCAGTGTCAATGGGCGCAAAGTTCTCCCAAGGATGAGATCCAAAAGCACTAATCTCCCAGAGTTCACTCGTTGCGCAATCCAGGGCATAGGCCTTGCCCCCTGACACTTCTTCACCGGTCATGTAAAGCGCATCGACGAATCCCATTCCCGGTCCAAAGGCGTCCGGGAGATGCACGCCTCCGGAACAGAAGCGTGCGAAATTGTTATTGCCGTAGGTATCCACCTCCGCAAATCCACTGGCGACTAGACTGCCAGCGCCGTCATAGATCGCGTCGTAGGCAAGGCCAATCTGGGAAACAACACCTGCGAAGGGCGGACTGACATTCGCTAAGGTATCCGTGACTGATTGCTGGAAATTGGGGAGATTGAGATCCACCCGGCTAATTGAACCCGGCGTCGTTTCATGGTTTAGGTAGACCCGAAGGGTATTTCCGGTCACATAGGCTCCCAGCCCATCAAAGATGGTCCGAGTCATCGTCGTTCCATAACCAGGAGCATCGACGCTGCTGATGCTATCTCCGCTGGTCACGACTTCATAGGCCGACCAGCCGCTATCGATGGTCGCGTTCACGGTGCCTGCGCCATCGAGCGCATGCACGCTGGTCAGGCTTAACAGAATGAGTGCGATCCCAAGAGATAGCGTGGCAGTTGGAGAGTTCAAGATTCGGATCAATTGAGCTTGGATTTTCAATAAACGGGAAGGCCGCGACACGTGTCGATCTAAGAAGGGTAGTGTATGAGCGACTTCCTCATTCTAGCGATTTTTTATTCTGGGAACAGGGAATCGAATTTTAACAAGAGGTAGCAAAGGGCAAAGAAAGTTAGGTGCTCCGTCAGATTGGCTGGATGAAATTCTAACAGAGGAGGTGACAACCCCGCCGTAATCGGCTTGAGATCAGGGTTGTGAAAGGGCGGATTCATACTCCTAGCGCACAAATGAAGTAGGGTAGAGTAGACGAGGGGACACGCCCGAAGGCATGCCCGCCTCGCCCCTCATCGAACCGAGTATACAGGTTTCCAGTTGACGGCTCTCCTACAAGATTCACCCGATCACTAGACCACAGTCGGTT
>JBLHHN010000203.1:0-10787 GCA_047616785.1 Verrucomicrobiales bacterium
GATCGCTTTAGTAAACATTTCCCGCGCCTCAGTATACCTTTCTTGTCTCGAGAAGGAGGCTCCCATGGCATTCATCGCAGTTGGAGAGGCAGGCTGGAGAAGCAACGCCATTCGCAGAGCCTTTTCGATCTCTCCAATTGAGAGACCTGGGCGCATCGTCCCCCGACCCGCGCATAGCCTTCTGTCTCAAATGGTATCACTCTTATTAATTCCTCCCAAAGTGCTATGCTAGCATAGAGGTCTTTCTCGATGAGAATCGGAAGCAAGGGAGCCACCTGCATTCCAAGTCCCCATGGGTCCTGTTCCTGGATCTTTGCCAGAATCGCCCGACTCTTCTCGACGTCCTCTTCGCGCAGTGTGTTCCAGAAGTCGAAACGTAGAATCAACAAAGACTCTGGCTCTAGTGCCGAGCACCGCTGAAAGAATGGCTGGTCTTGGGAGAGGCGACCAACGGTTTTATAGTATGAGAAAGCGGTCCATTGCTTCCAAAAACTATCAGTGTCGTTGAGCGAGGGATCCACAAAGCGCTGTTCTGCGGCCGTGAGCTTCTTCTGCAATCTCAAGCTCCCGCGAATCCCGCTGAGCACGTCACTGTCCTTGGGCAAGGCGGTCTGCAAGGTTTCTAACACACCAAGGGCCTCGTCAAAGCGTCCTTGGCGAAAGAGGAAGAGTCCCCATTCCTTGGCGAACGCTGTATTGCTAGGATCTTTTTCGACAGCGGACTTGAGGTGAAAGGCTCTCTCCTTCGCCTTCGAGGGCAAACGTCCTAACAAGTAGTGGTTGATCGGGGACGGATCCTTTTCCAAGCGTTGCTGGTATTGTGAGAGGGCCGACTGATCTCCCGCCACACCCCATTGCCAATGCTGAAAAGATTCGTGGCCGAGACGATGATTCGGATCGGCGGCGAACAGCGCTTCGAACGCCAACTTGGTATCCTCGTCTCGCCGTTCTTTCCAGGCCAGATCCGCTCTCTCAAAGAGCAACGGGGTGCCTTCTTCCTCCGCCGCGTGAGCAGACCATGAACAGCACAAGAGGAGAACGTATCCAAGCCATCCGAATTTCATAGAAGGCGATACTGTCACGATCGCCTTGTGGGTGTCAAAGCATCGGAATAGAATTGCCTTCCCTTACTCCGAAGGCTTTGGCTTTCAGGGCTTGGCTTTGAAGATCTTCATCACTTCGTCATCAGATTGCCTGATGAACGCGTCGAACTTGGCGTAAAAAGCCTTTGGGGTGATCTTCATGTGCTTCGTGAATGCCGCCGTCTTTCCCATGGGCAAGACATCAAGGTACCAATCTTTGAGAACCGTGACTTCATCAATGCCTTGGACATGGATCAGGTAGGCGGTGGCCCAGGCGCCTAACATGTAATACACTTGAGCCGATTGCCCATCCTCCCAATAGGTTTCTTTGTCTAACTGATAGCCTTCTGCGGTGGACAGGAATTCGGTGATTCCAGGTCGTCCGATGTTTGCCCCGGATCTTTTCAGATCGAGCATGTACTTCTTGAAATCGGCTAAGCCAAGACGCTCCATGAACTTAGCGGAGCTGTAGCTTGCGGGGCCTTCGAGCATCCATGAATTCAGATTCTGATCGGAGGATCGGTCCTGATAGGAATCGCTGTGGGCGACTTGAAAAACGTGGTGATACTCGTGCAGTGCGCCCCACGTGTTCTCGATCGGATCCTTGGCCCGGTTCGTGGCATTCGTGGTGACGTCTTCATAGACCCTTTGCTCTGGCGAACTCCAGGTCAAACCTCCAGTCGACTGGCCTGCCATCACGGCATCGATTTCTGAGATGAAGTTAGACTGACTCAAGAAGTCCGCAATCTGTTCCTCCTTGGTCTTGTCGATGCCTGGGATCACCCTGGTTTCGGCTCTTTGCCGAAAGATTGCTCTGACACTCTCTTTGCTCTCAGATCCTAACAGGTAGATATTGTATGGGCCGTAGTTCCCAAAGTAGTCGATCGCATAGTCCAAGCCACGGCGATAGAATTTGATCAAGGATCCGTCCGCATTCAGTCCTTCGGCCACATAGAAGGTCGGTTTGACGTTGGTTTCCTGATTCAGCTTCGGCGTTTGATTCGTAGACGCAGATTTCACCATGTCCTTGAGCCACACTTGGTGAAGTTGCACCAGTGCTTTCGCCTTCTCTGGCTTCTTGTTAGCGAGGTCCTGTTTCTCTGAGGGATCGTTTGCCAGGTCGTAGAGTTCGTAGCGATCTTTGAATCCGTGGGCCTTCCATGAGCCCTGACGCACGGCCCATTCCCCCTTCGGCTCGCCGCTGTTCCAATAGAGCTGGGCGTGGTGTTCCTTTGATTCGCCGGTGAGAAGCGGGAGTAGGCTCTTGCCATCAAATGTCGTCTCCTTGATGCCCGTCGCCTCGAGGACGGTGGGTAAGATATCGAGTGAAATGATAGAAGTATCGATGGAGCGTCCGCCTTTGAATCTCGCAGGCCAGCTCACGACCCAAGGCGTGCGAATGCCCCCTTCGTAGAGACTGCCTTTGAAACCGCGTAGTTTACCATTGTTCGCTTCCATCGCCTTTGAGCCACCGTTGTCCGTGAGAAAGAACAGCAGTGTGTTGTCCCACAGATTCTCGTCCTTCAGCTTCTTCACCACGGAGCCGATTCCCTGGTCAAGATGATCGAGCATCGCCATCAGGGTGGCTCGTTTCCGAGAGAGATCGGGAAACTTGGCTTGGTAGCGGGCGATGTCTTCCTTCGGTGCCTGCGCGGGTGCATGCACCGCATTGTAAGCGAGGTAGAGGAAGAAGGGATTCGCTTTCTCACGATCGATGAAACTGACGGCTTCCTCAGAAAGTCTCGTCGTCATGTAGCCTTGATATTCACCTTCCTTGAGTTTGGTCTTGTTGCGATAGATCGGAGCGATGTCGTCACCCTTCACACCACGCATCTTGAAGTAGTCGTGCCCGCCACGTCCCATGAATTTGTAACATTCGTCGAACCCACGATTCACCGCGTGCCATTTCAATTCAGGATAATCCTTATCAAGCCCGAGATGCCATTTGCCGATGGCGGTGCTCGTGTATTCCTGCGGAAGAAACGTGGGAAAGATGGGGAGCGTGGGATCGAATCCTCGTCCGCCATCGCCTGCGGTATAAACGCCCACACGTTGCTGATAGCGCCCGAGCATGATGCCAGCACGTGTCGGCGAACAGACATGTCCGCTCGTGTAGGCGTTGGAAAAGAATACCCCTTCCCGAGCGAGCGCATCTATGTGCTGTGTCTCAACCTCTTTCGGATGATCGGGGTTGAAGCTGATGTCTGCGTAGCCTTGATCATCAGTCAGGATGACGACGATGTTAGGTCGATCGGGAGCTGCAGAAGCCATCCCGATGCAGGCGAGTAATGAGAGAATGGTTTTCACGAAGATGTTAGCACTGCCCAACCTCCCGCGCGGGCAGACGCGGCGGCAGCATCGGTGAATTGTTGGACTCGCCAGCCATCGTCAAGATTCGGATGGTCGTTGATGGCGTTGTTCGCGATCACGCTGCGGATGGCAGGAAAGACGTAGTCTTCAAATCGATTGGCGGTTCGGAGATCTGGAAGATGGGCGAGGACTTCTGGGCCTCCGCCTGGCTTGACCAAGGTGACATCGCCAGAGACGCGATCGACGGCTAAGGAAGCCTTAGTGCCGTGCAATTCCAGCTCGGGTGTGAGCCCTTTGCGGAAATAAGGGGCATGTGATAGGATAAGAGATCCGACTGCGCCATTGGTGAATTCCCAGGCGATGCTTGCGTAGTCGACTGTGCCGCCTTGGCGTGCGGGCGCTTGGCTATCACTCTGCGAATTCCCCAATGCGATGGCCTCTTCCAAGTTGACTTCGCCCGCATCGGCCCGTGGAGAAATGGTATCGGCATGGGTGAGGACACGTTTCGCTTCGCAGCCCAGAATCCAACGCACCGTGTCATACGCGTGGGAGCCGACATCGGCGATGCTTCCTGCGGAGGAGAGATTCGGATCGTCTCGCCACGTGTAGGGCATTCCATCAGGGCGAGGATTGTGCCAACGATAGACCGCGCCACGGATCTCTCCCAGGGTGCCTGCTTGGTAGACTTCCTTGGCCTTGACCATTCCATCGGCATAGCGCACCCAGAAGGGGACGAAATGGGCGAGTTCTGGTTTGGCTTGGTAGGCGTCTAGCATTTCACGAGCCTGCGTCGCATTGATGGCAACTGGCTTTTCACAGAGCACGTGTTTTCCTGCGACAGCACATGCTAGGACCGCTTCATGATGCAGCGCATCGGGCGTGGCGACGATGACAAGATTGACTTCAGGATGCTGGACCACTTCACGCCAGTCATGGGTGAGGCAGGTGGCGCCGTCTTCTTGGCCTGCTGCTTCAAGCAAGGCCTGCCGACGTGCGCAGAGGGCGACGATGTTTGCGTTGTGACAGTGACGAATCTCTTTGCGGTAAGGCGTGCCGATGTAGCCGGTGGCGCCGATGACGCCGATGTTGAGTTGAGGAATGTCCACAGAGTTACGAATCTGAGGGAACTTGTCGAGCTGGGCAAGGCTGTGTTTGTCTTAGAAATAGAAGCTGGTCAAACAGGGGCCTTCTTGGGCAATCTCCGAGTAGACTGTGGCTGATCGAGATCCAATTCCATCCAACGGGCTGACCCAAGGGGCACGCATGGCGATCCTTGTGGTGGCTGCGTTAGGCTGGTTCTTCGGCGGGATGCAGATTGCCATAACGAACGTGGCCATGCGTGCGGCGGCGATTGATTTGATGGATCGGCAGGGGGGCCTTGAACTGACCAGGTATCGAGCCCTTTCGACAGCGGACGAGCGCTCTGATGAAGAGCAAGTGCAGTTGGATGCCTGGAACGGTGCTGCCGGGAAATGGTATGCGTGGTACCAATGCGCGTTTCTTTTCGGAGCGGCTGCGGGCGGTTATATCTTTGGCAGGATGGGGGATCGCATGGGGCGGACGCGAGCGTTGGCGATCAGTGTGATCTGGTTTGGCGCGTTCACGGGACTTTCTTACTTTGTCAATGCTCCTTGGCAGCTCTTGCTTTTGCGATTCATGGCCTGCTTGGGCATCGGCGGTACGTGGCCAAATGGGGTGGCGTTGGTTTCAGAAGCTTGGGCGAATGTGGCGCGACCCGTGATGGCGTCTTTGATAGGGATGGCGGGGAATGTCGGTATCTTCGCCATGGGAACGTTGGCGGCAAACATTGCGGTGACTCCAGAGTCCTGGCGATGGGTGATGGTGGTGGGAGCCGCGCCGATCTTGTTAGGCATCTTGACATGGTTCACGGTGAAAGAATCGCCGGATTGGCTGGCGCGAGCGGCTTCTCTTGAAGGAAAGTCCTCTGCCTGGGAAGTGTTTCAGGGGCGCTATCGCTGGGTGACTGTGGTTGGAATCTGCTTGGCGACCATTCCGTTGGTGGGTGGGTGGGGAAGTGCGAACTGGATGATCCCTTGGGCTGGTGAAACAGGCGCGGCGACAGGCGATGAATTTCTCAAAGCACGCGTTCTTCAGGCACGATCGATCACGAGTATTGTCGGTAGTGCTTTGGCAGGATCGATTGCATGCATGATAGGGCGGCGGACGACTTACTTCATCACGAGTCTGGGATCTCTGGCGATCTCGCTCTATGTTTTCTGGTTTTCTGCTCCAGATGCGAGCCATTTCCTTGGGATGGTAGCGCTGTTAGGCTTCTTCAATGGCCTGTTCTTCGGCTGGTTGCCGTTCTTTCTTCCGGAACTGTTCGAAACGCGGGTGCGCGCGACGGGAGCAGGAGTGAGTTTTAATTTCGGTCGGATCTTGACGGCGTTCACGATCTTTGTCACGGGAACGACCATGCAATCAGTGTTCGGCGGATACGCAGAGATTGGCCGGGTCACGAGCTGGGTCTTCGCTCTTGGGATGATTGTCATTCTCTTTGCTCCTGACACTTCAAAACGGAACCTGAGCGCCTAACGGATCCGATGGTGCGACTCTGTCTCCAACTTGAGGAAGAACAAGCGGCTCGCTATCGAGAAGCGTTGCGGCGGATTCGTGATGTCGAGGTGACGGATAGTCTAGCCGAGTCTCATGCGGTGATCACGGACCAGCTCGCCGTGGCCCAAAGCGCGACTCGTGCCTTGTGGCTGCCTTCCGGTTCGGCGGTGCCTGATGAGGTCCACATCATGCCCGCTGCGGAGTGGCGATTTCGTCCTTCGTTGCAGGTCATCGCGGATCGGCTTGCCCAAGGGAAGCTTGGGGCGGCTGGTCTCCTTAGGATTCATCGATGGATCGCTCCGACGAATCTGGTGGCAGATTTGGACATCGCGTGCTGGTTGTTTTCGGATGAGCCTGATTCGGTGTATGCGCTAGATCGCCCGGGTTATTTGCAAGTGCATCTTGGGTTTGAAGAACGCGGGATGGCCATTGTAGATCACGTTTCTGATTCGAAGTCCCGTGAGAGTTATGAGTCTCTGACGATCATTGGTGGAAATGGCGCGGCTTATGCGGATGATCATCACAATACGAACTTGCTCTATAGCTCGTCAGGATGTCAGGGGAGGACGGTGTCTGAAATCGATTCAGGACTGGTGGGGATGTTGAATGTGTTTGTATCCGCGGTGCGTGATGGGCGAGGTTATCCGGTCACTCTAGCTGATCTCAAATCGGCGGATGCTGTGAGACGACGCGTGCTCGAATCTGCCGAAACCAAGAAAGTGCTCTCCACGTGAAACGTTACCGAGCCATTGTCCTCAGCGTCGTCAAACACGGTTACATCGCCCATGCCGTGGTCGCGCATCCGCAGTTCGATTTGGTTGCGGTGACGGATGATTCGAATTGTCCCGCTTGGGTGCACGAGAGGAATCAGAAGTTTGCAGAACACTATCATATTCCCTACTCACAAGATCCCTCAAGCGCGTTTGAAGAGCACGATGCGGATGTTGCTGTGATAAGTTCTGAGGCAGAGCGTCATTGTGATCTGGCAGTGCGTGCGGCGGAGGCTGGGTTGCACATCATTGTCGACAAGCCCATGTCGACGACGGTGGCAGAATGCGATCGCTTGGTCGCGGCCGTGAGGGAGAACAAGGTTCAATGCTTGGTATGGAATCGCAGTTTCCTTCCGGCTCTCTTACAAGCGCGTGAAGCCGTGGAGCGTGGGGATCTCGGAGAACTGAAGGCGATTCATTGTGACTTCTACTTTTCTAAAGATGCCGGTCCGCCCAAGGGAAGTCACGGAGAAGGTGAGCCGAGGATCGATTGGTTGGAACGTCAGATCGAGGCGCATGCCGATGGCTCTGATGGGGGTGTCGGCGTGACCCCGATCGGAGAGTTGCAAGTCGAAGGCATCTATCCGTTGGCCTACATTCGCATGCTGACAGGCAATGCACGCGTGGAACGTGTCTTTGCTAGGACGACCGCTCATTTTCACCAAGCGCATGTGGACAATGCGGTCGATGATCTGGCCACGGTGACTCTTGAAATGGCTGACGATGTCGTGGGTAGTGTGTGTATCGGAAGGATTGGAGCCGCTGCTCATCCAGACATTGGCGAGATCAAACTGCATCTCATTGGGACCGAAGGGAGTCTTGTGATCAGCGAGGCGCGGCCAGAAGTGGCGGTTTACTATCGTGATCAACCGGAAAAGGAATTTCGAAACAACCGTGTGGCGGAGGAGAACAACTTTCTTCTCTTAGAAGACTTCGTCAGGGCCATTGAGACGGGAGTGCCTCCGATGCTGGATGCGCAGGGAGGCCGCGACATCTGTGCGATCGTAGTGGCAGCGGTGGAGTCTGGGCGCACAGGCAATCTTGTGGAGGTAACGTATTGATGACTAGCATTGAATTTCGAAACAAACTGCGTGGTGGCGAACAGATGTTCGGCACGCTGCTCACAGCACAAACACCGTTCTGGTCCAAGATCGTGGGCGATTGCGGACTCGACTTTGTCTTCATTGATACCGAACACATCGCCATTGGCAGAGAAAGCTTGTCGTGGATGTGCCGCACATACGCCGCCATGGGCCTGCCGCCGCTCGTTCGCGTTCCCAGTCCAGATCCCTATGCGGCGACCGTCGCTCTGGATGACGGTGCCGCTGGCGTGGTCGCACCGTATATTGAGCGGGTCGGCGAAGTGCGTGCGTTAGTTGAAGCCACGAAGTTCCGGCCACTCAAGGGAGAAAAAGCAGCGCAATGCGTGTCTGGTGAGTCTGCATTGGGTGAAGAGTTAGGCGCCTACATCGAGAAGGGAACGGCTGGCAACACCCTCGTGGTGAACATTGAAAGCACGCCCGCGATCGAGAATCTCGATCAGATCCTAGCATTGAAAGAAATCGATGGGGTGCTCATCGGGCCTCATGATCTTTCCTGTAGTCTCGGCATTCCTGAGCAGTATGGAGATGCCCGTTTCTTGAAGGCTGTGGAAACAATCCTGACAAAAGCGAGAGCCGCTGGGATTGGTGGAGGCATCCATTTCTGGGGCACGATTGATGAGCAGGTTCGGCTCATTGAAATGGGAGCCAATCTCTTTATTCACAAGGCCGACGCGATCTTCCTTCGTGAAGGATTGATCCGCGATCTTGGAGAGATTCGGAGCCGCTGTGGGGTGTCTGATACGCCAGCGAAGGATGGCGCGATCAACATCTAACGTCTTTTAAATGACGGCGGGCCGTTTGGGCGAAGCTCTTGTCGCGAAAGAGCGTCTTCGTCGAGAGTCTTCAACAGGGCAGAAGCATTTGCGATCTCTTCGGAGGAGAGACGTGGTTTTCCAGATTGTCCTAACCTTCTCTTCAACACCGGATTAGCGGCCTTCGGGTCAGGTCAAGCGACTCAGGCCGTTCCATTTTTCAAAAGTCCCTGCAGATCCAACCCAATGACAAAGCCACGCACTATCAACTTGCTGTCGCTCTTGAGTTACTTGGCCAAACACGAGGAGGCCATGGGCCACTGCCGCAAAGCGCTCGAATTGGCTCCTGATTGGGCCCTGGCCAAGAAGAAGCTGGAGTCTTTGCTCAATCGCCCGCGCGATCGATGCAATTGTGCGGTTTGAGGTTGCAGAAGTGGCTCAGTCTCGGCCAGATATCTGCACCAACCATTCAATCACCCATGCGTCTGTCTTCTCTCTTTGCCATGGCCTTCGCAGGCCTCCTCACTCAGTCATCCGCTGAATCGATCGCTCTCAAGAAATTGGCCGAAGGCTTTGTCGCCCCTGTGGCGCTCGCGCCATTTCCTGGCAGTGACGACTTGGTCGTCGTCGATCAGATTGGAGCGGCCTATCTCATCGGCGCGGATGGCGCTCGTTCGGAGACACCGTTTCTGGATCTGCGTTCCAAGTTGGTGAAACTGAACGGTGGCTTTGATGAGCGTGGATTCCTCAGTCTAGCATTTCATCCAAAGTTTCCAGCCACGCCGAAAGTCTTCGTTTACTACAGTGGTCCTCTGCAAGAGGGCGCTCCTGTGGGATGGGATCATACGGCGCACCTTGCTAGCTTCGAGGTGAAGGGAAAGGCCGCCGATTTGGGATCGGAGAAGATCATTTTGAAGATCAACCAGCCGCAGTTCAACCATAACTCTGGCAAACTCGTCTTCGGTAAAGATGGGCTTCTCTTCATCACGATGGGCGATGGTGGTGAAGGCTCGGATGTCGGGAAAGGGCACTCTGAAGGGGGCAATGCTCAGGACCTTGAGAAGATGCTAGGGAAAGTTCTTCGGATCAATATCGATGAAGGTGATCCATATTCCGTGCCGAAGGACAATCCGTTTGTGAAAAAGCCTGGGTGCGATGAGATCTACGCCTGGGGCGTGCGGAATCCATGGGGAGCGATCATGAATCCTGACAATGATGCGGAATTGATCATCGCCGATGTAGGACAGGATCGCTTTGCTGAAGTGAATGTGATCAAGAAAGGTGCGAACTATGGCTGGCACATTCGTGAGGGTCTCCAAGGCTTTGATGCGAAGGACAGGCGAGCTCTAGAGGTCGAGGCGCCCAAAGTGGACAAGCGAGGAAATCCCTTGGTTGACCCGGTGTTAACCTACAAGAATCGCAATCACCCTAAGCTGAAAGCCGAGCCCGATGCCAAAGGGATCTCCATCACGGGCGGCGAAGTCTACACAGGGAAGGCCATTCCTTCACTCTCGGGCAAGTATGTCTTTGGTGACTGGTCGCAACAATGGGCCCCAGGAAAAGGCCGCCTCTTTGTGGCGGATCGTACCGGTGAGAGTTGGTCTATGGCCGATCTCATGGTGGAAGGTCAGCCTGAAGGATTGATCGAAGGTGGCTATGTGACCGCCTTTGGAAAAGACCTTCAGGGCGAGATCTACGTGCTCACCGCAGGTCAGCCAGGATTTGGTGGAGAGCTTGGTGCCGTGCACAAGATCGTGCCAGCGACTGATACCAGCCGAGAGTAACTGCCTGTCCAGGAGGAGAGGGATCTGGTCTGAAACGCGAGTGATCTGATTCGGCCAGGCAGCAAATTGACCTCATCATGCTAGCATTTCTCCATCCGCAATCTGACTGGAGGACAATCGCGATTGTCACCGCCTTGATCTGTGGATGCTTCTTCTTACTAGCACTACTTACCAAGTTCAGCCGACGTCAGAGCAGCCGTGCCTGGATTCGGCAGTGCCCCATGAATTGTTAGAAATTGGCTGGATGGTTTCTGGCTCCGCAGTTACGCGAAGTCGGACAAGTACAAACCATCCATGAATCACATTGAAATCATCCAACAGCTAGGTCAAGACGATAGCAAAGAGGTCTCCACGATATTCGACGCCTTCATCCGAGGCACCATCCGTAACACGTTCATCGACATCATGG
>JBLHHN010000204.1:0-10743 GCA_047616785.1 Verrucomicrobiales bacterium
TCAACTCCACCCCGGCAAAGGCACAATGCGCCTCCAAGAACTCCCGAAACTTCTCCTTCACCACGCGATCAAAGATGAAACGTCCCTCGATCACCCGTGACATCAGATGATGACAATTCGCCGCCGCCCCAGGATCCCCTGCGATTCGTGCTCTTCTCATTTGACCACTTTTTCACACGATCGTGTTGCAGTAAATAGTTTCTGTCCCTATTTATTCTCCCGCTTGCTCGCGCAACCAAGGGGAGAGCCGAGAGGCGGGCGCAGGAGAGGCCATTGCGCCTGGAAATGTGGCAGTGTGAGCGCGTGACGGGTTTCAACGACGCTATTGTGGATGTCTGGCGTCTTCCATTGAAGCGTTGCGAGTCGTTGCTTACTCTCACTCTTTCCCGATTACCAACTCTCGAGGTCCCGCCTTTTGATCTCAATGTCAGTAGCTTCTTGCGGCAAAAGCAAGGTAGCGGTTCGCCCATTGCCCTCGGAAGCGGTGAGGTGAACGCGACTGGCGAAGAGCAAGCGTTCATCTTCGTAGCGCACGATGGTCTCTGACTGAGAATGCCAGAGACTCGGAGGAGCTTCTTCGATCTTGGTCTCTTCGGTCTGCAGTTTCCAAGTGTAGACGCCCTCTTCACTTGGCAGGGCGTAGACCATGCCCTTGGTCGGAGTGAGCCCGTCGACGGAAAAGATCATGCTTGCAGGAACGCCGATGACTTCGAGCTGATGGGAGGCCACATCGATGGCGGTGAAAGTCATGCCCTCGCTTGAACGCAATTGAGATGCGGACAGTGTGAAAACTAGCTGAATCTCGTAAGGGCCTGTTTCCCTCTTGAGTAAAGTGAATCAATGTTTCTGATAGATTACGCTGGCATCCTCGGGTGTGGCGTTTAGCAAATGCATGTCCCCGCCAATCAGTGGGATGAGTTGCCAATCTTTGCTGAACTGGTGCAATTTCCACGTGACGGTGAGACGCGGAGGGGCGGCACCGAGATCGAGTGGGTAGTGTCCAGAACTGACACTGACGTTCACCGGAGGGATGAGGGACTCTGGGACAGGGTTCGCCTGCGCATAGGCCGCTTCTCAGAGCCGCCGGAGCTCTCCGTAAGGGAGCGTGACTTTCGCGTCGTCGGGCTCGGAAGTGCGCTTGGGGGGTCCGCTTGTCCAGAGGCCGTGGCCAGGTAGACGGCGATGAGGAATGTTGTGAGAGTGCGTGATATCATAGCACTCCCAAGCTGGGCTCCCTCTGTGAAGATTATGTGAAAGGCGTGTGAACTCTCCGCGAATTCGGATTGCAGGGGCGAGATCTCCATCTAAAGCCAGCATCACTACCATAATCGCGCCAGGGATCTTGCGGTGAAAACTCTAGATGTCATGATATCTGAAGGATGCCAGATGGTGAGTCTCGCGAATTCCCACATTGAATTTCCGTAACGCCCGCCCATACTCTCGATGTTAAATCTGTGACTTTGCTTAGGACTTCAGCCCCCATATTCCAGATCGTCTTTCACGATGAGTGAGCGCTACGAGATTCAGGAGAAGATCGGACAGGGCGGGATCGGTGCGGTGTATCGAGCCTATGATACCCAACTGAAGCGCTCGGTGGCGATCAAGCGGATGCTCCCGTCTGAGCAGGAGGCCAATGGACCGAGTTCGGTGGAGATGATGCTGAAGGAGGCGACGACGCTGTCCGCACTCCAGCATCCTAATATTATCACCGTGTACGATGTCGGTATCGATGATGACGGTCCCTTTGTCGTCATGGAGTTACTCAAAGGTGAGACGCTTGATCTGGTCATTCAGCGGGGCGTCCTCACCATGCGAGATTTCGGAGAGGTGGTCTCCCAGACCATGGAGGCGCTCATCGCAGCAGAGGCTGCCGGTGTGCTTCATCGCGACCTCAAGCCGACCAACGTCATGGTGAACTGGTTGCCCAGTAAGAAATTCCAAGTCAAGATCCTCGACTTCAGCCTCGCCAAATTCAGCCGCACGCCGGCGCCTCAGACCATCGATCAGGGCGATGCTATCTTCGGTTCAATTTATTTCATGGCTCCTGAGCAGTTCGAGCGAGGCAATCTCGACAAGCGGACCGATCTCTATTCCATGGGTTGCCTCTATTACTTCTGCCTCTCTGGGCAGTATCCCTTCCAGGGGGACAGCGCGGCACAAGTCATGGCGAGCCATTTGCAAGGAACAGTGGTTCCGCTAGAGCAAATTCGTTCTGACCTGCCTCCGGTCATCTGTCAATGGGTCATGTGGCTGATCAATCGTTATGCGGATGACAGGCCACAGGATTCCAAGGAAGCCTTTGAGAACTATCAAAACCTGACTGCCGCGATCGATCCAAGCACAAATCGTGTGCCATTGTCAGGCCAGCACTCTGCGACTCCGCTCAATTCAAACTCTCGGCGGCTCATCGTGCCTCCACCACGCCATACCACGTCCGTGAATCGCTTGCCCACCGGGACAGTCTCCGCGGAGACGGGCGCGATCGAAGAGGGACTGGAGGACAGTGTGGCCACGGGAGCGGTGACCGTCATGCCGCGCAAGGAAACGAACTTGCTCACGTATCTTGCCATCGGGCTGGCTGTCTTGGTCATCGTCGCCGCAGGATTGTTCGCCATGTTCCTCGTGCAGAAGAGATCGCAAGACAACGCAGTGAAGCTTCTCGAATCTTTCCAAAGTTCAGATGCGCCGCTGGGAAGCGCCGAGGATGTGCCCGGGCTCGCAGGCTTCCTGGACGGGGGCGTAAGTGACGGGATTGCGCTCACTGCTAGGACGGCATTGACTGAATTGAAAGATGTCACGGGTAGCCCGACCGCAATCAATGTGGCTGTGGTGAAAGAACTAGAGAAAGCACGCAACCCCTACGTTCAAGTGAACCTCATCAAGGTGATCCAAGAACGGAAGATATCGTCGGCGGCTGCGGAATCACTGCTTCTTGAAATGACCTCGAGCGATCAAGACCCAGCTGTGATGCGCGAGGTGATGACCGCCTTGGCCGCTCTCGGTGACAAACAAACGTTTATTGCGTTGTTAGGAAATGTGCGTGGAGAGTCCAAAGCAAACTTGCCCGTGGGACTTGATGGGGCGCTCGTGAATATCGGAGACAGGATTTCTGCCGATGACAAAACCGAAGTCGCCAGTGAATTGGCGGGCGTGTTGGCCCAGAAGAGCGGTAATATCCGTTACCCATTGATACGCGTTCTAGGAAGCCTTGGCGGCGAAGAAGCTCTATTGATGATTGAAGGAGCCTTGTTGGGCGAGGACAAAGGAGAACGTCGGCTAGCGTTGGAGGCGCTCGCCAAATGGCCAGAGCGAACCGCAAGGGTAGCGAATTTGGCGGAGCTGGCTTTTAAGGATTCGGAGCGCACGAAAGCACTTGAAGCCTACATTGAACTCCTATTCCGCCCGGGGACGGAACCAACGGTGGCTACCATGGTTGATATGCTAATTGGGCAGCTGTTGGTCGACGATCGCAGTTTGGATAATTTACGGACTGGCTTTCTCGACAGACTTCATCTTTTGGAAGATCGGAAGCTGGGCATCAAATTGGCAGACCAGATGTTGGGGAGCCGTGTCCTTGCTGACAACATCAAGAAGCACGCCCAACGGGTCTACGACCAACTCTCGGCAGACGTTCCCACCGAGCCGTAAGGAATCCATTGACGTCCTAGCCCTTCCGAGGCTAACCAAGGGTTATGGATCAAGCTGACCTGGACGCCCTCATTGAGTTTCTTCGTTTCCCAAGTATTTCCACAGACTCGGCTTCCAAAGGCCATGTCAATGACTGCGCCGACTGGCTCATAGAACGCTTGAAGCGGGGCGGCATGGATGTAGAGAAACATCCCACCGCGGGCCATCCCATCGTCCTAGCAAAGAACAAGCACCAGGCTGGGCGCAAGACAGTGATGATCTACGGCCACTATGATGTGCAGCCGGTGGATCCGCTAGAACTTTGGGATCATCCTCCTTTCGAGCCTCACATTGATGGCGATCGCATTTATGCCAGAGGATCGACAGATAACAAAGGGCAACTGTTAGCACATCTCTTGGGTGTGGAAAAGACCCTGGCCGGTGGCAATGATCTGCCGGTCAATCTCACCTTCCTCTTCGAAGGCGAAGAAGAGATCGGCAGTCCCAATCTCGAGCCTTTCCTGAAGCAGCATCGTGAGAGCTTGGCCTGCGATGTCGTTGCCATTTCAGATACGGGCATGGTAGCTCCGGGTGTGCCGACGTTCACCTATGGGCTGCGTGGCATCGCCTGTGTGGAAGTGCGTCTCTATGGCCCTACCACAGACCTCCACTCCGGCATCTATGGAGGTGCGGTGGCCAATCCTGCCACGGCCGTGGCGCAACTCGCCGCGAGCTTGCATAATGTCACCAACGGGCGTGTGCAAATCGAAGGATTCTATGATCAAGTGATTCCGTTAGAAGAATGGGAATCGAAAGCTTGGGCCGCGCTCCCCTTGGGCGATAAAGAAACCATTGAAAACACGGGCGTCCCATCCCTTTATGGTGAGGAAGGTTACACGAGCTTGGAGCGCACCTGGGGCCGACCCACGGCGGAAGTGAATGGCATCGCCGCTGGCTACCAAGGCGAAGGCTCGAAGACGGTCATCCCAGCCGAAGCCATGCTCAAACTCTCCTTCCGGCTTGTTCCGGATCAAGAGCCTGCACGTCTCATGGATCAAGTGAAGCAACACTTGGAAGCGCATTTGCCACCTGGCATCACCATGAAGATGGAGTCGGGTCATGATGGCAAGCCCTACAAAGTGGATCCCCACAATGACTTTGGAAAAGCAGCCCAGCGTGCTCTCGAACAAACCTTCGGCAAGACACCAGCGCTGATCCGTGAAGGAGGCAGCATCCCCATCGTGCAGTCGTTCAAAGACGTGCTCGATGCCGACACACTTCTGTTAGGCCTTGCCCTTCCTGATTGCCGGGCCCATGCCCCGAATGAGAACTTCTCGCTGACAAACTTCGAAGCCGGTATTCTGCTCAATCAGAATCTCCTACGCTCCCTGGCTTAGGAAATCCTCACATCGGCCGTAAGCCGCGCCTCGGTCCATTCACTCGGAATCCTCACGACTGAGACGTTCCAAATCCGTCACTTCACGGAGTGGGTGACGGCTGAGGTAGCGGAATCTCAGGATCATGCCGACCAGTCCCAGCATGATAACAAGGATCACGCCTAGCATCACAAGCTTGGCAGCATCTGGCGCTCCCGTTTGGATCATCGCTGTCTCAGCTTGAGGATTCACGAGCACGCTCCCCTCTCCAGCTTTCTCATCTTCCATGGGAAGAAACTAGTCCGGCTTCTTCACACGTCGAGGCTTTCCTTTCCGCCCCAGAAAGGCTAGGGAGAACCATGCTAACGTTCCTGTCCATCGGCTTGGGGCTCCTTGTGCTACTCATCTGCGTCGCACTGTTCGATGTCATGGAGAAGAAACACGCCATCCTGCGGAACTATCCCGTCATCGGACATCTCAGGTATCTACTAGATAAGATCGGCCCAGAGCAGCGCCAGTACACCGTCACGGACAATGATTCCGAACGTCCGTTCTCGCGGGACCAACGTCGCTGGATCTACGCCTCTTCGAAGAATCAGAACAACTACTTTGGATTCGGCACGGGCAATGATTTGGAAAGCGGCGCGCCCTACTACGCCATCAAGCACCACGCGTTTCCCTATCAAATGCCGCACAATGGGGATCCGGGCTATGATGACAACCACCCGATCGCCTATGCCAAAGTCCTTGCTGGGACGACGGGGCGTGCCAAAGCTTTCCGACCAGAATCTGTCATCTGCGTGTCGGCGATGAGCTACGGTTCCCTAGGGAAGCGGCTGTGGAGGCCATGAACAAAGGCTGCCAGCTCTCGAACTGCCTTCACAATACCGGAGAAGGCAGCATTTCTAGGCACCATCTTCATGGCGCGGGCTTAGTCCTGCAGTTGAGCACGGCCTACTTCGGCTGCCGGGACGCGCTAGGGCGATTGTCCATGGAGAAGTTGAAGGATCTCGTGGAAAAGAACCCTGAGATCAAGGCAATCGAACTGAAAATGAGCCAGGGAGCCAAGCCTGCTCTCGGTGGCATTCTTCCGAAAGAGAAGATCGCCGAAGTGCGAGGGATCCCGATGGGAGAAGATTGTGTCAGTCCCTCCTACCACACGGCCTTCAATGATGCCAACTACATGGTGACCTTCCGCCAAGAACTGCTCAAACTCGCCGCCGCCTGTGGCGTTGATCATCCTGGCAAAGTGACCTCCGATCACATCGAGTGGTTGAATGATCCTGAAGCCCTTCGAGTGAAATAGGCGCTATGCCCTACCAACAGATCATCTTCCTTTGCTTCATTGCAGGCCTCACCGCAGCCCTGGCAGAATCGTCACATTGGTCATTTCAACCGCTCAAAGTGAACACGCCGCCACCTGGCGAAACTCATCCGATCGATGCGTTTGTCTCACAGAAACTCGAAATCGCGGGGCTAAGCATGTCTGCTGAAGCAGAACGGGAGACCTTGATCCGACGTCTCTATCTTGTCATGCTGGGTGTGCCGCCAGAGCCTAGCGAAATCGATGCTTTTGTCAGTGCCCCCCCCCCGACAGACGAATCCTGGAGTCGGTTGGTCGATCAAGTGTTGGCAGACCACCGCTACGGCGAACGTTGGGCGCTCCATTGGTTAGACGTGATTCGTTGGGCGGAGACCGTGGGCTTTGAAACAAATTCCCCACGTCCACAAGCCTGGCCTTATCGAGATTGGGTCATCGATTCCCTCAATGCAGACAAGCCCTATGATCGATTCCTCTTTGAGCAGATCGCTGGCGATATTGTCAGTGAAGATGCGGCCCTTGGATTTCTCGTGGCGGGTCCAGCGAATCTGCCAGGACAGATTGGGCGGGATGAGAAAGCCATGCGCGGTGCTCGCCAGGACGAACTCGACGAAGTCATCCGCACGGTGAGTCAAGGCTTCTTCGGTCTCACCATTGGGTGCGCACGCTGTCATGATCACAAATTCGATCCTATCTCAGCAAAGGATTACTATGCCATGCAGGCCATCTTCGCTGGCCTGCGCTATGGGAATCGGCGCTGGCGTGGGACCTTGAATGATGCTTGGTCAGCAGAAGTCCCCGGGTTGCAGGAGAAGCTGCGTTCTTTGAAATCGGAGATCGAATCTCTCAGGCTCGAATTCAAACTAGAGAAACCGCTAGACAATATTCAATCGGAATCGTTTGCGCTGTTCATCGCGGAATCCATTAGGATGTCCATCACCGCCACAGCGACAGGTTCGGCCGCATCCCTCTATGAGTTCGAGGTCTGGAATGATCAAGCCAATGTGGCGTTGGCTTCGAATGGTGGCGTGGCCACCGCTTCTAGCTTTGCGCTAGAGAATCAGACGCGCCACACCGATTGCTTGAATGACGGGAGCGTAGACAAGCGGCAAGCCTTTCCGTGGAAAGCCGGTTCAGGCGGGCCAGCCTGGGTGCAGATCGATTTGCCAGAGCCCGCTCAGATCCACCGAGTCACCTGGCACCGCGGCTCTAGCATGCCGGCGGATTATGTGATCGAGGTGCGGGCTCCAGGGAGTGATCATTGGAAAGAAGTCACCCACACGCGGGATCGGCTCCCTGGAATTCTCGATACGCGTCCAGCGAGCGCCCTGAAGCTCCAAGGCCTTGCGAAAAAAGACCCCGCGCGATTGGTCGCTTTGAATGCTTCTATCAGAGCGACACAAGCGCTTCTTGCAAATCGATCGGCAGGTCCTCAAGTCTACGCTGCCAGTTTCTCGGCCCAGCCAGAGCCCACATGGTTGCTGAATCGTGGGGATCCCATGCAACGCACCCTCACCGTGTCACCAGCGGTCCCCGTGATTCTTGGGGACATGCATTTGGATTCCGAAGCCAAGGAAATAGACAGGCGACGATCATTGGCACGCCACCTGACGAGGCCTGATCATCCATTGACGGCGCGTGTCATGGTCAACCGTGTCTGGCAACATCACTTCGGCACCGGGTTTGTCGAGACGCCGTCCGATTTCGGAGAAATGGGCACCGCTCCTTCCCACCCTGAGTTGTTGGATTGGCTGGCGAAGGACTTCGTCGAGCACGGTTGGTCACTGAAACGTCTACATCGGCAAATCCTGACGTCCCGCACGTTCCGTCAATCCAGCCGACCTATCGCCAAAGCGTTAACCACGGATGCCGGTTCTCGATGGCTCTGGCGATATCCCGCGCGTCGGGTGGAAGCCGAAGTGATCCGCGACGCCATCCTCGCCGTCAGCGGCAAACTGAATTCCAAAGCGGGAGGGATCGGGTTCGATTTCTTTGTCCAACAAGGAGGCCTATCAGATTATCAAGCGCATGAGACATTCTCCGAGGACGGCTGGCGACGCATGGTCTACGCGCGAAAGATTCGCATGCAGGCCATTGATATCTTTGGGTCCTTCGATTGTCCTGACGCTGGCCAGATGAAACCGAATCGCACGCGCTCCATCACGCCCGTGCAAGCGTTAGGCCTCATGAACAGTCCCTTCGCGCTCCGTCAGGCCACCTTCTTTGCCGAACGCGTGCTTACCGATGCCGGCAGCGATCCCGCCAATCAAGTTCGACTCGCGGTGAAACGCGCTTTTTCCAGAGAAGCGACTGGTGAAGAGGTCGAGCAACTCAGCCGTCTGGCCCGCGATCATGGTCTTGATCAAGTGTGTCGCGTACTCTTCAATACCAGCGAGTTCATCCACCTGCCATGACGCCATTTCCTTCTAGCACTGGCCTCGAGATGCTGACCAATAGGCGCGGCTTCCTCGCGCGCTCGGCCAGTGGCCTCGGCAGCATCGCGTTGACCGGGATGCTCGCCGATCAAGCGCGCGCTGCGGCCAGCCCGCATCAGCCCCGCGCGCCTCATGGAGCACCGGCCGCGCAGAATGTCATCGTGATCTTCTGTTCGGGGGCGCTGAGTCATGTCGATACCTTCGATTACAAACCTGACCTGATCCGTTATCATGGCCAGCCGCTGCCAGGTCAGGAAGATCTTGTTTCGTTCCAAGGTCCCAATGGCAACCTAACGAAGCCCTTATGGGAGTTTCGGCCGCGCGGCACGTGTGGGAAGATGATCTCGGATCTCCTGCCTCACATGGGTGCGCTGGCCGACAAGCTCTGTTTCTTTCATGCCCTGACCAACAAGTCGAACACCCACGGGCCAGCGGAAAACGTGATGAACACAGGTTTCGCGTTCGACGGCTTTCCTAGCATGGGCGCATGGGTGAACTACGCGCTCGGGAGTGAGAACCAGGACCTGCCTGCCTTTGTCGCGATCGAAGATCCGCGTGGCATGCCGCAGTCCGGGCCAAACAACTGGGCCAACGGGTTTCTCCCCGCCGCCTTTCAAGGCACCCCGTTCAGCAGCACCAAGCCGATCCGTTATCTCGACCGCCCGCAAAGCCTAACCGATTCCGTGGATCGCGCCGCTCGCGAAGCGCTTCGCATGATGAACGACCGTCACGCTGCGAGATTCCCTGGCGACCAATCTTTGGCTGCGCGCATCGCCAGTTACGAACTCGCCGCCCGCATGCAACTCTCCGTCCCCTCGGTCGCCGATCTCGGCAGTGAACCTGCCCACATCCAGAAACTTTATGGGGCTGATAGTCCGAACCAAACCAAAGCTGGCTTTGCCAACAACTGCATCCTCGCTCGCCGCCTCATTGAACAAGGTGTCCGCTTCGTTCAGCTCTTCAATGGCGCCTACGCATCGGGAGGCGCGATCAATTGGGATGGGCACAGTCGGCTCAAAGAACAGTACGAAGTCCACGGCGAAGTCTTGGATCAACCCGTCGCCGGCCTCCTCCGTGATCTCGAACAACGTGGCCTTCTCGACACCACCCTCGTCGTGTTCGCCACCGAGTTTGGACGCATGCCGATGTTTCAAGCGGGCACCTTCGGCCGAGACCACAATCCTCACGGTTTCACCTGCTGGCTCGCCGGAGCCGGTGTGAAAGCCCCGTTCAGCTACGGCGCCACCGACGCCTTCGGCTACAAAGCCGAGCAGAACGTCACCACCGTCCACGATTTCCACGCCACGATCCTCCATCTGCTAGGACTCGATCACGAAGCTCTCACCGTTTACCACAACGGAATCGAGCGGCGCCTCACCGATGTGCATGGAAATGTGATAAGAGAGATCCTGGCCTGAATCAGATCAATCAAGTGAAATTCTATGCCGATCATGAAGAGGTAAGATTCTCCAGCTCAGAAGAGCTGGTCGACTACCTTACTTTGCGAGATGGTGAGGTCACGTCATTCGTACTTCAGGATTCTGAAAATGCACTGACTCTTGAGGCTACCTGTGTCGCTGATTGCGATGACGGGGGCGCTTACACATTGAACTTAACAAGTAATAGTGAAACGAAAGAATGCTTTGCAAGCCCAAGAGGTAATGACATTCCATCTGTTGAATGGGTTTCAAAGCACTTTAAGGCGTTCTATGAAGGGAATATTGGATGGAGGGAATACTTTGATTGGGGCGAAGCTGTTTCTTTCTCCCAGACGATCAAGAACCTCGTTTAGATCATAGGGGTGGAATTCATCCTGATTGCTGTTGTTCGTTGGCTAGTCTAAAATTCGGGTTGATGTTTCTTGGATTCATACTCCTAGCGCACATCGATTTGGGAGATTGCGGGAAGCGTAAAGATGAAATTGAATGAACAGATGTATCCGCGTAGCGGCAAGCTTTTTAAGAAAGATCTCGTGGTCAGCCGG
>JBLHHN010000205.1:0-10734 GCA_047616785.1 Verrucomicrobiales bacterium
CTCCAAAGTCATTGCAGACTGGAAACATCAGCCGATCGCGAAATCGACCGACGATCCGCATTTGCCCGGTGGGTCCCTCACGTTCGGCAACCAACCCTGACTCGGTGAGCAACTCGTTGTCATAACCTTTGGAGCGCGCCCAATCGAAGAAGAGCCTCGGTTCTGCCGGCGCGTATCCGAGCTGCCAATCACGGGCGACTTCAATTCCGAGTCCTCGGTTCTTCAGATACTGCCGTGCCTTATCGGCGAATGGCTTCCTGAGTAGATTCCAATGGTACCACTGAGTCACCTCATGGTGTATCGCTAGAAGCTTAGTCCGCAGCTTAAGTTTTCCAGCAACCTCTGGGGAGACCGCGTCTTCCACAATTGGGATGCCTGCTCTCTCGCCGAGTCGACGGATCGCTGCGGGAAAGTCAACGCTTTCCCTCTCCATGAGGAATCGCGCCGCCCCGCCCCCTGCTCCGCAGCCGAAGCAATAGTACATCTGTTTTGACGGACTGACCGTGAACGAAGGTGACTTTTCACTATGAAATGGACACAAGGCGCTGTAGTCCAGCCCCACCTTCCGAAGAGGAAAGTAGGATTGGATGAGGTCGACGATGTCCGTGCTGCTAAGCACTCGCTCGACGGTGTCTTCCGAAATCATAGGTGAAGGAAAAGGAGGCGTTCGATGGTCATGGCTTGGCAACCGAGACGCTTCTCCATACACTTGAACTATCTGCCATGAACAACACTTTTAGAACAATCATTCTCACGCTCATGGTAACCTTGGCCATGGCCCAAGAACCCATTGTCGAAGCGCCGCCGATCTCTCGAGCAACATCGAAAGAGATCGTTGTGGTGAACGTGACGAACGGTCTTGAGGGAAGCAATGCTGAGGAAGCTTTCGAGATCATTGATGAATTGGACCAGAGCCAGGTCGAAGCGATCATCATCCAGATTCATTGCCTCATGGATACCAACTGGGACGAGATCAATCTGATCATGGCGGGGCTCGGCAAGTTGACTGTACCCACGTATGCCTTTGTCGACTCCATGGCGGTCGATGCAGGAGCGCTCTTGGCCTTCTCGACTGATAAGATCTACATGGCTCCAGCGAGCATCATCGGAGGCAGTCTCATTCTTGGAACTGGTAACATGAAAGCTAAGCTGGAATCCTTCAATTTCGCCACCGCACGTGCTGTCGCCATGAGCAAGGGGCGAGATCCTCAACTGGTGGAAGCGATTTGGAACGAGGACGTCGAAATCCGATGGGGTGATCAGGTGATTTCGAAGAAAGGAGACACGCTGATGGTCGAGGCTCAAGACGCGATCTTGGAGGAAGATGGGAAACATTTCATTGCCGAATGCCTGGTTCGCGATGTTTACGAATTGAAAGAGAACGTGGGCCTAACGGGAAGGTTGAGATTTACCAATGCAGATGACCCTAAAGAGCTTGCGGGCGACTCTCCCTTGAAATCTGTGAAAATGCGCGAGGCTTCTTTTGACGGCAAGATTGTGGTATTAAAGATCGGTAAACTTGATCTGATCAACGCTTCGCGATTCGACTACATGCGCCGAATCTTGGAGAGGGCAAACAGGGAGAAGGCGTCGGCTGTGATTCTCGATCTGAACACCCCTGGCGGGCTTGCTTGGCACACAGGCGAATTGATGATGCGCTCGATGAGCAGGTTGGAAATCCCTTCCTACGCGTTTGTGAATCCTTCAGCAGTCTCGGCTGGTGCTCTCATCGCGCTCGCAGCCGATGAAATCTACATGAGCCCTGTGAGCGCGATCGGCGCGGCAGCGGTAGTGACAAGCTTTGGAGATCTCGATGACGAGGTGGAAAAGAAGATCACTTCTATCCTGGTGCCGCTCTGCCGTTCCGTGGCTCGAAGCAACGGCCACGATCCGATCTATGCCACGAAGTTCATGATCCCAGAGAAGACTGCCGAAGAAAAGAAGAAATCGAAAGAGGATCAAGCTCTCGATGTGGAAGAACAAGATGACGGCACTTTTCGCCTCAAAGTGAAGAAAGACGAAGACGTGGGATCTCTGCTCAGTCTCGCAGGCCCTGAAGCGGTCCTTCCTTGGAATGGAGTCGAGGCCCTCGCCAAGGGCACGGCCACTTCCTTGGAAGATCTCATCAAGCAAGAAGGTCTGACCGGCGAGATCGTTGTGGCCGAGCCCCTGGGGTTTGAGATTCTCGCCCAATGGGTCACGCGATTCTCCGCACTCCTTCTTCTGCTGGCCTTTGTCGCCGCCCAAGTGGAGTTGCGCATGCCTGGCTTCGGGATCTTCGGCTTCATTTCTCTCGCACTGTTCGGACTATTCTTCTTTGGCCACTATGCGGCAGGAAAGCTAGTGGGGTTTGAGATGGTGGCTCTCTTTGGCGTCGGCATCGTCCTCATCGTCGCTGAAATCTTCTTCTTCCCGGGGACGCTGATCGCTGGACTCACGGGTTTCCTCTGTGTGCTTGTCGCGCTGATCTACACCATGACAGACAACATCCTCTTGCCATCGGGCGAGCTCTCTCCTTGGCAGTTGGACTTCAGCAGCGTGGGGACGGCTCTTTGGAACCTCACGCTCGCTTTGGGCGGTGCCGTCGTGGTGACGGCAATCTCGGCTAAGTTTTTTCCTGAGAGCCGGTTGTTCAAACGCCTCGTCTTGCAGGCTGAGTCGTCTCCTTTGGGAGCCAGTTTAGAAAACGGCACCGCGATCAACGGTGAAGCTGGCGAAAGGAAATCATTGGTAGGGGCAAAGGGACGCTCGCTCACGTCGCTTCGTCCCACAGGTATAGCCATGATCGAAGGTCAGGTGCTCGACGTGGTCACCGACGGAGAATATGTGGAGGCAAACGCCGATGTCGAAGTCCGTCTCATCGAGGGGTCTCGAGTAGTCGTTCGGTCGGTCTGATCGAAGCAGGTTTCGCCTATAGGCAATTCCAATAAGTTAAGAATCCTTAGATATCAGGGAATTCTTAAAAAGGCCCAAAGTCTGCTTCATTTATTACTTCCAATTTCTTGAGAAAACACAATATATGGGGCCCGCCCCGGGGAGCGATCCCTACATGTAGTGGTTCTACCGGGGAAAGCCTTTCGGGCAACCTACCTTCAAACATCAACGCAAACCTTCGAAATACTGATTAAATCATGGAGAAAACCTTCAAGATTGGGAACAAATCCTTCGTTCTCGACCAAGACAAGGCTGAAGAGGCCTTCGCCGCCAAGCGTGTCATCAATGGCCGCAAGACCATGGCGTTCAACCTTCTTCCTCTTCGATATCAATGGGCCTACGATCTCTATCGTACCATGAAGGCGAACCATTGGGAACCTGAAGACGTTCCCATGCAGAAAGATGTCGAGCAGTGGCGTTCCAATGACCTAACCGACCAAGAAAGATGGATCGTTCGTATGGGGATTGGTTATTTCTCTGCGGCTGAAGGGATCGTTGGAGACAACATCATTCACGTTGTACGTGAAATGATGACCGCACCCGAGTTGAAACTCGTGCTGGGGCGTCACGCGCATGAAGAGAATATCCATGCCGATAGCTTGCTCTATATGATCAGCTCTTTGGGGATCAATCCGCATGAGTGTGAAGCGATGTTCGAACAGATCCCTACGATCCGTGAAAAGAACGAATTCGTCACAGGCATTTCCGAAAGCCTTCGCCGTGAGATTGACCTCACTGATCCTGAGAATAAGAAGCTTCTAGCAAAGAATATCTTTGTCTTCGGGCAGTGCATGGAGGGCACTCAGTTCTACGGATTGTTTGGAATGATCCTCTCGCTTTATCGTCAGAACAAGTTTCCTGGCATTGGACAAATGTTCCGTTACACCCTTCGGGATGAGTCGAATCATATCGAGGTCTTCCGCAATCTCTTCATGGATCTCATCGAAGAGAATAAAGAAATTTGGACAGAAGATTTTCGCGAAGAACTGCGTGATCTGATGGCCGAGGCCGTCCGATTGGAGAAGCGGTTTATTGAAGATTGCCTGCCCACCAATGCAGTGGGCCTCAGCTCGGGCGAGTTCACCCAGTACATCGATTACATCGCGGATCGTCGCCTCGTCGGCGTGGGATTGAGACCTCTCAACGATGGCGTGGAGAATCCCCTGCCCTGGCTTGCTGAGCTCATGGACATCAGCAAAGAACAGAATTTCTTCGAAGGACGAGTGACTGAGTATCAGAAGTCTTCCGCCCTCGAATCCGTCAGCGATGACGATCTATGATTTCCTAGTCCCCACTCTTCTTTCTTTCCCTCACGACACAACTAAGACCGACCCACACCTTAAAAACGCGACGCTTCACCATGATCAATAAAGAATTCGTTGAGAGAGATCTCCAACTCAAACACTATGCAACAAGACCAAGAGTAGACGATCAGCATCGTTACAACTGGGCAGATGGACATCAAGATGAGAGTGATGACGAAGAACTCTCTGGAGTTGAGTTGGAATTGGATGGCATCAACGTCACCTTCAGTCGACAGGAATTGGCGGATGAGTTAGGCCAGGCCCTGACCGATGTGTTGCGATCGAGGGATGAGAAGAACATCTACAGTCAAGAGAATCGAGTTCTTGTGACCTCTTTGGTGAAGGCGGTCCTAGAAGAACTCACCGAACATTCTCAACGTATTCAATCCGGAAATGTAACTGCTGCCCGCGAAGAAGTGTCGCGCTCCATCGAACGGGCATTGGTCAATCAGGACGCGTATGATATTGCGAAGAGTTTCATTCAGAGGCATCAGCAGAAAGATTCGCCGTTTCATGGGTTGAACGGTTATTCTCTCACGACCAAGACGAAATTGATCCGTCGCAATGGTCTCGTTGTCCCTTGGAATCCTACCAAGATCGAAGTTGCGGTGAGCAAGGCTTTCCTTTCGCTCAAACTTGATCCCGCTCCGGCGAAAACGATCACTGAAGAAGTGACGCGAGCCATCGCCGAAGTTCACCAAGATTTCATCCATATCGAGAAGCTCCAGGACAAAGTCCAAGAGACGCTGATGCGATTGGGATATTACAAAGTCGCCGAGGTCTACATCCTTTATCGCGCCCATCGTTTTGAATTCCGTCAGAACAAAGTCGTCGAGGAAATCAGCCTCACAGACGAACAGCAGGATTCGCTGATCATCATCAAGCAACCTGACGGAGAAAGTTTTCTCTGGGATGGCAGTGAGCTGCGCAAGCGCATCGAATTCGCTTGCATCGGATTGGATCTCTGTCTCTCTCGCGATCAGATCGAGAAAGAGCTACGTCGTTCATTCTACTCTGAAATGCGCGTGGAAGACTTGCGCAAAACGATCACTCTGAACGCTAAAAGCCTCATTGAGAAAGATGCCGGATTCTCGAATTTCGCGGGTCGCATTATTCTCTCCTACATCTATGAAGAGGTGCTTGGTTGGGACATTGTTAAGGATGGTATTGAACGCTTAAACGAGTTTCATGCGCGTGCCTTCAAAGAGAAATTGCGCCGTGGCGTGGAGCTGAAACGCATCCACCCTCGCATGTTGGACTACGATTTAGATCGTTTGGCACAAGAGCTTGATCCCGTAGCCGATTTGGCCTTCGACTATCTTGGGATTCAGACCCTCTTTGATCGATATCTGATTGTCGACAAAGGAAAGAAATCTCAGCGACGTCTGGAGACGCCACAGCTTTTCTGGATGCGCGTTGCCATGGGTTTGTTTGTGGAACAGAAAGGCGACCGCGAGGAGCGTGTGATCGCTCTTTATCGTCTCTATAAGAGCCGCAGGTTCTGCTCGTCCACACCGACGCTCTTCAATTCTGGAACGTTGCATTCTCAGCTGTCTTCCTGCTATCTCTATCAGGTTGGCGATAGCATTGAGTCGATCATGTCACGCGGTATTGCTGAGAATGCTTACTTGTCTAAGTGGGCAGGTGGTCTTGGTGGAAGCTGGACTGCTGTCCGTGGGACTGGTGGTTATATTCAGGGCACCAATGGCGAGAGCCAAGGCGTCATTCCTTTCCTGAAATTGCACAATGACCAATTGGTCGCTGTCAATCAAGGTGGCAAGCGTCGTGGATCTGGTTGTGCCTATTTGGAAACCTGGCATAACGACATCTTCGATTTCCTCGAGCTGCGCAAGAACACGGGCGACGATCGCCGTCGCACCCACGACATGAACACGGCGAACTGGATTCCCGATCTATTCATGAAACGGATGGAGAATCGACAGTCCTGGACGCTCTTCCGCAGCAATGAAACACCCGATCTTCATGAGCTGTATGGCAAGGCGTTTGAAAAACGTTATGAGGAATACGAGGTCATTGCCAAGCGAGGCGAGATCTTTAGCAAGGAAGTGCCCGCACTCGAAGTGTGGAAAGGGATGCTGAAGATGCTCTTCGAAACCGGCCATCCGTGGATCACGTTCAAAGATCCATGCAATGTTCGTAGCCCGCAGGACCACGTGGGTGTCATCCACAGCTCTAATCTCTGCACAGAGATCACTCTGAATACCGGCGAAGATGAAACCGCCGTGTGCAATCTCGGTTCCATTGTCATGGAGTCTCATCTCGATCCCGATGGCAATATCGATCACGAGAAATTGGGTGAGACCATTCGGGTCGCGGTTGAAGCGTTGGACAACGTCATTGATATTAATTTCTATCCCACGGAACCCGCCCGGAATTCAAATCTTCGGCATCGCCCGATTGGTCTCGGCGTGATGGGTTTGCAGAATGCACTCTACATTAAAGGCATCGCTTTCGAATCAGATGAAGCCATCGAATTCAATGACGAGATGATGGAAGCCATCGCTTACTACGCTTATAGCGCTTCCAGTGATCTCGCGGCAGAACGCGGCACCTATTCGACCTACAAAGGCTCCAAATGGGATCGCGGACTCTTGCCTCAAGACACGATCGATCTGTTAGAGGAAGAACGAGGCTGCCCTGTCGATGTCCCTCGCGGTGGTAAGATGGATTGGACGCCTGTCCGAGAGAAGATCAAGAAGCATGGCATGCGTAATAGCAACGTGCTCGCGATCGCCCCAACGGCGACCATTTCCAATATCATGGGAAGCATGCCGTGCATCGAGCCTGCTTATCGAAATCTCTACGTGAAGAGCAATCTTTCCGGAGACTTCATCGTGCTCAATCAGTATCTCGTCCGTGACCTCAAGAAGCGTGATCTATGGAATCAAGCCATGATCGATCAATTGAAGTACTTCGATGGTGAGCTTGCCGATATCGATGATATCCCTGCTGACCTGAAGAAAAAATACGCCACGGCCTTTAGTATCCCTTATGAGTCTTTCATTAAGGCAGCTGCTCGTCGTCAGAAATGGATTGATCAGTCGCAATCCGTGAATCTCTTCCTCAAGACCCCGGACCTGAAAAGCATGTCTCACATGTATCGTGATGCTTGGCGTTCAGGCCTGAAGACAACCTATTACTTACGCACCTTGGGAGCCTCCAATATTGAAAAGGCCACGGTGAGTGTGGAAAAGGTTCGCCGCGGTGTCGTCGGCGAGGCGTCTGAGCAGGACGAGCCGAAGAAGCGGGAATTCACCGCAGAAGAGAAGGCCGTGTGCAGCATCGACGCCATGATGAATGGTGAAGAATGCGAAGCGTGCCAATAAGGGCCTTACCTAACAACAAACTTATCTTGAGGGCCGTCTCGCTTTACGTGAGGCGGCCCTTTGACTTTCGTTGTAGAGCCTTCGCCATTGGCCAATGGCATCCACAAGCTTCCGATACTTGAGTCCACCGGTCGCCGTGTCTTTGTGGGTCACGCGGCAGAAAGGCATCGCTTGTTTCTCGATAAATTGGACCAATGCAGAGACAAGCGGCTTCACTTTGGAATTGAGGTTGGGGCTGATTCTCCTGATCTGTTCAAGGGCACGATCACAGATCTCATTCTTGAACCTCTTTGAGTACCGATTGGAACCGGAGATCATTACCTTAGCGGACAAAGCATTCACCCATTCAAGGGAAGCTTGCAGAGACGCCTTCGGATTGGATTGCAAGTTGGCATAAAATGATAGCACCGACGCTGAAAGGTGGGACAATTCGAGGGCTTTGATTTCATTCAGATGGGAGCGAATGCCCTGGTGATTGGCCAGTGCCCGGCGATTGAATGTTGGGCGACGCATGAAGCCCTGACAGTTACTGAAAAGTCCCCTCGCCTTCTGCTGATCGGGGGTTGGCGTGTGCCATTGTGCCGCTTCTTCCGCCGTCGACACCGCGATCCACTCCGTCGCCAAGACGCGATGCATCTGATCAAAGGCCATCCAATCTCTGAAAGTCTCGGCTGGCAATGGCGGCACCATGAGAACACGCGGTAGCTTGAGTTGTCTTTGAAAATACCTGTTCATAGCATGCATGAAAGCCACAGGATTGTCTTTTCCGCTTTGTGGGCAGAGAACCATGTCAGGATCCCACGTCCATCCATCGGCCATCTGTCGGATGAATAGGGAAATGAGAAATTCAGTGGGGGTGCCCATGGACTCGGCCACGACATTTGTCATTAGCATCACCTGCAGATGTTGAGAGAGATAGGGATAGTGTTCCTCCAGATCGCTTCGGAATTTCTGAGAAACCCTAAAAGGCCTTCCTCTCATCTTCACAGAGAAAGGCTTAGACTCATCAATCAGCCCATTGGCTGCCCAACTCCTGGTGTTGCCATTGAAGTCCATCAAGCTGATTCTAGTAGAGTGACGCTTCAGCGGCCGAGCCGGAGAACTGACCGATCTCTGCCAGGCCAGACCATCCGACCGTTCACGATCGAGCAACTCATCCAAGACGTCTTGCATCAGCGTCTGGCAGACGCGATCCGCATCCGTCTCTCCTGGCTTGGCCACTGCCGATTCAAGCAAAGCAAGGACCATGCTCTTTTCCAAATAATACGGCGTCGGCGTCGGCTCAAGAGCGCGGCGCAGATGGTAGTTCCCAATGACAGCATCTCGGTCCATCGGCAACAACTGCATTGTCAGGAAAAGCCCCATCGCTTTGGCGCGCGCAGACACTGTGGCGTCCTTTGGAAAGTTCCTAGCAATGGCCGTGAGTGCCCGGCCCCACTCTATTCGCTGTCCGTCGGTAGCCGAGAGAGCCTTCGAATCGAAGAGATCGGTTTTGAAATCTGGCTCACGATAGACCGATTGCCCAAGAACAGGCAAAAGAGTCGCCGCCAGAAACGGCAGCAAGATGGACCAGCCCCATTTCATAGGCCAGACGGATGGTCAATAAACACGTGAGGCGAGTCATAACGTTCACTCAAATGCGCCGCTAACGCCTTCACTCCAAAAGTCTCTGTCGCATAATGCCCAGCATAAATGAGATTCACTCCCACCTCCTCAGCCAGGGCATACGTATGATGCGGGCCTTCTCCAGTGATGAACGTATCGATGCCCAACTTCGCCATGGCCGCCACTTCAGATCCGGCTCCGCCAGTGATGATGCCGATCTCCCGAATCTCCCCGGACCCTCCAGGAGCACAATGGACCGGCCCGCGCAACACGGCCCTCAACTGTTCTAACAAACCCGTGCGTGTAAGACCAGAAACGGAAGCTCGCCGACCTAATAGAATCCCTTTCCAGGGAAAGAACGGCTTCGTTTCCTCCAAGCCCAAGGCTGCCGCAAGACAAACATTGTTGCCAAAGACATCGTGAACGTCCAACGGAATATGGGCGCTATAGATCGCCAAATTGTGTTCCATGGCCACTTTAAGTTTCTTGTAGAGAGCTCCCTCGATGGCTTGCACCCCGCTCCAGAAAAGCCCGTGATGAACGACAAGGAAATCAACTTCTGCATCCACCGCTTTCTGGATCACGGGCAAACAAGCATCCACCGCCGAACCGATCTTTCCCACGAATCCCTCATTGGTCAGCTGGAGTCCATTGTGGGAGGGTGGATAGTCAGGCGTCGCATCGATCTGCAATAGATCGTGGAGATACGCTTTAACCTCGGTGAGTTCTGCCATACACACACCTTAGAAGTGTTCGCTCATCTGGCAAGCGACCGAGCAACTCCTCCACGCTCATCTTGACCCGAGAGCGGGATGCTTGATGTTCGAACATGGATTCGCTTTCGAAGTTCTTCTCCAAATCAGTCACCATCATGGGGGCTATTGGAGGTGGTGCATGCACTTGGATCGCGCAGACTCCAGACGCGAATCATCTCTGGCAAGGCATGGCCGTGCTTGGCATTGGCTCCGCCATGGCCGGCGGCATTGGCTGGTTCAACGCCCACAAACGGCTGAAACGAGATTACGCCCAGCGGCGGCAACAACGCATGATCGCCGTGGCAAAGCAGAAACGAGGCCGAGTGACGGATGTGGAACTCGTCGCAGAAACGCGCTACCCCTTGGATGAATGCCGAGATTTCCTCAAAGAGATGACCGAAAGCGGCTCGGCAGAAATGCAGATCGGGAAAGAAGGAACCATGGTCTACCTGTTCCCTGGATTTCTCACGGAAGACGAGAAACGGGAAGCCCTTCCAGCTGCGGAATGGCAGCCGCAGCCAAGACAATCACCACCGTCCTTGAGCCGCGCTGAAGATTCACCCTCAAGTCCTCGATCCCTGGAGATCGAGTAATATGCCTCATTGAACGATTACTATAATTTCGATTTTAGTAGTTTCCGATAAAGACGCGCGGATCCTCTAGCCTTGCATGCCCAGATTCGCGTGCTGAATATCCTAGCAGTCTGTCGGACTTGAGCGCGGCGAGATCAGGTTCCTGCTTGGCGACGGAGGCTTACTTTTTCCGGCCGGGGCATCGCCGAAGTTCTTC
>JBLHHN010000206.1:0-10675 GCA_047616785.1 Verrucomicrobiales bacterium
GCCAAGCCACCGCGAGATTGGGCAAAGCCTACGCCCAAACATGAGAAAAGTTTTCTACACCGTTGCAAGGGGGCTGTTGTTCTACTATTCGCGGAAGACGCTTACGAAGAGACGAGGATCCGGTCTATTGTTAGAATGCTGCGGAGATCAGTCGAGAATGGCTTTATTTCCGATGATCTAATTCTCATACAGTTCCTGGAAAGGATTCCGGCGACGGAGCAGCTCACGGAGGCCATGGTGATCGCCGCAGCCCAAGAGGTGCTTTGAGATGAGAAGTCCACGAACGTCAAAGTCTCTCTGCCCAGTCCTTTGACGCCTAGGATAGATCATCCCGCTGGATTGGCAAAGACGTCTACTCGAAGGCACCTCCATTGGATCGTCTGGCCGATCATGGGATTCGGCTTGCTGTTATTTGCTCGAAGGCTCTTCGTCAGGGGATGAGATCGGAGCCTACGTAGCCGCGCATTCCCACAATCTGGCGGCGGTCACAACTATTCTATTGCGAAGCCTTGGAAAGACACCGTGTTTCCCAAATGATAGCTAATTCTACTTTTAGAGTCGGAGACTCGGTCGTGGTAAAGTCTGGCGTCACTGATCCAGACTTCAACACAGACATTGGTGGTTGGCAGGGACAAATTGAGGACGTGGAAAGTGGTGGAACTGTCTTGATCACCTGGGATAGCAATGACATTGCAACAGATGGATGTGAAGGTGATCGCACGGTGTGAAAAAAGAATCTCGACTGGAGGGTGATGGCTCTTGAAGTGGCAGAAATCGAGAAGGCTTCTAAAGGAGTTGAGAAACTAGAAGCACCTTGAAGGCACTTTCACGGTGCTTCTCTCCAACCACCGACCTTTCGTTGGATTTGGGTGACATTGAGGAAGTCTGAGGTGAATTGCTTTAGGGCCTGGGGATGAATAGAGCCGTTGTGTAGTTTCGTCCACGTCCTCATATCGATGGTGCCAATGATGAAGAAAGGCGAATGAACTTGGTCCGGAGAAACCTGGGCAAGAGCATCCCTGAGAATGGCTTCCAGTTCGTGCTTGTGCACGATGACGAGTCCACATGGGCGGCAATACTTGCAGGTGATCCGTGTGGGAAACAGGCCCTTCGGATCGACATGAATAAGGAGAGCAAATTTGCGTATCTGCGTACGCCCTTCGCAGTAGAGACATCGTGAGAAACGGTGCTGGAAAGGATTGATGGCGCAGATGTATCTCGGTTCGAGTTCCCCGAAGCGAGGTGAAGCCTCTCCTGAAGCGCGTTGATCCATCTCTTAAGAAAAGGCGTCAGTCGGAACTCTCAACGGAAATGAGAGCGGAAATGACCAATCCTGATCTGGAACTCGTGCCTCCGTGCATCGCTACGATCTGGCGACGATTTCCCCGAAGGAATCGAGGTGATTTGGGGCCATATTTCGGTTTTCAGGCCTACAAGTCGCGTTTATAGCATGAAGCTATGTCAGATCAGGAGTCCTTGCGCCATGCCTTATCTGAGTCGCCGGAGAATGTTCCTCTCCTGCAACTCTATGCGCAGTCGTGCCTGGACGCCTTCTCTCTCTCGGAGGCGAGGGAGAGCTATGAGCGAATCCTGCGACTTCAGCCGAATGCGCCAGAAGCTCGTTTAGGCGTGGCGCGCGTCCTTTATATCGAGGGCAGGACCTCGGAAGCCGCGATTCGCGCGGAGACATTGATCAAGGAGAAGCCGGACTTCGCGCCTGCGTTCGCCTTTCTCAGTCGGCTCTACCTCAGTGAGAACAATCACGCTCTGGCCTCTGACTTTTATCATCGCGCGGTCTCGCTCAGCAAGCAGGCTGTGGATCCGGCGCTTGAGAAGGAGTTGGGGATGCAACGAGTCGAAAAAGGAGATGAGCGGAGCGGCGAGCAACGCTACTTCTTCGGCGGAGAATGGCGTGATGATGATTCAGATTTGCAGAATGACGGGGATGAAGATTTCTTCTTCGATGATGACGAAGACGAGGATGCCTTGCCTGGCGTTGGTCGCGATTTCGCTCTAGCAGATTTCGAACGACCCAAGGTGAATTTCGCCGATGTCGGCGGGATGGAAGCCTTGAAAGAAGAGATCCGGATGAAGGTGCTGCATCCGATGCAGAATCAGGAACTCTTCAAAGCCTATGGCAAAACGGTTGGAGGCGGCGTGCTTCTCTATGGGCCTCCGGGCTGTGGCAAGACGCTCATTAGCAGAGCAACTGCCGGGGAGATCGATGCGAATTTCTTTTCGTTAGGCCTGCATCAGGTCTTGGACATGTACATTGGCAACAGTGAGAAGAACCTGCATCAAATTTTCCAACTGGCTCGTGACAACGCCCCTTCTGTGATCTTCTTCGATGAAGTGGATGCCTTGGCTGCGGATCGCAAAGACATGCGTCAGAGTGCCGGGCGGACCTTGATCAACCAGTTCCTCTCGGAGATGGATGGCACGGATTCGAACAACGAAGGCGTGCTCATCATCGGCGCGACGAATGCGCCGTGGCACATTGATCCCGCGTTCAGACGCCCGGGACGTTTTGACAAGATCATCTTCGTGCCGCCACCGGATGAGGAGGCGCGTTCGGCGATTGTCGAAGTGATGGCGAAAGACAAACCGGTCTCGGATCTTGACGCGCGGCTGTTGGCCAAGAAGACGAAGAATTTCTCAGGGGCAGATCTCAAAGCGATCTTTGATCAGGCTGCTGAAGAAGCGTTAGGGGTTGCAATGAAAGAGGGCCGCATCGTTCCCATGACGACCAAAGGTCTGGTCAATACAGCGAAGGGGATTATCCCATCGACGAAACCGTGGTTTGAGAGCGCGAAGAACTACGCCATGTACGCCAACCAAAGTGGTTTCTACGACGATGTGTTGCGCTTCTTGGGCATCAAGAAATGAGGGACCTTCAGGACGAGCGTGGCAACACGGGGGGACGCGATGCCATGCGTGCCCAGCATTTGGACCATCTCGGCCGAACCGAAGATGCGCTCTCTGCGTATCGTGAAGCGCTAGCATCGGATCCGAACAACGCACGTTTGCTGCGACAGTTAGCGGATTGTCAGTTTCGCTCTGGAAAAGAAGTCGGCTTGGCGCTTCGGACGATTGATCAAGCGATCGAACTGGAGCCAAACGATCCTATCAATCACGTCATCCGTTCGCTCATCCTAGCGGACCAACACCAGCCCAAGCTAGCTAAGAAAGCGGCTGAAGAGGCAATCACCTTGGAACCGGAAGAGCCTGCCGGGTACTCCGCTTTGGCCAATGCCCACATGCGAGCCAGAGCCTGGCAAGCCGCTGAGATCGCGGCCAAGCAGGCGCTTGCGCTGGATCCTGACGAAGAAATGGCGGCGAATCTGCTCGCCCATGCGTTGTTCTGTCAGGGTAAGCAGGTGGAGAATCAGGTGCATATCGAGGGGCTGTTGCAACAAGATCCAGAAGATCCTTACACGCATTACGCGGCAGGGTTGGCGGCGTTGCAGGGTGAGGATTATCCCAAAGCAGAGCAGCATTTCCTGGAAGCCCTTCGCTTGAATCCGAGCTTTGATCCGGCTCGTGAAGGCTTACTCAATGTGTTCCGCGCGCGGTCGATCGTTTACCGCAGCTACTTGCGCTACGCGTTCTTCATGACGAGGCTGTCGCCTGGACAACGGGTGGGATTCATGGTTGGATTACTCATCGGGGTGCAGGTCTTCATGCGTTCGTTGAAAGATGTGTCTCCGCCGATGTCCTTGGCCATCGGTGCGCTTTACATTCTTTTCGTCGTCTGGACTTACGTGGCCACGTCAGTGGGATCATTGATTGTGTTAGGCGATCGTCGTGCCCGTCATACGCTCAAACCGATTGAAAAGTTGGATGCGATTCTCGTCGGAGGCGGGGTCGTTCTCGGCGTCGGGCTGGTAATCGTTGGTTTGATAGGAAGCATCGGCTGGGCCACGAGTATTGGAGCTGGCTTGGTATCCATGGCCGTGCCGCTCGTCTTGTTCTTCACCGATGAGCATCCTAAAGGAAAGAAGCTCTACGGCATCTTGGCCGGCCTTGGAGTGCTCGCTCTCTTAGGGATGATCCTAGGGGCTGTATTCCCTGCGACAGGGATCTTTGGGATTTCGGTGATGGCGAGTCTATCGGCCTTGATCCTTGCCACCTGGCTGAAAGTTTTCGGGGTGTGGCATCGCGGTTAACAGTTTGCCATGGGAAAGATCCTAGTCATTCGCGGTGGAGCGATCGGTGATTTCATCCTCACATTGCCCGCGATACGCCTACTCGCTGAAGAGTTGCCTCAGGCTGAGTTGGAAGTGCTTGGGTATGAACCTATCATTGTCCTGGCGCGCGCAGGAGGGTACGCCAAGAGCACACGTTCGATCGAATACGGAGCCATGGCCTCATTCTTTGCCAGAGCTGGAAAGCTCGATGAGCAACTCTGCACCTACTTTGCCAGCTTCGACGTGGTGGTGAGTTACCTTTTCGATCCCGATCATTTCTTTCGTGACAACCTGAAACGTGCGGGCGTCGAAACGTTGATCGAGTGTTCCCACAAAGTTTCAAATGAAGGGGCTCCTGCAGCGGAACAATTGGCCAAGCCTCTGGAAGAACTCGCCTTATTTCTGGATGCTGAACGCGCCCCAGCGAAACTTGAAATGTCATGTGAACATCTGAATGCGGCTGATACTTTGTTAGGTGTATCTGGAAACGTGATCGCCGTGCATCCTGGGAGCGGAAGTCCTTTCAAGAATTGGGAACTCACGCGTTGGCGAGAGACGATGGAGCGTCTGCTTGAGGCAGATCCGACGCTACGTTTCCTCGTGTCGACGGGGGAAGCGGAGGAAGAAGCGGTGACCATCTTTCTCAAGGAGCTTCAAGAGTTGGCGTTGCCTGTCATTCGTGCCAACCGGCTTCCATTGCCCGTGCTCGGTGCGGCCTTGGCCAAGTGTCGCCTCTACCTTGGGCACGACAGTGGCATTTCCCATCTCGCAGCTGCTGTAGGTACTTCTAGCATTCTGCTATTTGGTCCGACATCTTCATCAATTTGGGCCCCCCCGCATGAGCATGTGAAGGTCTTGGAACACCCCAGTGGGTTGTTGAACGAGATCACAGTGGATGCGGTGATTGAAGCAGTGAAATCTGTGTGTGCCTCTTTGGGGGAGGACGTTTAACGCACGTCGCTGAGACAAATGGAATAATCATCTCCGCAACGGCAAGCGACGCTTGCAGGGATGTATTGTGGAGCAGGTGATACCCAAGCATCCAGAGCTTTAGACTTAGACTCAAGAGAGCTCTTGAATGACTATCGTTTTCGTTGAGTTTTAGACTAACTCAATGAGAGCGCGGGTCTTGGCGTTGGACGCTTTCGCTTAGCCTGCTGGTTGATCTGCGAGTCGGCCAATCCACTTGTCGGAGTATCAACTACGGCAGTTCCACGACATTCATGTAGCCGATGAACATCTCATCGTCGGTCTGTTCTCCGAATTTGACGCGTTGGTTAGGATTGGGGTTCTCGTGATTGTGCGAGGAGTTGTCGAAGGCTCCCACGCATTCGACGGTCGTTCCTGCCGGCAAGAGTCGAGGTTCTGTGAACCGATAGACGCGTTGCCAATCGAACCAGTACTTGGGCACGGATAGAAGAATCTCTCGTGTGCCGTCTGGGTACTTGGCTTCGTAACGGAATCGCGAACCCCGATAGTGCATGTGTGGCGCCATCTCGTAGAGCAGTGAGTCCTTCTCAAAGGTCATCGACGCGGTGAGTTCGTGGTCAGGGGCTCTCGGTGGGATATCGATGGCAACGGAGAAGGCAGACTTGGTGACCAACTCGAGGTCGGGTTTCTTGTCCATGACATAGAGACCCAGCCTGGTCGTATCTTTCTCCGGCTTGCCTGTGGTGATGTAATGCATCTGAAAAGTCATGTCTTGATCCTTCTTGAGGAACTTGCCAGTGCCTTCGGGAAACTCGACGGCCCCGGTGCCTGGGACATACCAGCTAAAGTAGCCCGTGAGCCCCCCGATGAACGCTCGCTCATCGCCGTCGAACATCAGCACGTGATGCACCACGGCTTGATTGCTAGGAAGCACGACAGCGGCGCGTAGCCACACGTCTTCAGGTAGACCGGCATTGACGGTGATGTAGCGATAGTCAATCTCGCCCGTGCTCTTTAAGCTTTGCTCAGGAATCTCGATGATGTGGTCCGGCTGACCTAAAGAGGGGGGCCAAGCGAACGGATAGTCCTGCTCGGGAGGATTCTCGGCAAGGAAAGTGGTTAAGGGATCGTCATCACCTTCACCACGCACCGCTCCTTGATTGACCCATTCTACGAGTAAGGCCGCCTCTTCCGTTGGCATGCGAGAGTCATTGGTGAAATGGCCGTAATTGGGATCGGCGTGCCAAGGTGGCATACGATCAGCTAACACTTCCTCTTTAATTTGATCGGCCCACTGCTCGACGGTCTCAAACTGATCCATGCTGAATGGCGCAATGTTTCCGAGACTGTGACAAGCGACACAATGGTTCAAGAGGATCGGCGCGATGTCTTTGGTATACGTTAGGTTTCCGGGCACGGACATCTTGAAACCTGTGCCATGGGGTCTTACAAAGCGCGTGGTGACAGGAGAGTCGCCGAGATGTTGATCAAGTGCTTGGGTCAGGAATGGGGTGCCCTCACGGCTTGTGATGGCACCTCGATAGAAGATCGAACCAAGCTCGGGGTCGAGAGCGATGACTTCCGGGAAGGTGGTGACCGAAAGATCAAGCGCGACCAAGCGTTGAAGGTCGTGAAGCACGGGTATGGCAATGCCTTCGGACTTCGCCGTCTCCGCGATGCTGTCGCGCGTATCGGTCTCGTTTGCATTGATCATCCAGAAGACGACAGAACCGTATTGGTTAGGTAAGGCGTTGACTGATTCGACCCAAGCAGAGTCATTCAGCGTCGCGTTGTCTGCGAAGATGAGCACGACCGCGTCTTCTTCGTGCTGGTACTCCAACTCATGCGAGACGTCGAGTTGATCCGTCAGACGGAAGTTCGTCACAGCGTCGGGAAGAGAGAAGATTCCGAGGTCTCGAGCGCGATAGAAATGCTGACCGGCCGTCGATTCACTCCATTCAAACGTGCCTTCCGTCGGCTTGGTCGTGACCAGCGGCTGCCACGTATTGGGAGAGAGATCTGAGGCCGATTCTAACGTGAATTCATGGGCCTCGGCACCGTCGATCTGAAGGCGGACAGAATTCCCACTCCTCTCGATCGCGATGCGTGGCTGCTGAGCTTCAAGCTGAATGACGAGGAAGGTGAGGACGGCGAGTATGGCAGGAAGTTGGTTCATTGTGGCATCTGGCAACAAGGGTTCCCTGGACGATACACGCTGTTCTTAGACGGCATGGCATCATTTTTGATTACGGAATCCTGAATGCTTCAAGGGTAGCATAGCCTTCTAGGCTGTGGTAAGAAAGCGCCACCTCATGATGACGACTGGAAAGAATAGTATCGGGAACACCGGTTTGCAAGTTGGGCCGCTCTGTTTTGGCACGAGTGGGCTCGGCGATATGCCTGACACTTACGGATATCCTGTGGACGAAGCGCGGGCGTTGGAGACGGTCCGTGCGATCTTTGCCAGTTCGGCGGGTTTTCTCGATACCGCGCGTGCCTATGGCTTTGGACGGAGCGAGGAACGTATTGGCAAGGTCATTCGCGAGTTGGGTGGTTTGCCAGAGGGCTTTGTGCTGGCGACGAAGCTCGATCGTGACATGGAAACAGGCGTGTTTGATGCTTCGCAGGCACGTCGTTCTTTGGAAAAGAGTCTCGAAGTGCTTGGGCTCGATCGTGTGCCCGTTCTCCAACTGCACGATCCGGAACATGCGGCTTCGCTCGAAGAGACGGCGGGACCGAATGGAGCCTTGCAAGAGATGTTCAAGATGAAAGAAGAGGGACTGGCGGATGCGGTGGGCTTGGCGGCTGGAGATGTCGAGGCGATGATTCCCTTAGTCCAAGAATGGGACTTTGATCTTCTGATCACGCACAACCGTTTCATGCTGACGAATCGTAATGCGGAACCTTTGATGGACCTGGCGCAGTCTCGAGGGATCAGCGTCCTCAATGCGGCACCGTATGCGGGTGGAGTGTTGGCCAAAGGCGTGAGCGAGTACCCGCGCTACGTCTATCAAGAAGCTTCGGATGATGTGCTAGAACCGGTGCGTCAGATTGAGGCCGTATGTGTTCGTCATGGCATCCCGATGGGCGCGGCGGCGCTGCAATTCTCCATGCGGGATCCGCGCGTTGCTTCGACCGTCTGTGGCGTGAGCAAGCCAGAGCGTGTGGCGCAAACGGTAGCTTGGGCCGAGTGGGAGATTTCCGATGACGCCTGGCAGGAACTGTTGGCCATCCCTTATTCTACTGATGATCCAGAAGCGACGCGTGATTATAAGCCAGGTTGATCTTTGCGTAGGGTGATGGAGCCTATCGTTACTCCTTTCATTCATGGAGGTCCGTTAGGGCGTGTGCGTTTCAAAGTGCAGCCGGAGGATTTCGTTGTTGAAGAAACCCTTGGCTTTGAACCTTCAGGAATCGGTGAACATTGCCTGGTCTGGATTGAGAAATGTGATCTTGATAGTAATGTGGTGAGTTCTCGATTGGCGGATGCCTTGGGGATTCGACGTCGATTGGTCAGTCACTGCGGACTGAAAGATCGTCATGCCATCACCCGCCAATGGTTTAGCATTCATCTGCCAGGCGAGGACTCGCCGGATCCTACCTCTCTTGAATCGGAGGGTGTGCGCGTGCTGCAGGTGACTCGCAATACACGCAAATTGCGTCGTGGGACGCATGTGGGGAATCGCTTCACGATTCGTCTGAGCGATCACAATTTCAGTTCATTGGCAGCGACCGAACGTTGGACGGCAATCGCGCATCGGGGTGTAGCGAATGTGTACGGCCCTCAACGATTCGGCCGTGACGGAGGCAATGTGGCCAAAGCATTGGCCATGTTCCGCGGCGAGTTTGAGCCGCGTGATCGACTGCTGCGGGGTCTGTTCCTTTCTTCAGCGCGCAGTTACTTGTTCAATCGAATCGTCACCGAACGTCTCGCGCGAGGGATCTGGGACAAGCCGTGTGAGGGCGAAGTGCATGGCTTTGCTAGTAATCGATCGCTGATCTTGCCAGAGAAACAACGCGGCGATGAGAGTGAACGATTCGCTAGTGGTGAGATAGAAATGACCGCGCCACTCTGGGGGAGCGGGGAACTTCAAAGTGTCGGCGAAGTAAGGGCATTGGAGGAAGAGATAGCGAGTGGCTATCCCGAATTGACCGTCGGGCTTGAAGCGTATGGGTTGCGACAAGAACGTCGGGTCATGCGGTTGCGACCAATGTTTCCTGAGATCGATTGTACGAAGGATGATGTGATTGTCCGTTTCGACCTTCCGAAAGGAACCTATGCTACGGCGATTCTTCGTGAGTTTGCAGACCTTGATGAGAATTCGTGACGGGTAGCATTCCCACTTTCCGTAGCTTGACTTTCCAAAGTCGAGTTGGTGAACAACTCAGGTATCGACTTTGGAAAGTCGAACTACGGGGAAGAGGAAGCAACGACTGGATACAATTCTTCGAAGGTCATCCAGCGATCTCGTTCTTCGTCAGGATGATTGGAGCGGACAATGTTAATCGAGATCTGGAGTGATTTCAGCGCCGTGTCGAAACGGCTCTTCGTGCAGCCGGATTCCTCCATGGCAAGCTTCCGAAGTTCACCGGTATACCAAGGCTCGATCCGAATGTGGCCATAGATTTGCCGGGCGAGTGGGCTCAGGGTGTTGACTGGTTTCTTCGCAGTTGGGAAGTGCTCTTGCTGCAGGTAGTTCATCTCCATTAAGACAGCGTCTCCTCCTACCGCTTTCCCATAAAAGATTTCGTTTGGGAAGGTCGCGGGCAAGGCATTCTTCCACTTCCAGACTGCCGTGATCTTTTCACACCAACCTGGCTGGCCTTTCTGCCGATCTGGCAAGGCAACGTTGTCCCAGAGCGATGGGTAAGGGGATTTCATGCTTCCGAAGATGGTACACACTTTCACTTTGAGAACGAATGCGTAGGCTTGCTCGAAGGTGCGAATCATTTGACGAGTGAGTTCGTAACTGCCGCTTGTTTCGCGGCAGGCACTTGGACGTTGCAGAGTGGGCAATTTATCCTTCATAGAGTTCCTTGGCCCGTTGAGCCATCTCTTCGGGAGAGACCTCCTCGAGGAATTGACCGAACGACCAACGATAGCCGAAGGGATCTTGTGTGGGGTGACGCGATAGATGGAGGGAATTGGGCCGAGTCGAGACGAATTTGGTTAGGGGAGTCAAATTGGCGCCCCTCCCGGAATGTGTAAATGTGCAGGCGCATTCCAAGTACGCTTGCTTACAATTGGTTGGCAGCAGAAGTTTCTTAATGCAGATTGATGAAGCGGCTCTTGTAGACGGTAGACCGATTCCTCCCAAGGGATGCCCTGGTGTCATGGGCACGCGATGCCCAGGGAAAGTTCAAAGGCGTGGCGCCTATCATACCAAGTCTGGCGAAATGCCCACGTTCTGTTTTCGCTGTGCTCTCTGTCGGAAACATGACACAGTGAAGCCCACCGGACAGCTACCTCACCGAACGCAATCTGTTGATCAAGTCGCGCAGTGCATTGATAGCTCCTTGGATACAACTGATCAAAGGAAAGAATGTCCGACCGAGCG
>JBLHHN010000207.1:0-10604 GCA_047616785.1 Verrucomicrobiales bacterium
GGGCGAAACGATTCCCGTGGCGTGTGTTCTTGGTAGAGGCGTTGCAATGTATCTGATAGTTTCTGTCGGCTCTCGCCCTGAAAGATGCGAAACCTCCAGGGTTCTGTTAATCCATGTGTCGGTGCCCAGTTCGCATTCTCAAGCATGAGCTCGATCATCTCTCTAGGCACAGAATCGGGGCTCATCATGGTGGGTTTCACGCTTCGTCTTTGGCGTATGATGCTTGTGATAGTGTGAGCTGTCATTGGACCCATACTAATTCTCGGAATGATCTTTGGCTACCGTGAGCGTCGGTTTTGCAGGAAATACAACTTGGAATCTTAATCGAACGAGCCTTAGTCTTCTTTCGAATGATCTCCTTAGCGAAGGATACCGTAACACCGAAGTTCGGTCGAAACACCATCTACACCTATCGTGTGGTATTGGCGGCGGTGTGGCTTTTCTGGGGGATTAAGTCCGGTTTTATGGAGCGGTCTCTTGCCGAAAGTTCGCACGGGCTAAGCTTGGCGAGTTCGTTAGGTGTCGCGCCTCAGTTGCTGTCGTTCATAGTCGGCGCATTGTTGATCCTCATTGGCCTCTGGCTCATTGCTGGTTCGGCTTTTCAAGGATGCGGCGTGTTCCAACTGGTCATGGTTCTATTTCTCTGGTGGTTGAAGTATGAGCCAGGGGAGTTCCTCAATCATAGTGTGGGTCAATTGCCCATGATTTGTCTCATCTTGACGGTCATTGGCTCTGGTCCCGGCAGTCATGTCTGGGCGGTTAAAGGAAAAAGTCGATCCACTTGGACGCGTGGATAGGGAGATCTCCCATTGGAACCCGCATGCCTATGCCTGGGAGCTTCAGGATCGGGCGTGGGAGAATGGAGAGATCGTTTCTGGAAATGACGCGGCCTTGTGGCGAAAGGACGAGTTTGGCGCCTGGATCCATCGCTTGGAATACGGGAATCGCCGATCCAACTATGGCTGGGAGATTCTGGACCCGCCCGGTAACTCCTTCGGCATCCTTCGGCCATTGCAATGGCAGAACTATGTGGATCAAGTCGCGGCCCACACTCAGAGCCGCATGACGGCTGCTGGCCTGCACAATACTCGCCGTCTTCTATGATCTCTTGGATCTCTTGAGGGAACTGGGAAATCTGCGTTGCAAATCCGCGATACGCGGTGACAGTCAGCTCCTGTCGGCGAAAATCGCTGAATGTGGGCGTCAATTGAAACGCCTAAGTTGATACTATGCCACCACCAAAGAAACGCGGAGGAAGAGGTCGAGGGAGATCTGCGGGAAGAGGTCAACGACCACGCAAGGAAGCACCGACACCTGAGCAAGCTGCTGAGCAGTGTTTCGAAGTAGAGGGTGCGATCGCTGCTGTCTTGGCGGGCACCATGTTTCGGGTGAAGCTTGATGGATCTGAGCACACCGTTTTGGCCCACATTTCTGGAAAAATGCGCAAGCGTTTCATCCGCCTCGTCATTGGAGACCGCGTGAAATTGGAAATGTCCCCTTACGACACGGACAAAGCACGGATCGTTTACCGATTGCGCTAGCGGAGGCTTCATTGCCTTTTCACTGGTCATAAGGGTGCGGCGATGCAATCCTATTCGGGTTGTCTTTTGACCATGCTTCGCCCTTTCACGTGCTATGAACAAGACCATTAAGATCTTACGGATCGCTCTGGAAACGGCCCCTGAGAATTGGGAAACTCGCCGCCATTTAGCCGAGCTATTACTGGACGAAGGAGCGCCACAAGACGCTCAAGAGATCCTCGCCGCGACTCCCTCAGTGCCAGAAAATGAAGAAGACGAACTCTTCATTGCCGAACATCTGGTCACTGCGCAACCGACGATGGCTGCTCCATTTGTCGATCGTGCTCTGCGGCGGAACAAAGGCTGTGCTCAGGCCCATTGGCTCAAGGCGCACGTCTTTCTGGCCTTGGGCCTGACAGAAGACGCTCGCAAGCATTACACGACGGCGACTGTTTTAGATGACGCCTACATGAGTTCAGAATTTGAGGCTTCCTTGGATGGACCTGTGTCAGCACCGGAACCCGTTGCCAAAGTCGAAGTCATTCCTGAGCCAGAACTCACCGTTGAACCGGAACTAGTGCTCGAACCGAAGAAGGCAAAGAAAGTTGTCACCGTAGCCAAACAGGGCAAACGCCCTGCAGCGGACGCCTCTTCTAAACTAGCAACCAGCGCAGGCGCGATCGCTGTCGTAGCTTCTCAACAACCTGCGCCGAAGGCTGCCGCCTTAGGTGCTGTGCTAGCACAGCCCACGCCTTCGCAAGGTCTGAATTCTTCGCAGTTGGCGAGCCGTATCGAGGCGACCCAGATGAAAGCCAAGAAGAAAAGTCGCGCCACCGCCGTCTTGCTAGCGGGCATCTTGCACGCCGTGATCGTTCTGCTTTGCCTCTTCTGGATTTTAAAACCAGGTGCGCTTCAAGAGCCGACTGTGATCATGTCAGTCAAGGCGCCGGAAGATCATCAGGAACAGGTCGAGAAGAAAGCCATCGCGCAGAATTTGCCTCAGAAGCCATCGTCTTCCAGTGCCAGCCGAGTCGCTGTCATCGCCGCCGATACGACTTCGGCGCTTGCCGTTCCTGTGGTCGAGATCGAAGAAATCACGGACGATATCTTTGGTGCTGGTGATAGTTTTGGCATGGGCAGCGGTTGGGGCGACGGCGCCGGAGGAGGCGGCGGCGGTTCAGTGCGTTTCTTCGGTGAAGAGAAGAAAGCCCAGCGTGTGTGCTACATCGTGGATTTCTCTGGCAGCATGGCAGGCACGAATTCCGAAGGAGACACCCGTCAAGCTGTGCTGAAGCGCGAACTCATCGAGTCTATCGACAAGCTCGATCCCGCGATGCGCTATACGGTCATCTTCTTTTCAGGGATGCCCTGGCTTGAAGACGAGAAATCAGGAGATCGCGCCGTCATGGGACGCCAGGGCATGCAAGACATTGCCCTCGATGTCACTTGGAAGGCTGCTAGCAAGAAGAACAAACAAGAGACGATCAGTCGCATCAAAGGCATGGCCCTGGCAGGCACTCAGACGGGTGGAGGCACCATCTGGATGAGCGGATTTCGACCCGCCATGAAGATCGCTCCCAAGGCGGACCTCGTCTATCTACTGACGGATGGTATCTGTCAGGATTACATCAAAATGGATCAGAACGCGAGCATCAACGAATTCCTCAATGAGTTCATCACGAACAAGAAAGCGTGGGAAACCTTCCGTGATACTATGCTCGCATTGGTCCCCACCGGCGTGTCGTTGAACACCATTTCCATGGAAATGCCTGGCACCGTGGCTGCCCGTCTCGCGGAGCTAGCACTGAAGACCGGCGGTGATTTCAGCATCGTCAATGACGGCAAGACCTACACCGGCAAACGCGCCCTCAAATTCGGAGACAAGAAGTATGATGAATTCTAACATCGTGATGTGCGTCTTCTGTTGGGCAGCAGCAATCTTTCCGCAGACGGCTCTCGCTGACGAAACTAAGCCTAAGCCCGCCGTCATCGCCGTCACTGATGCGGAAAAGATTCCGGAACAGTTAGGCAAGGAAGTCACCGTCCGTGGCAAAGTCACTCGTACAGGGGAGTCCAGTGGCGGCATTCAGTTCCTCAACTTCGCCAATTATCACTTTGTCGTCGTCTGCTTTTCGGATGACGTCGTTGCTTTCAAAGAAGGCAAGCCGGTCGATCTCTATAAAGACCAAGTCATCGAAGTCACCGGCACCGTCGACAAGTACCGCGACCGCTACCAGATCAAGCTCAAGAGCCCGGACCAGATCAAGATCGTCCCCGCCAAGCCCGGAGAGACGCTGACCCCTGATGATGATCCCAAGAAAGCCGCTCCCGAGTCGCCCAAAGAGGATCAGAAAGACGGCACCGAAAAGCCTGTCGATCCCAAGAAATTCTTTGATTGTTAGTTTCTAGCATGATGTCGCCTAGGCTTCCAGCCTGTGGCCAATCGCGAAGCGCCGCAGCTACACGATTACCGTCTCATCATCACTGCTGCCGAGCGTCTCGCGTAAATGTGCCCAACCAGCATTGGTCACGTTGAGGCGTCGGTGACCTGACCTAGCTAGCCAGCCTTGTGCGATGGCTTGCTGCACATCGCGAGCAGGATTGGCTGGTGGTGTCTCGCCTAGACCGATGAGTGCGTGAACGAGGTGGCGACCGCTGAAGGCAGAGTCGGCCTTTTCACGCTGAGCGGTGGCCTCGTGCCAGGCCGCGAGTACGAGGAATTTCACAGGAAAAGTTTGAGGAGCAATCCGCTTGAAGAGCGCTTCTGTGCCGGAGAATCCTTGTATCTCTTCCCGTGTATGTTTCGCCGCCTCATCCAGCTCAACGGTGACTTGGTCTGCGCAGCGCCGCCAGCCACGGCCTCGGCGTGGCCCGTCATGAGGTCGAGCCTGATCGGGCGGGATGTCTTCAACGTGATGCTGTTGAACGAGGTCCAGAAGTTTAGGTAAAGCGTCACCACTGAGGATCGTCTCCATACGGAGTCCGGGTGAGTCAATGGATAGTTGTAATAGCATACAAAAAAGTATACATGTATACATAGTCGGTCAAGGAATTAGCCCCATACTTAGAACGTAACTTCTACGAGCCCTTACGTTTCTACGACCTACAAACTCACGTTATCCTTTGAATTAGATCTTACCTATTCCAGGAGCTGTCGCGGAGGTCCTATCCGAGAACGGCTGCCCCATCTATCAGACAGACCTCTTGGTCGATACGGACATCACGTTCGATGGCCTCACAGAACGCTAATGGTTGGTGAGCACGACCGATCGTCATCTGCGAGTCCACTTGCGAGATCCTCAAACGTCATGAGTGGACCGCCGTGGAATCTGTTCGAACGGTGGCCTGTGTCGGTTGCGGATTGCTCCAAGTACGGATCGATGGTGAATGGACCGATCTTCTGAGCTTTTCCAATGCCTTCTCCGATCGCTTTCACAAAGTGTCTCGCCGATTGGACATCCGCTGTGAGAAACGAGACAAAGAAGAAGAGGAAGATTCCGTGGATGAGGACGTTCTCGCCGAGGCTGAGGCTCTGGCAGACGAACCTTTGGATCCTGTCAAATGCCCAGAGTGTCATCTTAGGTTAGCAAAGAATCAGGAATCCTGCCCGCGCTGCCTTCAAAAGGGAAAGATCATGGGGCGAGTGTGGGAGCTTCTGGCGCCGCATTGGCGCGGCGGCTTGATGGTCGTGGTCCTCACCATGATTGGCATCATGGCGGAACTCGTCCCACCCAAGTTGCAACAGTAAATGGTGGACCATCTGCTCATGGGCCAAGCAGGCGCCGATGTGGATGTGAGCAAAGCCCTGCTCTTCGTGGCTTTGGGCCTAGCCTTCTCGCGCATTTTCCTTTCCGTCGTGGGCATCATCAAAGGTCGGCTCTCCTCCCTCATTGGATCCAGTCTCACGCGCAATTTACGGAAACAGTTAATCGAGAAACAGCAGAAGATGGCCGTCTCCTACTACGACCGCCATGAAGTCGGCTTTCTCATTTCCCGAGTCGCGCATGATAGCGAGGTCCTGCACGGTTTGCTTCATCAACTCACCGGTGGATTCCTCCTCCAGATCGGCCAGCTGGTCGGTGGTCGGGGCGATGCTAGTGTGGCTCAATCCGAATCTAGCACTATTCACTTTGATTCCTGTACCGTTCGTCTTTTTGGGATCGTGGTTCTTCTGGCGGAAGGTCTACCCGCGTTACTACCGCCTCTGGGATGCTTCCGCCAAGCAGATGACGGCGCTGAGCGGGATGCTCTCCGGCATCCGCGTGGTCAAGGCGTTTGCCAAAGAAGAGCAGGAAAACAAGCGGTTTCAATCCGCCGCCGAGTATCTCCGCGATTGGCGTGTGTGGGTGGAGTATGCCAATGCGCGCTATTCGGCGACCATGCAGGTCGTCTTCAGTCTGGGCGGCCTCATCGCGTGGTCTGTGGGTGGCCAAGACGTGATTGGAAATGAAATGACCCTTGGCGAGCTGATCGCATTCCTCGCCTATCTCGCGATGTTTTACGCACCTCTGGGAGCTCTGTCTAACTTCACCACATGGTTGACGAGCTTCCTCTCAGGAAGCACGCGTGTGATGGAACTGCTAGACACGCCACTCACGATCATGGGGCCCAATGAGCCCACGCCATGGCCTGATCCGAAAGGTGGGATTGAGCTCGATCAGGTGACCTTTGGCTGCGATCATAATCAGCCCGTGCTGAAGGACATCTCATTCCAAGTGGCTCCGGGCGAAATGGTCGGCATCGTGGGCCGCAGCGGTTCTGGCAAGTCCACAATGGTTAACTTGCTAGGAAGATTCTACGATGCGCAAGAAGGTCGGGTCCTGATTGATGGCATTGACGTACGCGAACTTTCCATGAAGGAACTGCGCAAGAATATGGGGATTGTGTTTCAAGATTCTTTCCTCTTCCGCGGCACCGTCTGGAGCAATCTGGCTTATGGACAGGACGAGATCTGCGTCGAAGAAGGCTTGGCCAAAGCCAAGGCTGCAGGTGCGCATGACTTCATCTGCAACAAGCCACTCGCCTATGAAACGCGGCTTGGAGAGCGTGGATCTGGCCTCTCCGGCGGTGAGAAACAGCGGCTCTCAATCGCCTGAACTCTTCTCTACGATCCCAAGATTCTCGTGCTCGATGAAGCCACGAGTAACATCGATGCCGAAGCTGAGAAGAGTATTCAAGAAGCCTTGGAAGTTCTGATCAAAGGCAGAACCACAGTTGCCATCGCGCACCGTCTTTCCACACTCTGGAACGCCGATCGCATCCTCGTCTTCGATCGGGGGCGCATCATCGAAGAAGGCACCCATGCCGAACGCTTGGACAAGGGAGACGGGACTTATGCCCGGCTTGTGAAGATCCCAACCCAGGTTTCCAAAGATCCTAACGTCGATCGATTGAGCGTCCATTCTTAAGAAGATCCCGAAGTGATCGAAGAGGAAGAAACGAACAAGCTCTTAACGCGAGAGGATCTCCTTTGGCTCGATCCCGATGCCACCATGTTCGCTCTCAAGGACGATCAGTTGCGTGTGGAGATCGACGACGAAAGCCATCGGGTTTTCTTGATCCGTGCCTTTCCTGCCTCTCAGCCTGACAAATACCTCAGTATACGCACATGGGATAAGGACGGCGATGACACCGAACTCGGCATCATTCGCGATCTCACCGAATGGCCGGAAGAGTCACAGACAGTCCTTACTGGGGCGCTCCAACGCCGTTACTTACTCCGCCTCACATTGGGAATTCATGAACTCAGGCTCTCCCAAGGATTCCTCGATTTCGACATCGAGAGCACAAGTGGACGGACCCAATTCATCATGCGCTGGACGAATGGCAAGGCCACCGAGTTTGGCGAGAATGGGAAATTGATCGTCGACATGGAAGGCAATCGCTACGTGGTCGAGGACATTGACGCCCCTCCTGAGGCCGATCGAGAGAAGTTTCTCCAATACGTCTACAGGTAGGAGCATCTCGTCAAAAGGTATGGATTTATAAACTATCAAGGTTTATAGGAGATCTAGCCTTTACCATGCGGGTCTGTTGACAGAGAATATTTACAATGAGTCCGACGAGACTCCGGATCGTGCTTTCGAACACTCGCTCCGCCCACCTGCCTTTGATGATTTCTGCGGTCAGCAGAAGGTGAAAGATCGTCTGATGCTCATGGTGGAGGCGGCCAAGCGCCGCGGGGACACCTTGGGGCACATCCTTCTGAGTGGCCCTCCGGGTTTGGGGAAAACGAGCTTGGCCCACATCATTGCCACCGCGGTCGGATCGAAGATCCACATCACGAGTGGGCCGCAGATCGATAAGGCAGGTGATCTGGCCGGGGTGCTGACCAATCTTCAGGAAGGCGACGTGCTCTTCATCGATGAGATCCATCGGCTGCATCCGAGTGTGGAAGAGTACCTCTATCCAGCGATGGAAGATTTCAAATTGGACATCATCATCGATCAAGGACCTAACGCACGCACCATTCGGCTCTCACTACCACCGTTCTCTTTGGTTGGTGCGACGACACGCGCGGGAATGTTGACAGCGCCGTTGCGCTCACGTTTCGGACTGACGGATCGGTTAGACTATTATCCTGTCAATGAGTTGACGACGATCATTCTGCGATCCGCGAAACTGCTCGATGTGGAAGTGGAAGAAGCGGGTGCTCGTGAGGTCGCCATGCGGTCGCGTGGGACGCCGCGAATCGCGAACATGCTGCTGCGGTGGTCACGAGATTTCGCACAAGTGAAGGCCGATGGCGTGATCACGGAGAAGGTGGCAAAGGATGCGCTTGCCATGCGAGAGATCGATGAAGACGGCTTGGACGAGATGGATAAGCGGATCTTGGAAGCCATGATCTACAAGTTTAGCGGTGGTCCCGTGGGCGTGAGTTCACTGGCGGTCGCGGTGGGCGAGGATGCCTCCACCATCGAAGATGTCTATGAGCCCTACCTCATCATGCAGGGCTTCTTCAAACGCACGCCTCGCGGACGTGTGGCCATGCCTTCGGCGTATGCCAAGCTTGGCCTGAAAGCGCCGCGATCAAGTTACGAACAACCCGAGCTCTTATGATAGGCGACTTCATGCAATTCATACGCGAGATACACGCGCTCTTCCGGATCTTTAGCGAGGATGGCTATTTGCACTTGCTCATGGAGCCGCTCTTCACCTACGGCATCGGCTTCAGCCTGCTTCTCTTCATCGTGTCCATCGTTGTGGGCGAGAGAAAGTGCCGAACACTAGCGTTGTTGCTGATCATCGCCTGCTCCATCTTTGTCTATCCCTACCAGCACAAGCGCAATGAAGGCGCGCCCCGTCCCGGATACGACGCCTACTGGACCGCCGAGAATCAGAAACTCTGGGATCGGCAAACGGAGCGTCGGAGTCATTTCCAATACGTTTACTATCTGTTAGCCATTGGAGCGCTGCTCAATGTGGTCATCTCTCCAGACGGCCTCATTGGAAAAGGCCTCGCCTTGGGCGTCATCGGAGGCGGTGTGTTTGTGCTTGTGTGTGGGCTATGGCTGGATCTCCACGAGAAACGAATCTTCCATCCAGATCTGCGAAATGAACCGCTTGGCATTGGCGGCCCTATCACGCAAATCGTGCGTCCCGCCGAAGGCACCATCCCAGTGTAGCACGGCCTTCCAGGCTGTGTGGAACTAGAACTAGGAACAACGCGTTGCGCTGTCAGGGGAGAGTGTGCTATCATGGGAGGATGAACGCAGACACGCTCATTGAGGAAATCCGGAAACTGCCGCCGGAAGATGTGACTCGGGTAGGCACGTTCTGGATGGTTATCGGTCCGATCTTGAGGCCGACGTGATTTCCGCAAAGCGGGCTAGTGAGCTGCAATCAGGAACCGTCGATCCAATTTCTTATGAGGAAATCTTTGGGCATTCGGTTCGATCCTGACGCCATCAAAGACCGATCCTAGCACGAATTGAAGCTTGCTAGTCTCGCTCATATTTGATACGCCGTAAGATGGATGAACTCATGCCTGGATTTGATGTGTTAGTCTTTGGCGCTTCGCGAGGGATTTCAGGCTGGAAGCCCGGGGCTACTCTTGCTGCGCTACCATAAGGTAGCACGGCCTTCTAGGTTGTGTGGCCAGCGCCATCAATTCATTGTTGCTTGCTAGTCTCATTCGAGCCTCATTCGAGTCTGATAGGTCATGTGATGGATAAACCTTTACCAGGAATGGATGAACTCAAGTCAGCTGAAGTGGAGGCAAGATTGCGGTCTGGGTGCATCGATTTCTTTGCTAGGCCCGAGGCGTCCGATGTCTTCCTTCAGGACATTCATTTCACCAAAGGGATAGCGAAGATGGCGACTGGCGTTGGAGTATTCGTCAAAGGCGCTCGCGGCATCGCGAAGAATCGGGGCATCTTGGACGACGAACTCAAACGTCGGTACCAGAATACTGCCCAACACGCTCCAATCGTATTTACGCACATTGTCATGGCCAACACGATGATCCTTCATGAGGGCCAAAGTTCGCCGGCTCTGGTGGTCGTGGCTTTTGGGGAAGGCGCTGATGAGGCCATGGTCAAGGCAAGGCAAGGACGGCCCTTGGCCGAGGGCCACTTTGGAAGCCCTGAGAATGACAATGAGCGGGCGCTGGCAGCATTGATCGAGGACGAAGAGTATCACTTTGGTCGCCGACGCCGTTTACCGACGTGGTTGGTCGGAAACGTCGAGGCCTATGCGGCAGACTTGTGGTTTCCTGCCGCGGCGGCCTTTGAAGAGGGGTTGATCTGTGAGGTCCAGCCCTGTTTCGCCGAGCCTGGTGACAATGGGCTGACCTCCCCGATCCCGACCAATTTGATCATGATGGCCCTGGGTCGCCCTTTCATTTTGCTGAAGTCCGTGGTGGCCGCACAGTGTTCCGAGGCGTTTATGACCGTGGAGATATAGCTAATGGGTGACGTGTGAGTTTCGTTCTGTTCCGTGGTGAGTTTCATTCCTTGCCGTGGTGAGTTTCATTCCTTGCCGTGGGGATTCTTCGGATGAGTTTTCCTAGGCATGGCAGGAAGCAACAAAGTGATGTTGATACAGTGAGAGGCGCATTATTCCATGCGCCTCTCACTGGGGGCC
>JBLHHN010000208.1:0-10587 GCA_047616785.1 Verrucomicrobiales bacterium
TTCTTTAGGTGAACGTGAGGCTTACTATGGCGTCACGCCGCGGTAGTAACCGGCGGGCTGTGCACTACGGGCAGCATCCCCATCCGTCGCTGGGCCAGTCTGGTCCGTTGCGATGACTTCCCAGGTCACGAGATCGGAGGAGTACTCCAACTCGTAAGCGGTGCCTGCAGGAATGGCGAAGCTAGGATCGAAGACGAAGCCGTCTCCAACCACTGGACCCACGCCCGCGTCAGTCGATCCATTGGTGCCAGTGACACTAATGTTATCGAAGAAGAACCTCTCCGAGGCACTGTCGTTCACGGCATTGATCCTCACCTTAATGTGGGTGGTTCCCGCTGGGATATCACCTGCACTTGAGGAGAAGGTCACGAACGCTGCATTTGCCTCGACTGCTTCGGCGTCGAGCGCGTCTTCCAACGCGTCGCGTAGGTATTCCTCCAGCTCATCAATCCTGCCTCCAATAGAGAGGAAGCAAATCTCGTTATCGAAGTTCACTCCGTCCGTGCTTGTCTGAACACACAGATCAATGAAGTCCGCATTCTCAAAGCCAACACTGTCCTGGAAGACTCTGACATCCACCGAAACCACGGCGTCTGCTGGAGTGTCAATGGCGATGGCGTCGGTGGTGGTATTGAGATTGCCATTGTGAACCAGGAGCTGCTTGCCTGCGAGAGCGACGGGCGCGTCAGCCACGATGAGCGAAGAGACCACACCGACTGTGCCGGTGACGGGACCATCCCAACCGACTTCAGCGCCTGCATAGACAAATGAGGTGGCACCGATAGGAGCTGTTTCAAAGCCCGTGTAAGCAGCACCCAGAGGAGTGTTGCCAGCATCGTTCGGATCCCCGCCGAAGGCGAGTTCTGCCGGGTCATTGACGCCGTCTCCATCGGAGTCCGCTTTCGTTGGATCCGTGCTCAACTCAGAGACTTCCTGACCGTCAGAAAGACTGTCACCGTCCGTGTCCCTGTTGAGAGGATCAGAACCGGCGATCTTCTCAGCGCCATCGTTGAGTCCGTCTCGATCTGAGTCAGCGGTCTTCGCGTTGGTGCCATCAGCGATCTCGACGCCGTCCTCAACGCCGTCACCATCGGTGTCTGCGCTGTTAGGATTGGTGCCGTTGACGAGAACCTCGTCACAGTCCGTGACGCCATCACCGTCGGTGTCCAAGGTGTCATCGTCACAGCCTGGGCCGGAACATTCCACCGCGTCATCGAGAACGAGGTTTCCGCCGCCGGTCACTTGATCATCTCCGAAGCCGATATCGTCGATGAGGCTCTGTGAGGGAATGGTTGCGTTGTCACCACCGAGGATATCACGGAGGCTGAACTGTGGCGTTCCGTCGGCGAGCAATCCTTTCAGATCGCGAACCGTGATTTCACTGACGAGTGCCAAGATAAACGCGTCTCCTCGGATGATGAGATCTCCGCAGAAACTGACAGCAGCGCCTGAAGCAAGTCCGCCACCGTAGAGGAGCACATCACCTTCACCAGCACCACCCAGGCCATTGCCTGACAGAATGCTGACTTGAGTGCCAATGATGTCGATATCCCCAGAGAGCTGACTCGCGGGACCATTGATGATGGTGTCCCCCGAAGGCTCGTCCACAGCGCCACCGGTGAAGGTGAGGCCGTCGGTGCCGATCAAGAGTGAGTTGATCGTGACTTGATTGACTCCGGCATTGATCGTGCAATCGCCAACGAAGGTCATTCGACCGCTAATCTCATTGTCTCCGGCAGCTTCAAGCGTCGCGCCGCTCAAGACCAAATTGACATCGGCAGAACCTCCATGAGTGAGGCTCAAGGTGGATCCGATCAATGTCAGTGAATCACCGGCAAACGCACCAGACTCAGTGGTCAATTTGTTAGCGATGCCCCGCAAGGCCGTGTATTTCTTACCAGCAACAGGTGCGGTGCCGCCCCAGGTGGCCGGGGACATCCATGGACCAGATTGCACAGCCACGATCACGTCTGGCACCGAAGCGGCGCTGTTAGGATCGGTATTGAACTCGACGTTCACTTCCACAGAGTCCAAGGCTCCGTCACCATCAGTGTCTGCGAGAGCAGGATTCGTGTTAAACACGTTCACCTCAGCCGCGTCATCCAGAGTGTCACCGTCGGTATCGACCTTGGAAGGACTACTGCCATGGGTGTTGACCTCAGCACCGTCTTCTAGACCGTCGCGATCGGTGTCTTTGTGCGCTGGGTCGACTTTGTTGGCCAATTCAAGCGCATTGCTGAGCCCATCACCATCGAAGTCGCCAGCACCGTCGTTGCTAAGATCTCCTAACAGACCGTTCTCCCAAACATCTGGCAAACCATCGCCATCCGTATCGGGGCCACCGAGCGGTGGATCGAAGAGCGCGTTCAGAACCAACTGAACCGCGTTCACCGCTAGGGTGCCATCGGCCTCGGAAGGCACTTCTTCCCAGAACTCGAAAGAAACGACACCGTTGATAGGCTGGATGTTATCAAAGCGCACGAAGTTGCCGGCCTCTGCGGCGGCTGGGTCTGTGCTCGTGACTTGCTGGAAGATCGGATTGGGATTGTGTTCGTCTGCATTCCACTGTGCCACATAGACGGTCTCTCCTGTCTCGACCTGCTTGAAACCCGCGATCGGGAACAACAATGGACGTCCCACGCCATAAATGAGCAATGAGTGGGAGCCTTCAGGCACGTTGCGGAACGTGATGGTGGAAGCAGAGTCTACATCTCCGCCACCTTCGACGATACCATTGAGCAGTTTGGCAGTGGTATCATCGGTACCGGTACCGGCACCCCATGAGTTGGCTGTCTCCCATTCCACCGAGATCTCGGTGACTTCGTTGCGGCTGGTGAGCAGAGTGGAGATCTCACCAGTAGCAATGCCGACACCACCATCGGGGACGGAGTTGTTCCAGTAAGCCTGGAGTTGGCTACCGCCGATGTTCTCGACTCCAACCGCCGTAGGAGCGCCGTTGGCACCACTACCGACGAAGTTGAGGCCGATACTTTCTGGCTGATCCAGTGGATCATAGAGGAACACCTGAACTTCATCACTCGATTCGCAGCCGACGATCTCGACGGTGTAGACGTCATCAGCATTGTCAATCGCTTCCGTGGAGTAGCGGGTCTGGACAGCACCTGCGATGGGCTCGCCATTCTTGTACCACTGCACCGGCCAAGGGCCGTTGACTTTGGTGAAGAACTCAGCGCTTCCGCCAACACCAGCAAGCACGGGGGTGTCCACGGGCTGTGTGAGGAACTGGGCTTTGCTACAATCGGCGGATGTGCTGAATGCTAGAAGCTCGACTTCAGCAATCTGCATGCTGTTCGCGCCAGCACCTTGAACTTCGACAGTCGTCCAGCGGTAGTGAAGGTAGGAATTGCTATTACCAAAGAAGAACTCCTGAGTCTGGAAGCGGTTATCATCTGGGAAAGTTGTTTCCCAAGCAGGGATGGCTGCATTCTCATAAAGGACGTCCCAGTTGCCGGTCTCCCATGTGGGGGCTTCGTCGTTCGAGCCTTCAAGGCGAATGTTCAGCGGATCACGCTCGACGGCGTCGTTTGCTGATTGCAAGCTGACGCCAATGACCGTGGTGCCTCCCACCGAAGGAGAAACGACAAACCCTGACGGAACACCATCGGTACCAACCGTATCAAAGTTCAGATACTTCGTGGGCTGATCATCGATCGCATTGGCAACGCCTTCAGAACCAGGAGTATTGTCCGAACTCCCGATGAGAGGATCTCCAGGCTGGGTCACATCCACGGGAGCGGACCGGCCTAGCAATTCCACTTCAGCAATCTGCATGCTGTTTGCGCCAGCGCCTTGGACTGCCACTGTCGTCCAGCGGTAGTGAGCGTAGGGCGCACTATTGTCAAAAATGAAGGTCTGCGTTTGGAAGCGGTGGTCGTCCGGGAAAAGAATTTCCCAAGGTTCGACAGCGGTGTTTTCGTAAATGGTGGTCCAGTTTCCCTCTTCCCACGTGGGGGCCTCATCATTCGAGCCTTCGAGACGAATATTCAGCGGATCGCGCTCTATGGCATCATTGGCTGACTGCATGGTCAGTCCAAACAGGACGGTTCTTCCAACCGCAGGCGTGACGACAAATCCTGACGGAACACCGTCGGTGCCGACCGTGTCAAAGTTCAGATACTTGGTCGGCTGATTGTCGATTGCATTGGCAACGCCTTCAGAGCCAGGAGTGTTGTCTGAGCTGCCGATCAAGGCATCGCCTGGCTGAGTCACATCGCCAGGAAGGACCTCACCCAGCAATTCCACTTCAGCGATTTGCAAGCTGTTGGCACCTGCACCTTGGACTTGGACGGTCGTCCAACGATAGTGCTTGAAGGGCTTGGAGTTATCAAACGTGAACGCCTGAGTTTTGAAACGGTTATCGTCCGGGAAAAGGACTTCCCAGGCATCGATGGCCGTGTTTTCATAGATCACTTCCCAATTTCCGGCTTCCCATGTGGGAGATCCGTCATTGGACCCTTCCAATCGGATGGAAAGCGGATCGCGTTCGACGGCGTCATTGGCAGACTGGAGAGTGATGCCGACCAAACGGGTCAATCCAACGGCGGGCGTGATGACAAATCCTGAAGGGACACCGTCGGTGCCGATCGTGTCAAAGTTCAGATACTTGGTCGGCTGATTGTCGAATGCATTGGCGACTCCTTCAGATCCAGGACTGTTGTCTGAGCTGGCGATCGAGGCATCGCTGGGCTGAGTCACATCGCCAGGCAGGACGCCGCCGAGCAGCTCGACTTCAGCGATCTGCATGCTGTTGGCACCCGCACCTTGGACTTCAACGGTCGTCCATCGGTAGTGAAGGAATGGCTTGTCATTCTCAAAGGAGAACTTCTGAATCTGGAACCGATTGTCATCTGGGAACACTTCTTCCCAAGGGACGATGGCCTCATTCTCATAGATGATCTGCCAGGCTCCTGCTTCCCACGTGGGAGCTTCATCATTGGAGCCCTCGATTCGGATCCACTTAGGATCACGCTCGACGGCGTCGTTCGCTGACTGAAGAGAGACGCCGGTGACAAGCGTCAGCCCAACCGCAGGAGAAACGACAAATCCTGACGGAACACCATCTGTGCCGACGGTATCAAAGTTGAGGTACTTGGTAGGCTGGCCATCGATCGCGTTGGCAACGCCTTCGGATCCAGGGTTGTTGTCTGAGCTGGCGATCAAAGGATCTCCAGGTTGAGTCACGTCGCTTTGCGCGTGAGTGAGGGTTTGTAAGGATAACAAACCGCAGAGGGCTAGAATATAGCCTCGGGCTTTATGGGTTCTTTTCATGGAGTTATGTATTTGTGTTGGGGGCGTAGACTGACTTGGAGCCAGGCATTGCTTGGGCGATTGGAAAAGCAGCCGTGGGGTGCTTTCTTGGATTTGGGTTCAGGGTTCTTTGTTCTACACACGTGTGTAAGCTTGGGAAACATACTTGCTTTCGAGAAATGACGCCAAGACAAATAAGGAAAGAACTGCCTGCGAAAGGAACTGGTTTTCCAACCTGTGAATGCCTCGGCACCAGTGGATAGACTGCCCGATCTGGAAGCCGCCGAGGATTTTACTGGAAACGAGGCGGGGATGCGTTATGGCACCCATCCCCGCGAAAAACGGGCCTGAAGACATGAGTGCCGACGAACGTATCCTTAAGATTGGGTTGCCCAAGGGCAGCCTAGAGAAACCCACTTTCGATCTCCTGGCCAAAGCCGGGTATGACATTCACGGGGCTTCTCGTTCGTACCGTCCACAGATCGATGATCCCGAGCTGCGCGCGCGCTTGCTCCGCGCGCAGGAAATTGGCCGATACGTGCATCAAGGATTCCTCGACTGCGGGATCACGGGCAAGGACTGGGTGGCTGAGAATGAGGCGGATGTCGAGGTCCTCGCCGACCTTCCCTACAGCCGTTCGACAACGAATCCCACCCGCTGGGTGCTCGTCGTGCCAGAGGATTCTCCGATCAGAGACGTCAAGGATTTGCAGGGGAAACTCATCGCCACGGAGGCGATGAATTTGACCCGAAACTTCCTCAAGGAGCACGGCGTCGAAGCCAAGCTGGAGTTCAGTTGGGGAGCCACCGAGGTCAAAGTTCCCGATCTGGTCGACGCCATCGTCGACATCACCGAGACCGGCTCATCCCTACGAGCGAACAACCTGCGGATCGTCGCCACCCTGATGGAGTCCTTCCCCCAATTCATTGCCAATCGCCAAGCGGCAGCCGACCCATGGAAACGCGCAAAGATGGAACGCATCGTTCTCCTGCTCAAGGCCGCCTTAGAGGCCCGCGATAAAGTTGGGCTCAAGATGAATGTGCCTGAAAACCAGTTGCAAAGCGTACTCGACACCCTACCCTCACTCCGCTTGCCCACTGTGAATCAACTTAGCCAAGAAGGCTGGCTCGCTATCGAGACAGTCTTGGAGGAAAAGGTGGTTCGCGAGATTATCCCTGAATTGAAAGCGCACGGCGCCGAAGGGATTATCGAGTATCCACTCAATAAAGTGGTTCTCTAGGCCAGTCAATCACCTCGAAAAACGAACGTTACAATCATGGGATCACTTAAGAAACGCCGGAAAGCGAAGATCAACAATCACAAGCGTCGCAAACGTCTGAAGGCCAATCGCCACAAGAAGCGCTTGCGTTACAAGTCCTAGTCTCTGGACGAGTAAGACTGATTTTTTAGATAGCCCGGCGGCCTCTGTGTCCCGGGCTGTTTCTGTGTCGACTTTTTGCATGGTCTTGTGGGATTGGCTGGCTAGAATGGTGGGATGACCTCATACCTCGCTCGTTTGATCGGTTGCTTCGTCTTCATTTCGGCGGTCCACGCCGCAGCGCAGCTGAAGCTGGTAGGCCAAGTCGATGATGGGAGGGAAGAGCCCATCGCCTTCCTCGCGTCATCAGCAAAGATACTCTTCCTTGGAGACTCGATCACCAATTCCGGGCAGTTCATCACGATGCTGGAAGCGTATTTCCTCCAGGAGCATCGCGAAACGGAAGGGCTGGAATGGATCAATCTCGGTCTGTCCAGTGAGACTTGCACCGGCTTGTCCGAACCCTCGCATCCTTTCCCTCGCCCGAATGTCCAAGAGCGCTTGGAACGTGCGCTGGATAAAGTCATGCCCGATGTCGTGGTGGTTTGTTATGGGATGAATGATGGGATCTACCACCCCTTCGATGAGGGGCGTTTCAAAGCCTATCAGAAAGGCATCACCACGATTGTCACGAAAGCCAAGGCGATTGGGGCCTATGTCATTCTGCTCACGCCACCACCCTTCGATCCCTTGCCCATGCGGGAGCAAGGGAAACTCGTTCCCGTCGATGGCAAGGAGTTCGCTTGGACCATGATCTCTGAGGATTATGATAGCGTCATCGAGCGCTACGCCCAATGGATTCTAACACAGAAAGATCAGGTGGACATGGTGATCGATGTGCACACGCCGATCAGCGACGTCCTGGCGGATCGCCGAAAGTCCGAGCCTCATTACGCCATGTCCACAGACGGCGTGCACATGGATGAAGACGGTCATCGCGTGATGGCGGATGCGATTCTCCAAGCGTGGGGCATGAAGCCTAAGCCTCTGGATGCCGATATTTACCAACGTGTGAGTCAACGCCAGTCCCTCCTGCACGCTGCCTGGCTCAGTCATGTGGGGCATAAGAGGCCTGGCATCAAGCCTGGATTGCCTCTCGCAGAAGCACAAGCAAAGGCCGCAGGCATGAAAGGCGTGATCCAAACCCTGGCCAAGAACGAACTGCAGATTGATCGATTCGAACGTCTCGACAAGAAGATCGCCAGTCTCGCCCACGACATCCATGCCGCGCAGATTCGGTTGGGCGATCACCACACTCGTTTTCTCTTTCCCGCCACGGAAACACCGGTGGCTCTGAATTCCGGAAGCGATCTTTCAAACTGGGATGGGGACTCGAACTTCTGGTCTGTGGAAGCCGATCGCACCATCAAAGGGGCCAACGAAGGCGAGGTGCCCTCGAGCACCTATCTCTTTACCAAGAAATCATACCGCGAATTCCGGCTCATCTTCGAAGTGAAACAAACCATGTCCGCGCAACACTCCACCATGCACTCCGCCGCGGCTGTCTTGGGCGAGCGCTTCGAAGATAAAGGTCCCAACCCTTACGGGTTCAAAGGCCCGCTCCTTATGTTCTGTCACGACTGGGGCATCTGGGATGCCTATCGCCGGAATCGCATCGAACCCGCAGGCCATCAAGGCACTCTGAATGTCGGGGATGAAGAGAAAGGAGACTGGAATCTCGTCGAGTTCCTCGTCATCGGCAATCGCATCCGCGGCGCGGCCAATGGAACCGAAATCTTCGATTTCACCGACAAGCCAGAGATGCTCCAAGCCTCACCCATCGGCCTCCAGCTACACTCTAACAAACAGCCTCAAACATTCCAATTCCGGCACCTCTTCATTTCCGAGAACCCGGAAGATACCCTGGCCACCGCTCGGATGAAAACCGAAGGCGTGGCGCCCTAGCATAACCTATCGAAGTTTCTCCTAACAGCACAGCCAACCCTTACCCTTGCATGCTAGAATAAACCGGCAGCAGATGTAGGCTGCGGCAAATAGGCCAAGTATATTCGGAAGGGCGCTCAACGGATCCACCGTCCGTTTGCTGGTAGCGGAATTCCAGCAGCATCGCGATTGGAATGGCGAGCTACGATTGGCGAGCCACGTAGCGTGGCATTCCAATGCCGCGTTTGGGAGAATAGCAATTCGCCGCAAATTTCCCTGGCATGGTTCGACGTCGCGGGCACCTTGAGCACTCAATTCGAAACACGATATCATGGGTAAAAATCTCTACGAAAAAGTCTGGGAATCACACGCCGCCGCGCAGCTTTCCAATGGGCAAACGCAGCTCCTGATTGATACCCACCTGATTCATGAAGTCACGAGTCCTCAGGCTTTTGGCATGCTACGGGACTTGGGACTTCCAGTGCGTCACCCAGAGAGGACCTTCGCCACGGTCGATCACATCGTGCCCACGGATGAACTAGTCGAGCCGTTTGCGGACCCTTTGGCCGATGCCATGATCAAGGAGTTGGCCCGCAACGTGGAGGATTTCGGTATCACTTATTTCGATCTCAAGAGCGGGAAACAGGGCGTCGTCCATGTGGTGGGCCCTGAGCAGGGGATCACCCAGCCTGGCACGACGATCGCTTGCGGGGACTCACACACCGCGACGCATGGCGCTTTCGGTTCGATCGCGTTTGGGATCGGCACGACGCAGGTGCGCGATGTGCTCGCCACGCAGTCCATGGCCATGAGCAAGGTGAAGGTGCGCCGCATCAATGTGAATGGCGATCTTGGTCCTGGCGTTTATGCCAAAGATGTGGCCCTGCACATCATCGCCCAGTTAGGTGCCAAAGGCGGCATCGGCTTTTCCTACGAATACGGTGGGGATGTGTTTGATCGTTTCACGATGGAAGAACGCATGACGGTCTGCAACATGTCGATCGAAGGCGGGGCGCGTTGTGGTTATGTCAATCCTGACGACACCACATTCGCTTACCTTGAAGGGAAACCTTACAGTCCGAAGGGAGCCGATTGGGATAAGGCGGTGGCCCAATGGCGTGCCGTGGCTTCCGATGCCGATTGTGACTATGATGATATTGTCGAGATCCGTGCTGAAGACATCGCACCCAGTGTGACATGGGGGATCAGTCCTGATCAGGGCATGCCCATCACAGGACACGTGCCTCGTCCGGAAGACGCGAAGACACCGGCCGAGCGGGCGAGCATCGAAGAAGCGATTGAGTACATGAAGCTAGAGCCAGGCGCGCCGATCAAGGGGACGCCTGTGGATGTGGCTTTCATCGGGTCCTGCACGAATGGGCGTCTGTCAGATTTCCGAGAAGTGGCAAGTCTCATCAAAGGCCACAAAGTGGCAAAGAATGTGAAAGCCATTGCGGTGCCGGGTTCGCAGATCGTGGGTGTGCTTTGTGAGAAGGAAGGCATCGATCAGATCTTCCGCGATGCTGGCTTTGAATGGCGTGCGGCGGGTTGTTCCATGTGTTTGGCGATGAATCCAGACAAGCTCATCGGCGATCAACTCTGTGCGAGTTCGAGCAATCGAAATTTCAAAGGCCGTCAAGGAAGCCCTATTGGGCGCACCATTCTGATGAGCCCTCTCATGGTGGCGGCGGCGGCGGTTCGCGGTTGTGTGAGTGACGCTCGCGAAGTCTTCGAAGTCGAAGGCGCGGCGGTCTAACCAAACGAACTTCATTTTCAAACAAACACCTTTCATTTCCTAACTGACATGGCACTCGATCTCATCAAACAAGTTAGTGGCCGGGCTGTTCCGGTTCCTGGTTCTGACATTGACACGGACCGCATCATTCCCGCGCGCTTCATGAAATGCGTGACCTTCGATGGTCTCGGCGACTATCTCTTCTATGACGTGCGGTATCAAGAAGACGGCACGCCGAAAGAGCATCCTCTCAATGAGGAACGCTTCATAGGCGCGAGCGTCTTGGTTTCTGGTGTGAATTTCGGCTGTGGCAGCTCGCGTGAGCACGCGCCGCAAGCCATTTACAGAGCCGGCTTTCGTGCGGTGATCGCCGAGAGTTTCG
>JBLHHN010000209.1:0-10586 GCA_047616785.1 Verrucomicrobiales bacterium
TGCCCTGTTCTGCTCCATGAGCATCACCTACATTGTCATCGAAATCACCATCCAACGGATAGTAAGCGATGAGGCCATTCCCAAGGGTGCTGCCACCAGGAGGAGTCGCCGTTGCGAAGACGGCATCGACATTGTTGAAGTTGTTCAACGCGATGCGTAACTGATAGTCACCTGCTGGCAACGTCACTGAAGCTTGTCCAGAAAGCCAAACTTCCGAAGGGATCGGCTCAGCAGAGGTGTCTACGGAGACTACAGGAGAGAGCAAATTCGTTCCTGCTGCATCATAGATTCCTACCGTGGAAGGATCAGATCCATCATGGCCCTCACGGTTGGCAAATGAGGCTCCGAACGTGACGTTAGAGTCGGCTGCGAGCGTGAAGTTCTGGAACATCTCGAAGATACCATTGAGATCGATGATCTGCGAACCATCGGCGGCATTATCAACACCACTGCCGTAAGCAGACCCATCGTTTCGGATCAAGTTCCAGGTCGCATCATCACCGGTCTGACTCCAACCCGTCGGGACCGTACCAAGGTTGTTCGTGTTGATGTTATCCAAGACAGGCTCCTCAAACGAGCCGTTCACTAACAAACTCGTCGCGACATTCCCGAAGTACTCAATCTCATTGAGCTGATGCAAGGCACCAGGAGTATCGAAGACGATGTAGCGGATGTGTTTGTAAGGAGTGCTTGGAGAAGCCAACGTGACCAAGGCCACCTCGTTACGCGTCTCAGTCCAAATGGACTCCACTTCTTCAGCGAAGATCGTTTCGAAGTTTTCCCCATCATTCGACCCTTGGATTTGCCAGTTGGTCGGATCCCTGTCAGGCGAGTCGTTGCCGTTGGTGACCGTGAAGTGAGTGAGGCTTATTGCCTCTGCGAATTCCACACTCACCCAGTAAGGGTTGTCTGGACTAGGATCATCACAGCACCACTTGGCACCGCCACCACCGACTTGGTTGTCGAAGATGTTGAAGGCTGCCTCAGGATCCCCAAAGTCGTCTTCGATGTTGCCAGTGATCGCCACCCAGTTCCAGGAAGGATCCATGCCAGCTCCAGCTTCATCAAGACCATCGTTCTCGGGATCCGTGAGATCACCTCCCAGCAACGACTCTGTGCCCGTGCCTAGAATGACGATGGTGACTTTACCACCTGGTCCACCGTCGAACACCAATGGGTCCGTCCCTCTTTCGATCTCCAATCCATCCTTAAAGCGGTCACCATCGGTATCTTCGTTCAATGGATCAGTCAGGGTGTCGCGGTTCTCAGCGAAGTCGCTCAGCCCATCACCGTCTGTGTCCGGCTTTGTGGGATCCGTCCCGAGCACGGCCTCTTCTTTGTCGGTAAGACCGTCAGAGTCAGAGTCAGGGTCCTTTCCAGTTAGGAATGGATCGAGGACTCTGCCAGGATTGCCGATGAGAAGCGGGAGCTCCGTCTCCAGGTCGAGCACGCGTCCATAGAATTGGATATCATCAAGGGATCCGTTGAATCCAAGAGCACTATTGAAGGCACCTGCATAGAACCTGCCATCTGAAGGGGCCTGAGGAACATCACCGCTCGCCACCTCGACGCCATCCAGAATGATCCTACCGGTGCTCGTCGCACCATCATAGATCATTGCCACATGATAGACCGTGCCGACCTCGACCGGAGCGCCTTCGGTGCTGAAGAGGATAGTAGGATTATCCGGGTCTCCGAACCAGTGGAGATCACCACTGGCCAAAAGCAACGCCGTGTCAGGCGTGGCTTCGCCTTGACCCACAATAGTGAGCAACTCGCTGTTACCCAAGTCACCCAAGGCGTTTGCGCGGAAATGGAGGACGATCGAGTAATCGTCCAAGGGAAAACCACTAGATGTTTCGAGCTGGCCACCACCAACGAAGGCAACCGAAGTGCCAGCCGCGAGGCCAGCGCCTCCAAGGGTCACACTCCCGTCGTAGCTGGCTTCATTGCCATTTCCAGTTGCATCCGCAATTTCAGTACCGCCCGTCTCGTCTAGCTTAAAGTGTGCAATTGGGCCGACCGGGTTGGGGACGAAGGCTTTCAGGGCAACGGTAATCGCCTGATCGTCAGCATCGGGATCGTTCGTCGTGAAGTCCAGTGAGGCGAAGTATTCTCCCAAACTCTCATTCGCATTAAAGGTCATCTTGACCACACCCACACTATCAGGAGCAATGGTGGTAGGCGATTCCACAACCGTGAAATTGTCCACGTTCGCGCCGCTCAGCACAAACCCGCTCACTTCGAGTGGCATTGTGTCGCCAGTGTTTCGGATCGTGAATTCGAACTCAGTATCGTCCGTAGAGATCAAGAGCGGTCCAATGCTCTTTGACTTGGAACCTGCGACATTTGGATCCGAAGGGTCGAGAGCTGTCTCGACACTCGTGCCGTCGCCACCATTCCAGAGTTCCACAATCTCATCGTCCGTTAGAGGCCGATTCCAAGTGGCCACGTCGTCAATGTTGCCTTCCCAAGTACGGTCGCCAGTGTCAGGATTCTGCCCGATCATCATCGGCATGATGTTGCCCTCGGGAGTGATGCCCTCCGCCTCGGCATCCTTGAAGCCATTGACCCAAAAACTGTGGTTATCGTTCTCCCGATCACTACGGAGCACGATGTGGTACCATAGCCCGTCCTCCGGCTCGAGGACGGTCTGAGGCTCCCCATCATCAGGCCGGTCGCCATCAGGCGTGTCACCACTACCGCCATTTCCGGTCATGGTCATGGCGTCACCACGACGATGAAGGCGCCATTGGTTGCTCTCTCCTTTGGCGACCGCGCATTGCCAGGACTTGGAAAACTGATCCACCGTCACCCAGGCGGAAACGGTGAAACCCTTGACATTTGGATCCTCCTCATCGGGGTCGTCTTCATCTGCGAGACCCTGAGTAGCCAACGCCCCAAAGTCGAAGCGATCTTCCAATTCAAGAGGCGTCTCTACGTAGAAGGAATCAGCGAATTTAACCGACTGGCCAAATTTGCCGTCCACGTAGTTCGGATCAGCCAACTCGAAGTCTGCCAAATCTTCCGGGGCATCCGCATGTGTCCCTTCCCAGATCTTGCCCACACCATTCGCAGGCGGGTCGGATTCAGAGGAGTCTTCTAGATTACCGTCAAACGACCAGTAACCAACAAGTCCGTCAGCAAGGTCTGCCCTGACGGACATCGCTCCAACGGTGATGAACGCGCAGCCGACCAGGCAGGCGGCCCGCAATGCGGAGAGCCCGAGCGGTGCGCACGGAAATGTATTGATGGGTATTTTCATGTTTCGAGTGTGTACAGACCTTCGTCTTTGGGGTTGCTCCGACCCACCGAGAGGGGTTTCTAAGTCGTCGGAATACCATATTTCCGAAAGGCGCGAGCCCTTGTAAAGGATAAAGGCCCGAAGAAACCACCCTAACAGTTGGTTTCCCTATCTTTAGCGCCCGTGCACACTGCCTATGTGGCACAAGAATCGCCCCGTTTCTTGCGGTAGGCTTCGATGATCTGCCGAACCACAGAGTGGCGAATCACATCGCGCTCCTCGAAGAAATGGAAAGCGATGGAATCGACCTCTTGCAGATTCTCAATCGCCTCTTGCAGACCTGAGCGAATGTTAGGCTTCAGGTCCACTTGTGTCGCATCGCCCGTGACGATGCATTTGGATTCCATCCCGATCCTGGTCAAGCACATGAACATCTGTTCGCAGGTTGTATTCTGCGCTTCATCGAGAATGACACACGCTTTGCTCAAAGTACGTCCGCGCATGTAGGCCAACGGCGCAATCTCGATCGCGCCTTTCTCAATGAGCCGCTCCACTTCATCCGGCTTGAGCATGTCATAGAGAGCATCGTAAAGCGGACGCAGGTAGGGAAAGATCTTCTCTTTCAAATCACCCGGCAGGAATCCTAACGCTTCCCCTGCCTCCACCGCCGGGCGCGTGAGGATGACGCGATCGACCAAACCCTGTTTCAAAAGAAAGAGCGCCTTCGCCATGGCCAGGTAAGTCTTCCCCGTCCCTGCCGGCCCGACTCCGAAGATGACATCCCGCTTATCCATGGCCTGCAGGTACTCGAGCTGGCCCTGCGTTTTCGGCACCACGGGTGGTTTGCCTGCCGAAATCGTTAAGCGAGCTTCATGCACCGCCTGGACGGCCGCCTTCTTCTCAGGCGCATCCGAGCGCACACTCTCAAGCGCGAAGAGAAACAGCTCCTTCGTCACCGGCGTGCCGCTGCGTTGGCTTTCCTCTAACTGAGCCATCACGGCACAGGCCGAAGCCACCGCTTGGCTGCCGCCCTCAAACTTCAGCCACCCATCGCGCGTCGTCGGGGTGACCGCGAGGCGCTCTCCGAGGAGCTTTAAGTTTTCCAGGTCGTCCGCAAACAAGCCGTGCAAGAAATGCGCCGTCTCAAATTCTAGTTTCTTGCTAGCACTCATGGCCGTGAAGGGCGTCGTTCTACCACAGACTGGTCATTTCGCAACTACGTCTTTACGACATCCTTCACCACGTGCCCATGGACATCTGTAAGTCTGAAACGACGTCCTTGATAACGGAAGGTCAATTGCTCGTGATCGATGCCTAGCAGATGCATGAGCGTGGCGTGAAAATCGTGCACATGGACACCGCCTCCAACGACGTTGTAACCAAAGTCATCTGTCTTTCCGTGACTCATGCCTGGCTTCACCCCACCCCCGGCCATCCAGAGGGAGAAACATTTCGGATGATGATCCCGCCCGAAGTCTTTCGCTGAAAGCTTGCCCTGACAATAATTTGTCCGGCCAAACTCCCCTCCCCAGACAACCAAGGTGTCCTCGAGCATCCCGCGTCGCTTCAGATCCATGACCAAGGCTGCAGAAGCTTGATCCGTTTCCTTACACTGACCCGTGATCCCGCCACGCAAACCACCGTGCTGGTCCCAGCCAGGATGATAGAGTTGAATGAAGCGCACCCCGCGTTCGGCCAAACGCCGCGCCGTCAGGCAGTTCGCCGCGAAACTTCCCGGCTTCTTCACGTCCTCTCCGTAACTCTCTAACACCGAGGCGGATTCATCAGAAAGATCCATGACATCAGGAATGGATTCCTGCATGCGGAAAGCCAATTCATACTGCTCGATGCGCGCTTCGATCTCTGCATCGGCCGTTTCCGCGACTTGAATCTCATGCAAGTCCTTCAATCGATCTAACATCATCCGACGCGATTCGCGATCAATGCCTTCCGGATTGTTCAAGTAGAGCACCGGATCTTTCCCCGAACGGAAACGCACACCTTGGTAACGCGAGGGAAGAAAGCCATTCCCCCAGTAACGTCCCACCAACGGCTGACCACCTTTGCCCTTCGTCGTGAGCACGACAAAGGAAGGCAGGTTGTCATTCTCAATCCCCAAACCATACGAGAGCCAGGCACCCATGCTAGGGCGACCAGGAAACTGCGAGCCTGTCTGCATGAACGTCACCGCTGGACCATGATTGATCGCGTCGGTGTGCATCCCGTGCAGGAAACAGAGTTCATCCGCCACTTTCGCGGTGTGGGGCAAGATATCACTCATCCAAGCACCGCTTTGGCCATGCTGCTGGAATCCAAACGGCGTGCCTGCCAGTGGCAAACTCGATTGGTTTCCTGACATAGCGGTCAACCGCTGCCCCATTCTCACTGAGGCCGGCAATTCCTCTCCGTGCCGCTCATTGAGCAGAGGCTTGTGATCAAACAAGTCCATCTGTGAGGGGCCCCCACTCATGAAGAGGTAGATGATGCGCTTCGCCTTGGCCGCTGCGTGCGGTGACACGAGCACTCCCGAATCCGCCGCACTCTGAGATGCCGCGTGGCCATCACGTTGCATGAGATCGGCCAGAGCGATCCCTCCAAGCCCGAGGCCAAATTGATTCAGAAACGAACGGCGAGAAAGGCCATCGTGGCTGGTGTATCCGGTGCAGAAAGGTGTGTTCATACGAAGGGTCGTTAACGTTTCATGATGCAATCATCATACGCCATGAGGCTGTTGATCACCACTGCCCAAGCGGCCAATGTCTGGACATCGGCACCTTCAGGGATGGGCGATTCACCCGTGCTCAAATAAGCGGTGGCTTGTTCCAGTCGGGTTTTAAAATGAGTCTCCTGTTCCGTCAACATCCGCTGAAGCACTTCAAGCTCTCGCGCCCCAGGGACTCTGCTGGTCATGCGTCGAAACAGATCTTTCAACCCGCCCTCACGAGAGGCCTTGTATTCCTCTAACAAAGCTGCGGCCATGGTTCGCGCCGCTTCGATGGCTTGCGGATCGTTCATGTAAACGAAAGCCTGCAGCGGTGTGGCCGTGGCCACTCGTTTCACCATGCACACGTCACGCTTCGGCGCGTCCAAGGCGATCATCACCGGTGCCGGGCTGGTGCGTTTCCAGTAGGTGTAGAGGCTGCGACGATAAAGACCGGGTCCTTTCTCGTGATCCACGGGCTTGAAGCTGGCCGCCACTTCGTAGGGCTTGACGGGAGGACCCCCAGCTTTCTCGACTAACAAGCCGCTCGTGAAGAGAATATTATCCCGGATCATCTCGGCAGCCCATCGATAACGCGGGGCACGAGCTAATAAGACATTACCCGGATCCCTCGCGCGTTGCTCTGCGGTAGCAACCGAGGTCTGACGGTAAGTCTGTGAGAGAACCATCTCCTTGACCAAGCCCTTCAGATCCCAGCCTTGGTCCATGAAACGATAGGCCAACCAATCAAGCAGTTCCGGATGCGTCGGAAGCGATCCCTGACTCCCAAAGTCTTCTGGTGTCCCGACGAGCCCCTTGCCGAAGAACATCTGCCAATAGCGATTGACCGTAACACGCGCGGTCAGGGGTTGTTGTGAATCCGTGAGCCAACGCGCCAAGCCTAACCGATTACGCGGCAGTCCCTCCGCCATCGGGGGCAGGGCCGCAGGCGTCTCTGATTTTACAGGTTCCTCACGTGCATCATAGGCTCCACGGCCTAACAAGTAGGACTGCCGTGGCGGAGCCGTTTCCTGCATGACCATGATCTCTTGCATCCCATCGACCAACTTGCTGCGTTTCTCCCGCAGTTCCTTTAATGCAGCGGTCTCTGCCACTGCGATCTCGATGGGTTTCTCAGCTTTACCTGACAAAAACGCAATCTCTTGTCGCGATAGAGCGCGCTCGAACACTCGGAAGTCGTCGACAAGACCGCCAGCAAATCCGCGATCGCGGAACCGCTCGCCGATCGTGATGTTGTCGCCACCACCGCCCGTGATGTTCTTCGTCAGCTGATCTCGCACCACTTCCACCGACGCTTCTTTCCCATCAAGATAGATCTTCAACCCATCCGCCCGACTGGACCCGTCATAGGTCACACTTGCATGTAACCAAGCCCCTGTTTCCAAAGGTTCAGCCGTTTTGATTGAGATCGCATTGCCCGGCCAGAAATGAATGAGCGACCACGTCAGACGGCCATCTTCTAACAACACCTCATACCCGCGACTCGCAGCATCCGTCCACGCACGCGAACGATGGAAGACCACAGCGCGCTCCTTCACATCCGGCATCTGCATCCACCAACTGACCGAGAAGCTCTGATTCCGCGTGAAGTTGCCCAGCGGAAGATTCACCGCGTCGTCCCCGGTCAGCTTCAGCGCTTTGCCGAGCTTCCCATCGACCAACGTGTTCGCACCGCTTGAAGTTGCGGTCGATTCTACATTCACAGCGTTGGGAAATTTCCCATCGACACGTTCGTCAAAAGAGAAATGCGCCACAGCCCCTGACAAAGCGGCCACGGTGATCTTTTCACCGGAAACTGCCTTCGTTTCAGCCACCAAAATGTCCGATTCGAGCTTCTTCAACTCCACGGACTGTTCGTCCGTCGGCAAGAGCATCGTCGGCGTCGGAATCGAATCCGTGAAGTAGGAATACAATCCCGCTTCATCGACATTGGCGAAGAAAGAGGAGAACTGATAATACTCCTTCTGCGCAAGAGGATCATACTTGTGGTCATGACAGCGGCTGCACTCTAACGTCAGACCTAAGAAGGCCGTGCCAAACGTGTGTGTCCTGTCCGCCACATACTCGATACGGAATTCTTCTGGCACGCTGCCGCCTTCGACTTTCTGTGAGTGCAAACGATTGAAAGTGGTTGCTAAGATCTGCTCATGGGTCGCATTCGGCAAGAGATCCCCCGCCAACTGCCAAGTAATGAACTGATCGTAAGACAAGTTCTCATTGAATGCCTTGATGACCCAATCCCTCCACGGCCAAACGAACCGATCGCGATCCACCTGATAGCCAAAGCTATCAGAATATCGCGCCACATCCAACCACTCCGAGGCCATGCGCTCCCCGTAGCGTTCGCTGCGAAGAAGACGATCCACCAGATGTTCATAGGCTTTATCTGAGGTATCTGCCAGGAACGCATCAATCTCATCCGCCGCGGGAGGCAGTCCCGTCAGATCAAACGTCGCGCGTCGAATGAGGCGTTCCTTCGGAGCATCCTCACCAAGATGCCATCCTTCTTTCTCCAAGCGATCCTCGATGAATCGGTCGATACCATTCCGAGCCCTTTGGGCTTCTTTCACTTCAGGTAGCGGCGTGTCCTTGAGCGTTCGAAAAGACCAATGCTGGTCATAGGTCGCCCCTTCACTGATCCATCGGCGCAAGGTCTCCTTCTCAGGATCGCTGAGTTTCAATTTCGAATCCGGGGGCGGCATCATTTCGTCAGGATCAGTAGAGAAGATTCTCTTAATGATCTCGCTCTGCTCGGTAGCTCCCGGCGCGATGGCGGCCAATCCACTATCAGTTTCCTTCAAAGCATCCTCGCGGATGTCCAGACGCAGATCAGCCTTCCGAGCCCCTGCGTCAGGCCCGTGACAAAAGAAGCAGCGATCGGACAAGAGGGGGCGGACATCGCGATTGAAGTCGACCGGAGCGCCCATCACAGACGTGAGCACTCCTAAGAGACTTGTTAGGTACACAGCCCAGTTCAACGAATTCCGCATACCTCAAGAATCTAGGCTGAGGCCCATGGCGCAAGCACTATTCCAGTACCTTTACTTGGTCTGGATGAGACAATTTGATCTGAAACTGATCCTCATACTGCTCAATCGTACCCGTGATTTCAATCAACTTGTCCTTGTAGAGCATTGCGGGATCGAGCCGGAAGAAAGCACGATCAGATGGAAAAGAGACCACCCCGAAATGAGGTTCGTTGAAATTGAGAAAGCTCGTCCCACCTCTTGATTGGCCAGTATGGACCACCTGGCCTCGGACGTTGACCACCTGATCGAGAGCCACTTTCAGTTTCGCCTGATCTTCTACCAGAATGACAGGCACGTCGTCCTCTGCCATCGCGAAAGGATCCTCCACTGGCACTACTTCAGACAGAGTGGCTTCGCGGATGTAGACATACGCTAGAGCAGCAACACCCACGAGCGCGACGCACCATCCGATGAGCTTGCCGACAGAACCTTTCGTCAATTCCTCTTCTTCCAACATGAATGAAGGAGACTCGGCCGAGGTAGGATTCCCGCCGATCACCACAGGGGTGGTATCTTCGTCATCAAGCGTAGCGTTCGTCTTAATCGCGTGCCGGAATGTCTTCAAAGCTTCCTTTGCCGTCGTCGGTCGATCATCCGGCACGCATTCGCTCAATTTCATCACCCAATCACAAAGAGCCGGTGGCAAATCGGTTCGCAGCTCTTGCAAGGGTGTGTCACAATGCTGCAGATGGCTCTCCATCACTTCAGCTGGCGTCTCTCCATCAAAAGGAAGCATTGCCGTCAGTGCGTAGTAGTAGACACTGCCTAACTGATAGAGATCCGCGCGAGGATCCAGCAACTTGCGCTCAAATTGCTCTGGCGCCATGTAAGCGCTCGACCCCATGATCGTGTCCTTGAACGCTTCCGTCTGCTTTGATGGCTCGGTCGAAAACTTTGCCAGTCCGAAGTCTAGCAATTTCACTTGAAACGAGTCGCTCGGCAACCAGCGAAACATCAGATTCAGTGGTTTGATATCGCGATGGAGTAATCCGTGATGATGGGCCGAGATCAGCGCGTCGAGCGTCTGCTCCGCGACCAAGACAAAATCTTCTTCCACCAAGGGACCGCGCTCCACCGCATTGCGCAAGATCTCTCCCTCGATGAGTTCCATGACCACGTAGGCCCAAATTTCATCCACCCCCGCGTCAAAGACCGCGACAATGTTCGGGTGCTGCATCGCCGAAAGGATCGAGGCCTCGCGAAGGAGATCATTCACGGCCGATTTGTTCGCCTCGCGCTGCTTCTTCTGCTCGCCATCGAGAGGCAATAGGCGTTTCAGTGCCACGTTGCGCGCGAGCTGACGGTCCCAGGGGCCTCGTAGACAATGCCTACGCCTCCTTGGCCAATCTCACCGCGAATCTCGTATCGATTAGCCCTTTGGGCGCTTTATGACGAATGCCGAAATTCGCGGATCCTGAGCCTCAAACAACCTCGATTTTAGGATAAGCACTTCACAGCGTGATCACCCGCCTTCGGCCGACCTTAGACTGAGGCACTTGAAAGGGCTTCGACGTGAAAATCTCGTTATAAGGCGGCAACGATTCCGTGCCGAGAAATTGAAGTACATAGTGCAGTTCGCCAGAGGAAACGA
>JBLHHN010000210.1:0-10585 GCA_047616785.1 Verrucomicrobiales bacterium
CCGTCCTTGAATTACCATAGGGAGCTTTAGGGAGTGTCTTTACAACCTCCGCGATGCCGCTAGTTTTCAGACATGTCTTATAGGATACCTTTAGCTTGTTTGACCCTCGCGCTTGCGGGGACGGCTTCCGCGCAGACGATCTCGGGAGTATTTGTAGAGCACTTTGACAAGGAGGTCCGGGCTCAGGATGATTTCTTCAAGCATGTCAATGGGACGTGGTTGAGGAAGACGGAGATCCCAGCGGACAAATCGCGTTACGCCTCGTTCTCAGAGCTTGCGGACCAGGCGGAGATCAATTTGCGTAAGATCATCGATGAAGTGTCGGCGTCCAAGGACAAGCCGACAGGTTCGGATGCGCAGAAGGTGGGCGATTTGTACAACAGTTTCATGGATGAAGCGGCCATCGAGGTGCTGGGAGCGACGCCGATTGAGGATGATCTGAAAGCGATTGAGGTACTTGATTCCAAAGAAGCGGTGGTGCGACATCTTGGGCACTTACAGACGCTCAATGTATCATCTCCTGTCGGTGCTTACGTGGATCAGGATTCTAAGAAGTCCGATGAGTACATTGTGAAGATGGCGCAGTCAGGTCTCGGACTGCCGGATCGCGACTATTATCTCAATGACGGCGAGAAGTTTGAGTCGACCCGGAAAGCGTATCTTGAATTGATCACTGATTTCCTCACGCTTGTCGAAACGAAGGAAGCGAAGAAGGCGGCGGAGTTGATCTTTGGTCTGGAGAAGCGCCTGGCAGAAGCCCAGTGGTCACGCGTCCAGAGTCGTGATCGGGATGCGACTTACAACAAGTTTGCTTGGGAAGATCTTGATAAAGAGTTTCCGGGTTGGGCGTGGGTTGCATTTGCGAAAGGGGCGGAGTTGCCAGGCAACGGAAATGTGATCGTTCGGCAGCCCACCTACTTTGCTGCGCTTGGTAAGATCCTGGAAGAGACGCCCTTGGAAACTTGGAAACTTTACATGCGTTTCCAGGTCGTGAACGATGCCGCGGGTCTCCTGGGTAAGGCGTTTGTGGATCGCAATTTCGAGTTCTTTGGCAAGACGCTGAGCGGTGTGGAGGAGAATCGTCCGCGATGGAAGCGGGCAGTGGGGGCTGTCAATGGTTCGATGGGGGAAGTGCTAGGAAAGCTATACGTGGAGCGCCATTTCAAATCTGAAGCGAAGGAGCGGATGGTGGGCTTGGTCGATAATCTGATGCGTGCTTTCAAGGTCGGAATCGATGGCTTGGAATGGATGAGTGCGGAGACGAAGTCGGAAGCTCAGGATAAGCTTTCCAAGTTCACGACGAAGATTGGTTACCCATGTGAGTGGCGCGACTACAGTGCGCTTGAGATCAGAGCGGGCGATTTGTTTGGCAATATGCGTCGTGCGACAACGTTTGAGCATCGCCGTAGCCTGAAGAAGTTAGGCCAGCCAGTGGATAAGAATGAGTGGTTCATGACGCCGCAGACGGTGAATGCATATTACAATCCTGAAGGCAATGAGATTGTCTTCCCAGCGGCGATCTTGCAGCCGCCATTCTTCGATGTGGATGCGGAAGACGCGATCAATTATGGCGCGATTGGCGGTGTGATTGGTCACGAGATCAGTCATGGGTTCGACGATCAGGGGCGCAAGTATGCGGGTGATGGCAATTTGCGCGATTGGTGGACGGAAGAGGATGCCAAGCGTTTCCAAGAGCGGGCGGCGGGCTTGGTCGACCAGTTCAGCTCCTACAGTCCGCTCGATAAGGTGAACCTGAACGGCCAGCTGACGCTAGGCGAGAACATTGGGGATCTTGCCGGAATCACCGTGGCATACAACGCTTATCAACTCGCGCTGAATGGTGCGGAAGCGCCGGTGCTCGATGGTTTCACGGGAGATCAGCGTTTCTTCATTGGATGGGCGCAGTGTTTCCGGGGCAAGTACCGCGATGAAGAGCTGCGCAAGCGGCTGGTGACGGATCCGCACTCGCCTTCGGAATACCGCGTGAATGGCGTGATGAAGAATGTGCCGGGCTTCTACGATGCGTTTGAGGTAAAGGACGGCGATGGCCTGTTTCTGTCACCTGGCAAGCGCGTAAAGATCTGGTAGGGAGAGTATCTGATTCTCATTCAATGAAAGAAGGGTTGCCTTTTCAAGTTTCTCTTCGAATCTCGGAACCCGGCAATTTCGCCGGAGCCTAACGATAATATTATGGAGAAACGTCCGTTTACAGACTTCGATCTGAGCCCCGAGATGGTGAAAGCGATCGATTCACTCGGATTCGAGCTTGCCTCGCCGGTACAATCGGCGGCGTTGCCTCCATTATTAGAAGGACGTGATCTGGTCGGTCAATCACCGACGGGATCCGGCAAGACGGCGGCTTTCGGCATCCCTCTCGTGGAACGGCTGGACCCGGCGATTCGTGCGGTGCAGGCCATCATCATATGTCCCACGCGTGAACTCGCGGTGCAGGTGGCCGGTGAGTTGCACAAGCTTGTCGCTTTCAAACCAGGGATCAGCGTGATTCCGGTTTATGGCGGTGCCGCCTATGACCGTCAGGTGCAAGGCATCCGGCGTGGGGCGCAAGTGGTGATCGGCACGCCAGGGCGCATGTTAGACCATATTCGTCGAGGGACGTTGTCTCTCGAGAACGCGCGTACGGCAGTGCTGGATGAGGCCGATGAAATGCTCGACATGGGATTCCGTGAGGATATCGAAGCGATCCTCAGTGAGTTGTCGACGGATCGCCAGACGGTGCTCTTTTCCGCGACTATGCCGAAGGCGATTCGCGAGATGACCGCGAAGTTCACCAAGGATCCGGTTACGGTGACGGTGGCTCACGAGATGCTCAATGCGCCCGACATCGAACAGGTCTATTATGAGATCGGCTTTCGTTCCAAACCTGAAGTGCTTTCACGCCTTCTCGACACGCATGAATCACGGCTCACCATCGTCTTCTGCAACACGAAGCGCACTGTGGATGACGTGACGGAGAATCTCGTCGCGCGTGGCTTTGGCGCGGATCGCTTGCATGGTGATGTCAGTCAAATGGTGCGCACTCGCGTGATGAGTGCGTTTCGCAAAGGCGTGGTCACGGTCTTGGTGGCGACGGATGTGGCAGCGCGAGGGTTGGATGTGGATGATGTCGGATTGGTCATCAATTACGATCTTCCCTATGATGCCGAAGACTATGTGCACCGCATTGGTCGCACAGGTCGTATGGGTAAGTCCGGCCGCGCGGTGTCTTTGGTCGCAGGGCGTGATGTCTACAAGTTGCAGACCATTCAAAGGCACACCAAGCAGAAGGTGACCCGCTTTCAAGTGCCGACGATCGAGGAGCTTGAGGAACACCGCACCGATCGGTTCTATGGGCAATTGCGTGAACTGTTAGTTAAGGGCGCGTTTCCCAAGCACACACGAATCATTGATCGTCTGCTAGATCAAGGCTTCTCATCGACGGAGATCACCGCAGCCACGCTCCATCTCTTGGTCGAGGCCAATTCGAAGGCTGCCGAGTTCATTCCAGAAGATCGCCAGAAAGGCGCGAAACGTGATCGGCCCGAGCGATCAGACAAGCCGAAAGCGAACAAGCCTGAGCGATTTGAGAAGCCGAAGGCAGAGAGACCTGAACGGTCCGATCGCTCAGAGCCGGCAGTTAAAAGTCCAGATCAATTCGAACGTGCCGAACGTCCAGCACCCGCGGAGCGCCCGCAAACGGCACCTGCACCTGCACCTGCTCCTGCTCCTGCTCCTGCTCCTGCTCCTGCTCCTGCTCAGCGAGAGCCCTCTTATGAGCGTCCGGAAAGATCCGAGCGTCCGGAAAGACCCGAGCGTCCAGATAGAAAACCGGTACCCCATGAGAGGGCAGGAGAGAGATCCAGTCTCTTTGTCAACATCGGGACCGCGATGGGAGTCTCGCCGGGAGATCTTGCCGGAGTTCTCTACAACGCAGGAGGATTTCCCAAAGGATCGGTGGGGCGGATCAACATGTTCCCCAAGCATGCCCTCATAGATGTGCCCCGTGATTCTTTAGAACACGCGTTGTACAATCTGCGAGATGCGACAATCCGTGGGCAGGATGTGCGATTCAAGGAAGATCATCGTCCGCCCATGGCCGAAGGTCGCGGCGACTCAGGCGGGAAGCGTCCTTTCAATCCCAAGTTCGCGGGCGGGCCCGGAGGGAAGAAATTTCCTGGCAAATTCAAATCCAAGCGGCGTGAATTCGACGGTCCGCCTAAATTCGATGGCCCGCCTAAGGGTGGATTTAAGAAGCGTCGTCACGATTGATGCTTTAGGGACGGAAGCTGACCCTCCTTCGCGCAGGGAATTGAGGGTGGGAAAATTCTGAACCTCATAAATTGGAAAAGTCCTTGCTTTCCCCTGGGAGGAATGGCCTGTAAGACACCACTAAAGCTATGGAGTTTGTATCATCACGGATCGCTAATTTAGAACCTTCAATGACGTTGGCCGTCACTGCTCAGGCACAGGCCATGATGAAAGAAGGCAAGGACGTTTGCAGTTTCGGAGCCGGTGAGCCGGACTCGGACACGCCTGATTTCATCAAGCAAGCTGCCATCACGGCATTGAATGAAGGGAAGACGAAATACACTCCCAGCTCCGGTCTATTGGCCTTGCGCGAGGCCATTTCCCAGAAGCTGTTACTCGATAACAATCTCGAGTACAGCCCTGCTCAGGTCAGTGTGAATTGCGGAGCCAAGCACTCGTGCTTCAATGCGCTTTACGCGGTTTGTGATCCCGAAGACGAGGTTATCATTCCTGCACCTTACTGGACGAGCTATCCTGAGATGGTCCGCATGTTGGGATGTGAGCCTGTCATCATCGAGACCAAGCAAGAGAACGGCTGGAAGATCACCGCAGAAGAGTTTGAGAATGCGATGTCTCCCAAGACCAAGATGATCATCCTCAATACCCCTGGCAATCCCACAGGAGCGGTCTACACCGAAGCAGAGCTTCGCGCGATCTCCGATGTGGCTTTGGAAGAGGATATCCTCATGCTCTCAGACGAGATCTATGAGAAGCTCGTTTATGGCGATACCAAGCATTTCAGTATCGGATCGATCAGTCAGGAAGTCCGTGATCTAACCATCACCGTGGGTGGATTTAGCAAGGCCTACAGCATGACTGGTTGGCGCTTGGGCTACACCGCTGCTCCAGCAGGCATCGCGACTGCCATTGATATTCTTCAGAGTCATTCCACTTCGAATGCGACCACGTTTGCCCAGTATGGTGCCCTCGCCGCATTGGAAGCCGGGGATCAAATCATCGAAGACATGCGGGATGAATTTGATGTCCGTCGTCAGTACATGTTAGGGCGATTGCGGAGCCTCAACAACGTCTCCGTCGTCGAACCTCAAGGCGCTTTCTACATGCTGGTGAACATCGGTGAGATCGGGATCAACTCCGTGAACTTCGCCGAGAAATTGCTCAGCCGCTACGAAGTGGCCGTGGTTCCCGGAGCTGCCTTCGGTGCCGATAATACCATTCGTCTCAGCTACGCCGTTGGCCTCGATGTGATCAAAGAAGGTCTCGACCGGTTCGAGAAATTCTGCCGAGAGCATTAACCAAGACCGCGACCCATGAAGCTCAACGCTCCCACCAAGATCTCGGTCAAAACGTCCTTGATCTTCGCGGGAGTTGCGCTTGCGCTGAGGCTTCTTCCCATCCCCTTCGATGGGGATATTCTGAAGAGCATTGCCTTCTGGGTGATGCTTGCCGCCTATAGTTTCCTGCTGTGGGCGACAGTATTAAAGAAAGTGTGAGATCCTAAAAGGTAGCTTAGGCTTCCAGCCTGGCACAATCGCGAAGCGCCGAAGCCTTGCCTTATGCCGTCCTAAAAGGTAGCCTAGGCGTCCAGCCTGGTACAATCGCCAAGCGCCGAAGCCTTAGGCCAGTCCAGACTACTCTGACGAACACATGTAGACCGAAGTCTTGTAATGGACCTACTGGCTACTCGATCACACTTTCTTCAAGAAACTGACTCGCCCACTAGAGACCCATTCCGCGACATAGATGTTTCCACTCTTGTCAAAGCACGCGTCATGCGGATGCACAAACCGCCCGTTCTCCCACGTCGTCGGCGTGCCTCGCATCTTGACTTTGTTATCTAACGCTTTGTCGGTCCATTCCTGGCTGTAGCCGAGATGCGTGATCAACTTGTTATTCTTATCAAACAAAGAGATCCGAGCATGCAAGTCGGACACTAACAAGAGCTCGCCTTGCGAGTCAAAGTCAGCGGGGAAACTCACGTCATCGACAAATCCCAAATGCACGCCTTCCAAAGTGAAGTATTGCAATCGAGCATTGGCGCGATCCGCAACTACGAGCGAGACCTCACGGCCTGGGCGATCGTCTAACCAAATGCTATGAGGGGTGCTCATCGTGCCAATCCGTTTGCCTTTGCCGCCCCAGCTTCGGACCCAGTTGTCATTCCGATCGTACTGATGGATGTAGCTCGAGCCATAGCCATCGGCGACATAGAACCCACCGTCTGGCGCGAATGCGATGTTCGTGGGAGAGAACCTCTGTTTCACCCCATAGAACCCGCAATCGACAGGGTAGCTCTTCGTCCAAATTTGTTCCCCCTTCAGATTCGTTTTCGCCACCAGGCCATTCTTTGTGTCGCTGAGATAGAGATACTCCTGCCCTTCTTCCTTCCGGATATCGATCCCGTGACCACCACCAACATATTCCTGACCGAATGACCTGACAAATTTGCCAGTCCCAGGCTCGAAGACAACGATGGTATCCATGGGGCCTTCATTGCCTCCATTGTGTTTGACGTAGACCAAGCCTTCCTCATCCACAGCGATTCCGTGAGTGTCTCGCCATTTGATATGCTCCGGGACCGCACCCCAGCCATGATGGCATTCATATTGATAGGCGCCCTCGCCAACGATCGAGGGCTTGCTCCCTGTTTTATCCGCCGTGGCGATTTTAGGAAAGAGAGGGGCGGCGATGGCGGCCCCGCCTGTCGTGGAAAGAAAGCGACGACGTGATAAGTTCATGGTGCCGATACTAGCCAGACTTCGGAGATAGGGACAAGAGAAGAGTTGGCAAGCTGCCGCCGTTTCGATAAACCTAAGGGATGAATTCAAAGGTTGCTCGATTTCTCTCGGCTGGCTGGATGGCCGCACTCGCATTCAGCTTGAATCCCAACGCCTCCGCAGATCTCGGCGTGGGGCTCAAAGCCCCTGCTGGCGCAGACATCCTCATTGATGGCACGCGTGAGGGTTTGGACAAGAAATGGACCTATTGGGAAGGCCCACGGTTTGCCTCTTCCTTGCCCATCAAATGGAAAATCGTCGACGACCCAAAGTCTGACGGTAAAGCCCTCCTCACCGATGACCCGGTCGCAGCTGGTGGTAAGTACGGCACCGCTGACATTGTCACGAAGAAGAAATACCGTGACTTCCGTCTTCACATTGAATTCTTCGTCGTCAAGGAAGGCGGGAACAGTGGCGTCTACCTACAGAATCGCTATGAGATCCAAGTCCTCGATGGCGACGCCACACCTCATGGCATGGGCGCGATCATCAACGAATCGGAATCCCCTTACCACGCTTACAACGGCTTCGGGAAATGGAACGCCTACGACATGGTCTTCCGCGCCGCACGTTTCAAAGATGGCAAGCTGACCGAGAAAGCCAAAGTGACGATTTACTTCAACGGCGTCCTCGTGCACAAAGACCACTCCATCAACAAAGTCTGGGGTGGCCCCAATTCCGGGATTGATGGTGGCAATGACGGAGGCAAAGGCATCACCGATGTCCCAGGCGGCTTGAAGTTGCAATGTGAGGGCCACGAAGTCCTCTACCGCAACACCTGGATCCAAGACATCCAGCTCGGCGACAAAGACACCAGCTTCACCAAGTAGATGCTGTAGAGGAAGTGGTCACTCTTCTTTCATTGTGAAAGCGCTCCACCAGGAAGTGTCACCACTTCCTCTACTGGGACGATGATTGCTTCTCCCAAAGAATCCTTCCCCTCCGAAGAATCCTTTCTGTGGTTCTTTACCCCGGTGCCCTCTCTTCTTGTGTCTCCATACTAGGTTTTCCCTTGGCGGCACCACCGAGACGTCCTAGGTAGAACCATGCGCCTCGATCACGACCTCCACCTAGCCTACTGCACCAACATCCATCGCGGTGAGAACTGGGCCGAGACCTTTGCTGGGCTCAAGGCGCACACGTTGCGGGTGAAACAGGCCGTCTGTCCAGACGCACCCTACGCCATCGGACTACGTCTCAGCGCCGTGGCCGCCGATGAACTGAATGATCCCAAAGTCTTCCAAGACTTCAAGGATTGGTTGGATCAGCATCAATGCTATGTTTTCACTATCAATGGATTTCCCTACGGAACTTTCCATGGCGGGAAAGTGAAAGAGCAGGTTTATCGCCCCGACTGGACCACCCGCGAGCGCGTCGACTACACCAAGCTACTTTTTGATTTGTTAGGACGCCTGGTTCCTGAAGGCGTTGCTGGAAGTGTGAGCACCTCGCCAGCTTCGTTCAAAGAGTTCGGCATCGCGGAAAAGGATCGTGAAGTCATGCACGGTCATTTCCGTGAAGTGGGCAACGCGATCTCAATAATCGGCGAACGCTACGATCGAGACCTTCATCTAGGCATTGAGCCTGAGCCTCTTTGCACGTTGGAGACGAGCGAAGAGACCGTGACGTTTCTGCAAGAGATCTTCGCAGCTTTTCCCGCAGACGAAGCAACCTTAAGGCGAACGTTAGGTATCAACTACGACTGCTGTCATCTCGCGGTCGAGTATGAAGAAGCGGATGAAGCGTTAGGCCGGATCGAAGCGGCCGGCATTCGCATGAGCAAGATCCATCTCAGTTCAGCTCTCCGTTTGCAGCCGACGACCGCCTTGCTCGATCAATTGCGATTATTCCAAGAAGACATCTACCTACATCAAACCATCATTCGACAGAAAGACGGCAGCTTGCTGAGATTTCGTGATCTGGGCCCTGCCCTGGATTGGGCAGCCTCCGCGGAGCATCCTGGCGAAGAATGGCGCGTTCATTTCCACATCCCTCTGCATCACGATCCCAGCGAAGGCCTGCGCACCACCGTGGATCATCTGAATGCGACGCTCGATTGGTTAGGCGAGAAACCTTCCCGATGCGCCCATCTCGAGATGGAAACCTACACGTGGGAAGTCCTTCCGTCAGACCTGCGGCAAGTGGAAGTCGTCGATCAACTGACCAAGGAATACGCCTGGTGTCTCGAGCAAATGAAAGCACGCGGTCTGGCCTCATGAGGGCGCTCCGAGCCTGGTTCATCCTTGGACGCGTTTCCAATCTGCCCACGGTCTGGACAAATGTCCTCGCCGCGTGGGTCTTGACGGGTGGCCCGTTGACATGGTCTGCGCAGCTAGCCTGGCTTCTGTTAGGTGTCAGCTTGCTCTACGTTGGAGGCACCACAATGAATGACTTTGCCGATGCGGCCTTCGATCGGGAGTATCGGAAAGAGCGGCCCATCCCTTCCGGCATTCTCTCGCGGGCCACGGTGGGATTTGCCGGCGCACTCTACATTCTCACCGGCGCTTTGGCCGTGATGCTTGGAGCGCATGGCGTGTGGTATCATCTTGTCGGACTGATCGGGGCCATCCTCATCTACACGCATTGTCACAAACGTTGGGTAGGCTCGGTCTTCTTCATGGGAGCCTGTCGCTTGTTTCTCAGTTTGCTAGCGGCATCATGCCTGACCACAAGCCTCTCAACCCCTGTCATGGTTCATGCCGTCTGCTTGTTTGGCTATATCGTGGGACTGACATTCACCGCACGCGGAGAGAGCCGAGAGTCTCAAGGGCCGTGCTGGCCGCTGGCATTGCTAGGGCTACCATTCGCCGGAGCCCTCTACATCGAGCAGAGCCTACTCGTCTTGGTCTTCGGCGGGCTATTCCTAGGCGCTGTGGTCATGAGCTTGAAAACGCTCACCCAGCGCACCGATCCCGCGCGAATCGGCAAAGCCGTCGCCCTCATGCTCGCCGGGATTGCCCTGGCAGATGCTGCCTTCTTGGCCAGCCACAGCTTGGCCGCAGCACTGCTTGGATTGGTAGGATTCGCTTTGGCTTTGCTCGTTCAGCGGTTCGTTCCAGCGACATGAATGTGTTCATTCGATCCTGACAGGCATGCCAACGGCCGCCTTCTCGTAGATCAGTGGCTGAATTTCCTTCGGCATTCGGATACATCCCATGCTCGAGCGTTGCCCGCGTTCAAAGCTACCCACGTGGATCCCCACACCCGTCCATGTCAACCGCATCCAAGAAGGGAATGGCTATCCCAAGATACTTCGTTCCAGGCGGCTTTGAAACGAGCTAGCCCAAGTTTCTTATTTGCGGGCCAAAATTGACTAATTTCGAGATAATTTGCCCACTTAGTCGCCGTAACTCGTTGATAACCAATACTCGAATTTCTCGATTCCGTTTTGTAGTGCCTAATTTAAGCGGATAGTCCTTGACTTCTTTCTTCGCACCTTTAGCGTCTCATTTGTCTATTTCCGAACCAAGACTATCAAAGGTACTCCGCTGCTCCAGCTCGTCGAATCCTATCGCAATGCCGAAGGCTCCCCGCGCCAGCGC
>JBLHHN010000211.1:0-10534 GCA_047616785.1 Verrucomicrobiales bacterium
TTGACCTGGCTGTTGGATGATTTCAATGTGATTCATGGATGGTTTCTGGTTTGTATTTGTCCGACTTCGCGTAACTGCGGAGCCAGAAACCATCCAGCCAATTTCTAACAATTCATGGGGCACTGCCCTAGTGTTCCCGTGGTACGTCAGGAGCACTCGGAAGCGACCGGTCTTTGTGCACGGCGGCGATTCTCTAAATGGGAATCCTCATCGGAATACCTGGGAATACGAGGAGTGCCGACTCCGAAGGCGGTCAGAAGATCGATCCGAGGGATTCGCGGCGATCTTTACCCAGAGATTCTTCTGCTAACGAAACCAGGCGAGTATTCTTCGTATTCCTTGAGTATTCTGTTCGGTGGCAAACAGGGGTATTTCCTGTCGTTTCGTGGCATTTCCTGTCTTTTCTCTAAAATACCGGTAAGTTACTCACTTTTAGGAACTTACAGTCTGAAACAGTGGTGCCAGAGGGGAGATTTGAACTCCCGACCAAAGGCTTATGAGTCCTCTGCTCTACCACTGAGCTACTCTGACGTCCGTAGATTTGCTGTAACTTCGGGGGACTGGAAGCGCAAGCCAATTATTTCTGGGGTTTCTGGGGTCTAGATGGTTTGTGAATTTCATTGGCAGGGTTTCTCTGGGGATTACGATCTTGAGATGCAGCGATGGTGGTCGATTTCTCTTTCTTGTGGTGTGCTGGTTCTCTTGTGGATGGGGTCTTTGGATCCTTGTTTGGGGGCTGATCGGCCTGGACAGCTTTCGTCATCGAAAGGGAAGCGTTGGTTTGCCAAGAGCACGGCGCCAGAGTCTGCGGAGACTAAGAAGGGCTTGCTGACGGATCGAACTGTGAGGCGCGCGGCGCGCCGGGAGATGGCTCGGCGCGCGGCGGTGGAAAAGGCTTCGTCGAGTGCGAGCATTTCTTCGTCTCCTTCGTCTTCGTCAATAAAAACAATAAAATCCTCAAAGGTGCCCAAATCTGCTGATCGCTCGAGTTCTCCGGCGCCGAAAGAAGTGCGTCAGTCTGTGGGGAAACGAGGGGATGGCATGGGCAGGCGTCGGCGATCTTTCCTTAAGCCGCTCTTTGGAGGCTGATCTGGGGTTTGGCTGATCTATGAAATCATTCTTCTTGGTGTTCGCGATGGTGTTGGGTTTGCTGAACAGCGTTCAGGCTGCTGATTGGCCGTGGTGGCGAGGGCCGAATCGCGATGGGATTGCTGATGCGAGTCAGAAGAAGCCGCCGACGACTTTCAGCGCCACGGAGAATGTGCGCTGGGTGGCAGAAGTGCCTGGGCGTGGTCATGGCTCGCCAATCGTGGTTGGGGATCGGGTTTATTTGGCGGCGGCGGATGATGAGGCGGAGGCGCAGTGGGTGCTTTGTTATGATCGTGCCACGGGCAAGCGCGTCTGGCGGGCGAAGATTCATGAGGGTGGTTTCCCTGAGAAGATGAACAAGAAGGCGTCGAATGCGTCCTCCAGTGTGGCGTTCGATGGGGAACGATTGTTCATCAGTTTCCTCCATGACAAGGCGGTTTATACGACGGCGCTCGATCTGGAAGGGAAACAAGTGTGGCAAACGAAGATCACGGATTACAAACTGCACCAGGGCTACGGATCCTCACCGGCGATCTATAAATCACTGGTGATTGTGTCAGCAGATAACAAATTGGGTGGGGCGGTGTGTGGTCTCAACAGAACGGACGGCAAGATCGTTTGGCGTGTGGAGCGGCCGAAATTTCCTAACTATCCGTCGCCGATCATCCTCGAGGTGGGAGGTAAGGAGCAGATGATCCTCACAGGGTGCGAATTGATTTCGAGTTACGATCCGATGACGGGGGCTCTGCTTTGGGAAACGGAAGGTGCGACGACGGAATGCGTGACATCGACGGTGACGGATGGGAAACATGTGTTCACGAGTGGCGGGTATCCTAAGAACCACGTTTCAGCGATTGCTGCGGATGGGTCAGGTAAATTGATTTGGGAGAATGGTAGTCGGGTTTATGTCCCTTCGATGTATGTGAAGGATGGGCATCTCTATGGCATGATGGACGCCGGAGTGTTTGTCTGTTGGAAGTCTGATACGGGCGATCGGTTGTGGCGTGAGCGGATCGGTGAACCGTTCACGGCGTCTCCGGTGCCAGTGGGGGATCTAGTGTATGCGGCGAGTGAAATGGGCGGTTTCTATGTAGTCAAAGCATCTCCGGCAGGTGCGGAGGTCATTGCGAAGAATCAGTTAGGCGATCAGATCTATGCCACGCCGGTGATTGTCGACGGGCAGATCTTTGCGCGGGTGGCGCATGATGAGAACGATCGTCGTGTGGAAAAGCTCTACTGCTTGGAGAATCAGGAGAAATAGAGTTCGTAGCGGGCGCCGTTCAGATGAGTCGGCGATGACGGAGCATCGCCCTCCGGGATGGATGTTAGGGCAGCGATGCTGGAATGTCTCGGCGACGTGCTGGGATCTCCCAAATGTCATGAACATGATCGTCGATGATCGTCGTGGCGCGATCATACAGGGCGACGGTGGGGCAAACATGCCAGGGGATGCCTAACAATGTGTCGCCCACGGACCACTCCGTCGCTTTGTCGGTCCGGATGACGAGATGCTCTTCGCTCTGACTGACAAAGACCGCATCGGGAATCGCAGGGAACACCACACGGTGCTCTAGCGGATTCTCTGAGGCCACGGCTTTGTGGCCGAGATCCAGCGTGAGATGTTGGCTGTCCGGTTTGCTGATGATTCGGGTCAAGAGGACGGCGGCCCAATCGAACGTCATGTCTGGAACCTTGTTTGCGTAGCCCGCATCCCAGAAGACGCAGGTGCCTGGGCTGCAGATGACGCGTGGGTCTTGGGCGTGGATGGGGAAGGTCGGTGTGCCTCCGGCGACGACTGTGGCCTTGGGATCCGTGGCTGCGAGCATCTCCCAGACCGGTTCGAAGCATTCGGTGACGGCGGCTTGTCGATCGGTTAGGCTGGATTGATGAAGATGACCGTCATAAACGTGCCATCCTTGAAATAGAAGATTCTCGTGATCTTGAATCTTGCGGAACAGTGCTATGGCATTCTCTCCAGGAAGTATTCCTGTGCGATGCATGCCGCAGTTAACATCGATGTAGACCTCAACAGTGTCGTTTCCATGTGCAAGCTGTTGGGCGATCGCCTCGCAATCGACAACGGTGCTCAGATTCGCCTCAGGCCAGGCTCGGCAGAGGTCGAAGAAGATTTGGATGTTCGGGCCGGCGGGCTGATACGCTAGCAAGACATCGCGTGCGCCTGCTTCCAAGGCCATGTGCATTTCTGATAGGGTGGCGCATTTGAACTGCGTGATGCCGACATCCAGTAGAAGCTGGACGACCTTGGGCATCTTGGTGGTCTTGAGATGTGGGCGGAGCCGTGCGGGGGACCTGGTCATCGCGATCATGCGGGCGATGTTCGAACGCACGAGCTCGGGGAGAACGAGCAGGGCAGGGGAAGGCACCTTCCTACACGCCTGAACGATGGCTTCCGAGTTCATGACGGGTTCTATGTCAGGACGATCAAGAGATCGCCGTTCTCGACGGTATCTCCAGAGTCGACATTCAATTCGCCGACGGTGCCGGACTTCGGCGCCGTGATGGTGGTGAACATCTTCATCGCTTCAAGTGTGAGCAGGGCATCCCCTTCACTCACCTTGCTGCCGACGGAAACGGCGAGAGAGGAAACGAGACCTGGCATCGGAGCGCCAACATGACTCTCGTCTTTCTCATCCGCCTTGGGCCGAACATCCTTCTCGGAGATAATACTCGCGTCTTTCACTTTCACATGGCGGGCGACGCCATTGAGTTCGAAGACCAAGGTTCGTATACCGTCGACTGGATCCGTGAGATGGAGAAACTTGATGAAGAGCGTCTTCCCTTCTTGAATGTGGACGACGATTTCTTCGCCCTGACAAAGCCCGTAGAAGAACGCTGGTGATGGGAGCACGGACACATCGTTGTGGGCTCTGAAGAACGTCACATAGTCCTCAAAGACCTGAGGGTACATGAGGTAACTGTAGACTTCCAACGTCGTCGGCTCATGGCCCAAGATGAGTTGGACTTTGCCCGTGACCTCCTTGAGATCCACGGGTGGCGCGAGTTTGCCGGGGCGTTCGGTGGTGGATGGGCGATCACCGAGAATCACTTTCTGCACTTCGGCAGGCCAGCCGCCCATGGGCTGGCCAAGACCGCCAGCGAGCATGTCGATGACCGACTCAGGAAACGGCGTGCCTGGTGGGAGATTGCTGACGTCTTCGGCTTTGATCCCACGTGTGATGAGGAACATGGTGAGGTCGCCTACCACTTTGCTCGAAGGCGTCACCTTCACGATGTCACCAAAGAGGTGATTCACCTCAGCATAGGTGCGGGCGATCTCTGGCCATTTATGACCGATGCCCATGCTGTTGGCCTGCTCCTTGAGATTCGTAAACTGGCCGCCTGGCATCTCATGCAGGTAGACTTCGGCCGAGCCGTGGGGAGGTGACGTGTCAAAGGGCACGTAGAATTTCCTGACATGTTCCCAGTAATCTGAATACTCGTTCAGCGTGTCGAGATCCAGCTCGGTATCGCGGTCCGTGTGTTGGAGCGCCGCGACGATGGAGTTGAGATTCGGCTGGCTGGTGCCGCCGGAGAATGAAGCGATCGCCGCGTCTGCGATATCAACCCCGGCGTCGGACGCTTGCAAGATAGAAGCAGCATTGATGCCGGACGTATCGTGCGTGTGAAAGTGGATCGGCACGTCGACTTCTTCTTTCAGGGTCTTGACCAGCTTATTCGCGGCATAGGGTCGGCATAGGCCGGCCATGTCCTTGATGCAAAGCAAGTGGGCGCCCATTTGCACGAGTTCCTTGGCCAGCTCGACGTAGTATTTCAGAGAATACTTGTCACGATCAGGATCAAGGATGTCGCCCGTGTAGCAGATCGTGCCCTCACACAGTGACGGCGTGTCGTGCACCGCTTCCATCGCGGCCTTGAGATTCGGGAGATAATTCAGCGAGTCAAAGATTCGAAAGATGTCCATCCCGGCGGCGGATGCTTCTTTGACGAAGCCCGCGACGACATTGTCAGGGTAGTTCGAATACCCCACGGCATTTGATCCACGGAAGAGCATCTGAAAGCAGATGTTAGGAATGGCTTTGCGCAGCTGGGCGAGTCGGTCCCACGGATCTTCGTGGAGGAAACGCAAGGCGGAGTCAAAGGTCGCCCCACCCCACATTTCCAAAGAGAATAGATTGGGCGTGCGCTGAGCGACGGCAGAAGCCACAGCCATCATGTCATAAGTCCTGACACGTGTGGCGAAGAGTGATTGGTGCGCATCGCGAAACGTGGTGTCCGTGATAAGCAGCGGTTTCTGATCAAGGATCCACTTTGAGAAAGCTTCGGGGCCCAGCTCTAACAAGCGCTGACGCGTGCCCGCGGGTGGCGCTTGACCACGTTTGTAAGGGACGGCAGGAGCCTCACCGAGCGGGGCTTCCAAGCGGTGGCCTTTGGCATGTGGGTTGCCGTTGACGATGACATTTCCCAGATACTTCAGAAGCTTGGTCGCGCGGTCACGCTTTGCTCGGAACCGGAACAACTCCGGCGTTGTGTCGATGAGTGTGGTGGTGGCTTTGCCCGCGCGGAAACTTTCATTGGCAATGACATTCTCCACAAAGGGGATATTCGTTTTCACTCCCCGGATTCGGAACTCGCGCAAGGCACGGTTCATGCGTTGGAGAGCGATTTCGAAAGTGGGGGCGCGCGTGGTCACTTTCACCAGCAGCGAATCGTAGTAGGGCGTCACGACACTGCCTGTGGTGCCAAGTCCACTGTCTAAACGGACTCCCAACCCAGCGGCCGAACGGTAAGTAATAATTTGTCCAATGTCAGGACGGAAATCCTGCTCGGGATCTTCCGTGGTGATGCGGCACTGCACGGCGAATCCGTTTCTGGGCACGTCTTCTTGCGCAGGCAAGGTCAATTCTGGGTCACTCAAGGCATAGCCCTGTGCGATGAGGATCTGCGAACGCACAATGTCCGTGTTCGTGATCTCCTCGGTCACGGTGTGTTCCACCTGAATGCGAGGATTCATCTCGATGAAGAACCACTCATTGGTGTCGATATCGACGAGGAACTCAACAGTCCCCGCATTGTCATATCCGATGCCTTTGACGAGATTCACCGCCGCATCACAGAGCGCATGCCGGAGGCCTTCATCCAGGTCCACGGAAGGCGCGATTTCCACGACCTTCTGGTGTCGACGCTGCACGGAACAATCGCGTTCATGCAAGTGCATCGCATTGCCATGACGATCCCCGAGCACCTGCACTTCGATGTGCTTTGCGCGGGAAATGAATCGCTCCAGAAAGACGGCGTCATTGCCGAACGCGCGTTTCGCTTCATTCTGCGCATCAGTCAGCAGCTCATCCAGTTTCTCTGGATTCTTGACGACCCGCATGCCGCGGCCACCGCCGCCGAACGCTGCCTTGATGATGAGCGGAAATCCGATCTCCTGGGCCGCTTTCAGGGCTTCTGCACGATCAGACACAGGCTCTTCCGTACCTTGCAGAGTTGGCAAGCCCGCCTTCTGCGCCGCTGCGCGGGCGGCGACTTTGTCCCCCATGAGTTCGAGAATCTCTGGGCGAGGGCCGATGAAGATAATCCCGGCCTTTTCACAAGCACGGGCGAAATCGCCATTCTCAGCGAGGAATCCATAGCCCGGGTGGATGGCGTCCACGCCTTTTTCCACCGCGATTGTGACAATGCCCTCAATATCGAGATACGCTCCCACGGGGCCCTTGTCCTTGTTCAGCTGGTAGGATTCATCGGCCTTGAATCGGTGGATGGAGAAACGGTCCTCATTCGCGTAGATCGCGACGGTGCAGAGGTCCAATTCGCTGGCGGCGCGAAAGACGCGGGTCGCGATCTCGCTTCGGTTGGCGACGAGAAGTTTACGGATGGGCTTGATGCTCATGTTGGCGGGCATTCTGCGGGTGGCGGCTCAATCGGCAAGGAATTTTAGAAACAGCTTTGTGGCTTTGAGAATGACTTCCTCGTATTTCCAAGGCCGCCATTTCGAGTAGAAAGTGGCGTGGGCTCTCCTGGAGGAAATGGGGTTCGAGGAGCATGCTGAGGATCACACCCTTCACCTGCCACATCGCGGCCGTCCTCGTGTCTGTCTCCATGGCGTTCTCCGAAAAGGATCTGCCCACATCGCTCGACGCTCTGCCGCCAGCCGCCGATCTGCCGGATCTGTTCACGTTTGAAGATGGCTCGCCAGTCACCGATCTTGAAGATTGGAAACGGCGTCGCGCGGAATTGATCGAGCCGCTGATGTTCTATCAATACGGACGGGTACCTCCCAAGCCAGATCAAGTCACGGCCCGGCTCGACAAACGTGAGGAACACGCAAGCGGAGCCGCGACGGTGCATTGGCTAACACTGATCATCGATTCTGAGAAGAAGCTCGAGATGCGCCTCGTGATCTACGAACCGAAGACCGCCGGTCCTCATCCGGTCATCATCAAGGAAGATGGGAATCTGGGAAAGAATGAGAACGCGTTGCTCTTCTTGGAGAAGAACTACCTCTTCATCGAATACGCGCGCCATGACCTCGATCCAGACAAGAACGGTGTCATCGGGCCCGCGCAGAAAGCGTATCCGGACTACGATTGGGCGACACTCGCCGTCTGGGCCTGGGGTGGCATGCGCGTGGTCGACTACTTGGAGACTCGCAATGACATTGATAGGACGAGCATCGCCATCACCGGCCATTCACGTGGTGGAAAGGCCACTCTCTTAGCATGCGCTTTAGATGAACGGATCACCTTGGCGGCGCCCAATGGATCGGGCGCCGGTGGGGCGGGAGCGTCGCGTATCCTTGGACCCGGTGCAGAATCCATTGGCATGAATGATAAGCCGCACTGGTATCACGAGCGGATCCGAATCTTTGCGGAGAATGAAGCTCATCTGCCGTTCGATCAGCATTTCATGAAAGCGTTGGTCGCACCGCGTGGCCTGCTTTGCATCGAATCTACGGACGATCTTTATGCGAATCCGATCGGGACGCGTGCCACCAGCGTCGCTGCCATGCCAGTGTTCGAGCTCTATGGGAAACAGCGCGCCAATGGTCTACGCTACCGTCGCGGCGGGCATACCTACGCTGCGGAGGATTGGCAATCATTGTTAGACTTCGCCGAATGGACTTTCTATGGGCGTGTTCCAGCAGAGGGCCAATCGTTCTGGCAAGCTCCCGCAGCCGTGACGCCTGAGTGGGATGATGGCGGAGCCGCCGCCTTTGTCATGGTCGGCGAGCCCGGCGGTAATCAGAGTGGTGTCGACTACCCTCGAGTGGGTGCCTTCGGTTCCGTGGAACATCGATTCGAGATCGGCCAGCACAAAGTCAGCAATTCCGAATACGCCGGATTCTTAAATGGCGCCGCTGCCAGAAACGATCCTCACGGGCTCTATCATCCGGAAATGAAGATTCGCCGCGAGGGTGCGGAGGGTCACTATCACTACACGGCCTTCCCAGCATCCGCCAGAGCAGCCGTGACCTATGTTGGCTGGCATGATGCCTTGCGTTACTGCAATTGGTTGCAGGGAGGAGACACCGAGCAAGGGGCCTATCATTTCACCGGAACGACCCTCGTCAGTGATCGCCAAGCCGGCGCCCGCTTCCTCCTACCGACAGAGAATGAATGGTACAAAGCGGCTTATTACGATCCTGAAACGAAAGCCTACCGTCTCCTCCCGTTGCGCGACGCACACAAGCTTCACGGTGAGAAGCTGCCGTCAAAGAGCCGTTATGGCATGCTCGGAGCCGCCGATCTCATCTGGGAATGGACAGAATCAAAAGTCGGCGAGCAATTCCGTGGACTGCGCTCAGACTCATGGTTTCAGGGGAACAATCAGCAATCCAAAGGTCGTTATTACAGCAACCCCGATCTTGAACTGGGGCATATCGGCTTCCGTGTCGCCAAGGCAGTGGAGCGTTAGTGCTCGACGCTGTGACATCCCGCTGACATCATGCCATGATGAATCGTTCGGTGATCATGAGATGTTTGTTGATAAGTGTAAGTGCCCTTCTTATGGGGCACGCTGAGGAAACGGGATTCAAGCCGATCTTCGATGGCAAGTCGCTCGCTGGTTGGGAAGCCTTTCCCGGGGAGACCTCTACCGCATGGTCGGTCAAAGCTGGCGTCATTCATGGCGCCAGCGATGGCGGACCCGAATCTTACTTGGGCTACACCAGTGCCCAGTTCGCCGACTTCGAGCTCAAGCTCGAGTATCGGTTCTTGTCAGAAGAAGCCAACTCAGGTGTGCAGGTGCGGAGCATGTTGCCTGACGAGAAAAGTAAGAGACTGCGCGGCTATCATGTCGACTTCGGGCACGTCGGCATCGGCCATAAAGTGCTCGGAGCCTGGGACTGGCACGGAAGCCGCCGAGGCGATACTCTGGTCAACCGAGGCCAAAGCGCCACCTTCGACAAAGAAGGCAAACGAACCCTCACCGATCTCAAAGACACCGTGAAACCCTCCGACGTGAAGAAACAAGATTGGAACGAGGTTCACATCGTCGCCAAAGGAGAGCGGATGTATTTCAAGATCAACGGCAAGCTCGCCTCCGAAGTGATCGACCATGATCCGAAAGAAATGATCAGCAAAGGCTACTTCGGATTCCAACTCCACAGCGGCGACGAAATGATCGTCGAGTTTCGAAACATTCGGGTGAAGACGCTTTGATAAGATGACTCAACCCACCTGCCAAAGAAGAATGCCTACGATAAGTCAACTGAAGCTTTGCAAGATACCAACGGGCTGTCCGTGGCGAGTCGAAAGTAACATAGACAATTGACTTCAACCTTGAACCGATTGCGCTCTAGGGAAGCACTATCTTCGACCTTCGACAGCCAATGAATTCCGTTCAAGTGATCAGACGGGCTATAAACGGCATCCTGATTGCGAGTGTTGCCGTCTACGCTTGGATTGAGTTCCCTCGTGTGCCGCGCTGTCTATCAAATGCGTTCGAAAATGAGTTTAGTTCTTTCTGGTTTATCGCAGCACTTGAATCTGCTGGGTGTATTGCGCTAGTCTCGATTGGAGCACTTTGTCTTTCGTCGCCTTTCTGGGAAGCCATCTCTAAGGGGTTTCGATGGTTCTTAGGGATCTCGTCGATTCTTGCATTCGCGTTCGTCGCCTTTATGTTGATCGAGAGTGGTGTCTACAAACTTGGTTGGATCCCGTTCGTAGAGGAGCCCATTGCTACATTATTCTGTTGGTTCGCTGTTTCATTCCCATTGCTTTTCTACGGGCAAGGATGGGCGGCTGCTCAACGATGGCTATACAGGAAGTATTGTGAACGATTGAGGGGAGCTCCTCTTGAAGCTATGAAAAACCGCTTCATCAACCCTCTGGTTTCATGAAATTTCACTTTGAAATCCGCTCACCTCTTGTTTTGAAGGCTCTCGTGGGTTTTCAGTTAGGAAACCAAACCTCACCTCAGGTGACTTTTGATTTCCTAACTGATTGGGACGTTTCGTGCT
>JBLHHN010000212.1:0-10522 GCA_047616785.1 Verrucomicrobiales bacterium
ATTCACCACCGCAGGCAGCGTCGATGACGGCAAGAGCACACTCATTGGGCGCTTGCTTTATGATAGCAAGAACACTTTCGAAGACCAGATGGAGGCTGTGGAGGCTTCCAGCAAGAAGCGTGGCGATGAGCATATCAATCTCGCGCTTCTAACAGATGGCTTGAAAGCAGAACGCGAACAAGGCATCACGATTGATGTTGCTTATCGCTACTTCGCCACCCCGCGCCGCAAGTTCATCATTGCGGACACCCCAGGACATATTCAGTACACCCGGAACATGGTCACGGGTGCGTCGACGGCGAACTTGGCCATCATCTTGATCGATGCGCGTCATGGCGTCATTGAGCAAACGTGCCGACACTCTTTCATCGCAAGCCTTCTGCGAATTCAACACGTCGTCATTGCGGTCAATAAGATGGATCTCGTAAATTACAGCGAGGAAGCCTATCTCAAAATCGTTGACCAATTTAAAGAGTTCTCCTCACGCTTGCGCAACATCGTCGATGTCAGTTTCATTCCCATCAGTGCGCTACACGGAGACAATGTGGTCGATAAGTCAGACAAGATGGATTGGTATCAAGGCCCATCATTGCTCTATCATTTAGAGACCGTCTATATCGCTTCGGATCGCAACCATGTGGATGCGCGTTTCCCGGTGCAATGGGTCATCCGCCCGCACTCTGACGAATACCATGACTTCCGCGGCTTTGCTGGTCGTGTGGCAAGTGGTGTCTTCCGGCCGGGCGATGACATTGTGGTGCAGCCTTCAGGCTTCACCAGCAAGATTAAAGCCATCTATGCCGATGAGAAAGAGATCGATGAAGCCTTCAGTCCGATGTCCGTTGCGATTCGGTTAGAAGACGAAATCGACATCAGTCGCGGCGACCTCATCGCCAAGCCTAACAATCCTCCCGAGGCCACTCAGGACATCGAAGCCATGATCTGTTGGTTCTCATCGGATGCGCCACTCTCGGTGCGCGGCAAGTATGTCTTGCGTCACACGACCAACGAAGTCAAAGCGATGGTCAAAGAGGTGAAGTACAAGATGAACATCAACAATCTTCACAAGATCGAAGATGATCTTATTTTCCAACTGAACGACATTGGTCGTATCAGCCTGCGCACTTCCAAGCCGATCGCGGCCGATCCCTATCAGAACAATCGTGCTACGGGAAGCTTCGTTCTCATCGACGAGCAGACGAACCAAACGGTCGCTGCGGGGATGATTCTCTAGCGAACGTTACGCAAAGACATCCAGATGCGGTTGCCCTTTGCCGTCTGAGGTGATGTAAAAGGGCCGCTCTTCGACATCAAACGCTGTCTTGGGCGAGGTGCCCATGGCGTGGAAGATCGTGGCATGCAGATCTTCCACGGACATTGGGTTCTTGGTCGCAATGAAAGGGCGTTCCACGGCGGTCCCGCCGTAGAGGGCACCCTTCTTTACCCCACCACCAAACATCAGCGCCGAGCTTCCGCCGGTGAAGTGTCGATGCTGACCATAATGCTTCATTTCGGACAACACATCGACTTTGGAAGTGGTTTGGTCCCGTGCGTTGCTGCCGGGCACGCCTTCAATGATCATATCGCGGCTGAACTCACTGGCCACGACGACCAAGGTTCGATCTAACAGACCACGTGCTTCCAGATCGAGAACCAGCTGTGCGATGGGTCGGTCAATCTCCTTCTTCAGTCGCGTCAAGGTGGTGTGCCCCTTCTCATGCGTGTCCCAATGGAGAAAGGGGACATACTCCGTGGTCACCTCAATGAATCGGGCACCAGACTCCGTGAGCCGCCGCGCTAGCAAACACCCCAATCCAAAGCGTCCGGTATTGTACTTATCGTAGATCTCTTTCGGTTCCTTGGATAGGTCGAAGGCGACGCGCTCGGGTGAGCTGAGTAGGCGATGCGCGTTGTCCATCGCACGCAACATAGATTCTTGTTGGTAGGCGCTGCCCTGCTTGCCGAGAGGACTTTTGCCAACGAGTTCTTTGTAGAACTTGTAGCGATTTGCGAATCTGCCAGGCGTCATACCTTCCGGCGGTCGCACGGCTTCCATGGCTTGGTCGGGATAGGGCAAGAGAAAAGGTCCATACTCCGTCCCAAAGAAACCTCCGGTGTGTGCTGCTTTGAGTTCCTCTTGCTCGCCCACGCCTTCGATGCGTTGACCGATATCAATGAACGCCGGGATGGCTGGGTTGCGCTGGCCTAGCACTTTCGACATCCATGCGCCAATGTGAGGCGCCGCCACTGTCTGCGGCGGGACGTAACCCGTGTGCCAGTGATACTGATGCCGAGAGTGTAGAATATGGCCTAGATCAGGTTGAAAGTGCGAACGGATCAAGGTGCCTCGATCCATGACCTGGGCGATATGCTCCAACCCCTCCGTGATTTGAATCCCCTCGACCACGGTATCAATGGCAGGAAACGTGCTACCCACATCCTTCACGGGCAACCCGACCTGAAAGGGCTCATAATGCTTCGGATCAAAGGTATCTGGCGCCGCCATGCCGCCGCCCATCCAGAGAAGGATGCAGGTGTCCGCCTTGGCCGCAGGGTGTTCCAGCCCTTTCCCGCGCACGAGGCTCGGCGCGCCTGCGGTCATCGCAGCCAGGGAAGCGCCACGCAGTTGTTTCAGGAAGTCCCGGCGTGATTCTAATTGGGAAGCATTCATATCAGTGGGTGGGTTAGTGAATGATCTGAAACTCTGGAAGAAGAAACACCGACCAAAGAAGATCGGCCACGCTTTCTTTGGAGATCGTTTCACCGAACAGTGGTCGAGTCATGGCCATCTCTTCTTCGTTGGGTTGGCGGGAGAGACCGTGACGAAAGACATAGTGAATGAATGTGTCGGCTCCTGAGTCAGGCAAACTCTTGATCAAGTGATCGGCTCCTCGGCCTAACAATTCGGAAAACTCTTTCCCATTGTTCAGCTCTAAAGCTTGCAAGGTTGAGAGATCCTCTGGTCGCACCGTGACTACTTGTTCTCGATTGGGTCGACCGAGAGTATTCATCATGGACGTTGAGTTCACGATCGAGGCCCTAACAAACGTGCGTTGACGATCTTTGGCTCCATCGGCCTCGGCGTTCTCAGGCGCTTGACCGGTCAATTGCCAAACCGCATCGATGAACTGCTCGGCAGTCATGCGTTTGGCGACGGGTCCTTTGAAAACGAAGTCTTCGGGGGGCCCTGTGTGCCGATCCATGGGGGCTGATTGGTAAATCTTGGATGAAACGATGAGTGCTAGGGTCTTCTTCAGATCATAGCCGTTGTCCATGAGATGCACCGCGAGGTAGTCCAGAATGTCCTCACTCCAAGGTTGATTCGACATCATATCGACAGGCTCAACCAGGCCGCGTCCCAGGAGTCGCTGCCAGAGCCGATTGACGATCGTGCGGCTGAATCGGCCATTCTCTGGCGATGTCATAAGACGAGCGGTTTGCTGAAGCCGGGCCTCTTTAGGCGCGCCTGCGTCGATGCTGCCCAGCGAAGGAAATGGGAACTTTGTGGCGGCGAACTCGCCCGTTGGCTTATCACACCGATGAATCTCCAGAGGCTCCTCCGCAATCACGGCGGCAAGTCCGTATGCATCCTTCAGTTTCCAATCATTGATAAAACTGTCATGACACGAAGCGCACTTCATGTTCTCGCCGAGGAACACTTGAGAAACGTTCTGGGCAAACTGCACTTCCGTGCGTTGACTCGCATTCACATTGCCACGCCATTGGATGCCTTTGATGAAGCCTTGTGAGGCATCATCTGGACTGATCAATTCGCGAGTAAAGACGTCATAAGGCTTGTTCTCTATCAATGACCCGTATAGCCAGCCTGTGATCTGCTTGCGCCCGCCATCAATGAAGCCAGTCCCTTTGTAATCGTTCCGAAGAAGATCATTCCAGAACGTCAGCCAATGATCGGCGTAATCAACCGACCGCCCAAGCATTTGTGGGATGAGTTCATCCCGTTTGTTCACAGACGTATCCTCCACGAAAGCATCGATCGCATCAGGATTGGGCAAGAGCCCTAACAAGTCCAATGACGCTCGCCGAATGAAGGCTCGGTCTGTGATACGAAAAGGTGCTTGCATCTCATGCTTCGTAAAATAGGCGTCTACGAAACGGTCGATTGGGTGTGCCCCTAAAGTTCCCACAGGAGGAATCTCGGGTCGACGTGGTGCCAAAGGCGCATCCCAAGAGGATTCTTTGAAGGTGAAACCCTCTTCCCATGCCAAGCCCTCATCGATCCATGTCTTCAGCGCCTGAATCTCTTCGGCAGAAAGGGCGTCCGCCTTCTGTGGCATCCGTTCATCAGGATCCTCTGCTTGCAGAAGGGCAATCAATTCACTGGCGGCACTGTCTCCTACCTGGACATGTTCCGATTCCAAGATCGCTTCTCGCGTGTCCATGGAGAAGCCAGCTTTGTAGGTTCCATTGGTATGACACTTGGCGCAATGGGCTTTCAGCAAAGGCAGAACGTCATGGGAGAACTCGACTGCGTTGGCCGCGAGTATGTAGCAATTGAGAAAAGATAGGCCAATAAACGTTGGGATGCCTTGCTTCATGGTGAAAGAGTGATGTTAGGTCGATCAAATCCGCTCGTGTAAGCTTTCACGGTTCCGTTAGGCCAACGCACGCTGATGGAAGTAGGAGCGGCGTCTTGGCCGAGTCCGAAGGACAAGGCCGCTGTCGATTGTGAGAGGTAACCAGAGCCTCCTAGCATTTCGGCGGTTTGCGAAGCTCCGTCAGATGTCTTAAGCGTGATTCGCGCGCCGATGCCTGAGGGGTTGCTTGGTGGGCCTTTCAAACGCACCATGACAGTCTTGCCAGCTTTGGTGTGATTCTCATAGGCGACCATGGTGTCTTTGTTACGACTGATGAGGAAATCGGGACGGGCATCGCCGTTCAGATCGGTGATGGCGAGTCCCTTGGCATCGCCGGTCACGATCAAGCCGCTTTCGTCCGGTGACACGGCCTCAAAGCTGCCATCGCCTTTCCCGCGCAGAAACAGACTCATCCCGCCGTCCATGTGCCCCGTTTCCACCTGCGGCCCGTAGAAATTCTGGACCACATAAAGATCAGGAATGCCATCGCCGTCAAGCTCCTGGGCGACGACGCCGAAGATAGGAGCGATTTGCGCTATGTGAGGCAAAGGTTTGAAAGTGAACTTGCCGTTGTCATTGATCAAGACGCCGCTTTCGAGTGTTGACGCGGACATGGTCAGGGAACCCTTCAGCCTCTCCTCTTCATAAATGTTCTGTAAGGGGGCCATCCCCCAGTCGTGGTAGGTTTGAAACTTGTTCGCCAGGTGTGGCATGGCATTCATGGAACAGCTGCGTCCGCGCACGGGATAGAGGATTCCTTCTTCGAATTCGGCCTCAATGATCTGGTTTGTGCCTGTCCGATCGAAATCGCCGTAGTATAAGAGGGTCGGCTTCTCTTTCGAAGCATGGTACTTGGTGTTCTTACCGAAATTCCCCACCACGTAGTCCATGTCCCCATCGCGATCAAAGTCAGCGCTGGCCAAGCTATTCCACCAACCCGTGAGCGGGGCGAGTCCAGCCGATTCGGTTTCGTCCGTGAAACCGCCGCTGCTGTTGTGATAGTATTTCACCGGTCCCCATTCGTGGGCGACTAATAGGTCTGAACGCCCGTCGTTGTCCACGTCCGTGAAGAGCGCGCTGGTCACCATGCCGGTCTGGCGCAAGCCTGGGGCAACCGTATCCGTGACGTCGGCAAATCGATTCCCGTCATTGCGTAACAGGTAACTGTTAGGTGCGGTGGGATACTTTCCTCCCACGACGCGACCACCGACGAACAAGTCAAGATCACCGTCTCCATCCCAATCACCTGTGACGACAGTTCCACCACTGGAGATGATCTGAGGTAGAGCTTGCTGGTCTAACCGAAAGTTGCCTTTGCCATCATTCCGATAAAGTCGATCTTGTAAGAGCACTTGGTAATTGGTGCCAATCTTATATTCGGAACCTCCACCCACCGTGTAGAGATCCAGATCGCCATCGCCGTCGGCTTCGAAGAGGAGCAGTCCGAGTTCCTCGACGTAGTGATAGTTCTTCATCGGCGGGTTCTTTGCGAATGGTGCGATTCTCTCAAACGTACCATCGCTCTTTCGCCTGCCCATGGTGATCACTTGCTGAGCCGCACTTGAAAGCAGAAAATCTTCCTGGCCATCACCGTCCACATCGCCCAGTGCTAAGCCAGGTCCGTACTGTGATTGTTTGTTAGGCAAGAGCGGCTGATCTTGGAAATCATCGAAGTTATTCTCCACGTGTTGAAAGGCATCGACCACCGTGGAACGTTTGAAAAGGGGCTCCGGGAGCTTGCGGGCATGAGGTCTCGCTGGTGAGCGGCCATTCGGTTCGGTGACGGTGTGATGGTGGTTTGCCGCCAGCCCTGTGATTTCTTGGCGATGCCCACTGGGCCAATCAATGATCAAGCGATCGATCGTCGTCGCGTCACCGAGACCAAAGTGGAGGATGGGTTCGTGGGATGCCATGTAGCCGCGCACGATGATGTTCTGCCGACGTTGTTTCCGGTCCGCTGTCTCCACGGTCACGCGTGCGCCGATACCGCGTGGATTGCTCTCGGTCCCTTGCAAACTCACCAAGACGCGATTCCCGCCTTGACCGTCATTGCGATAGACACTGGCGGGCTCTTCCAGATTCACCACGACGAGATCCAGATCTCCGTCGCGATCCAAGTCCGTGTGCACTGAACCGAAACTCATGCCGACATGATCCAAGCCCCACCCCTTGCTCACATCCTCAAGATTCAAGTCGCCGTGATTCTGATAGGCAATGTTCTGCTCACGCAGCTCAGGTGTGCCTGCGCGGGTGTGTCGGTCCCACTGGGTTTCCCCGATCTTCACATCCACAGCAACGGCATTGTCAGACTCGTTGTAGTTCTTGGACATGCCATTGGTGAAATAGACATCGTCTTGACCGTCATTATCAAAGTCACAAATCTTCACCGTCCATGTCCAGTCTGTCCCTGCCAATCCAGCGAGGTAGGCTCCTTCCATGAAACGAGGTTGGCCCGTGCCCAGATAGAGCGCATTGCGCATGTACTGACGCGGCTCAGCGGTGGCGAGAAATTCTGCACTATCACTCATCGCACCCATGGCCGTCTTCTGCTTGTAGTGACTCGTCCCTGACATATCGGCGATGAGGAAGTCAAACCAGCCGTCCTGATTGAGATCGCCAAAGTCCGCACCCATGGAGAACCACGTCGTGTGCGGCACCATTTCTTCCAAGACATTGGTGAAGCTGCCATCCCCGTTATTCCGATAGAAGTAGTCCGGGCTGTTGAAATCATTTCCCACATAGAGATCGGGGTAGCCGTCATCATTGTAGTCCCACCAAGTCGCAGAGAGTCCCCACCCACGACTGCTCATGCCCACTTGCTCTGTCACATCCCTGAACGTGCCGTTCCCGGTATTCCGATAAAGATGATCCGGGCGACCCGCATCTTCCCAATCGGCGATGGGTGGGCCACCTCCGGGAGGGAAACGCACATTGGTTAGTTCCACATAAGGCTCAAACTCCGGTCTCAACACCACTTTGCCATCCTTCGACATTGCGGCAACGGGTGAGTTGGCAGGAAGCTTTCCGCTAGGATGGTAATATTTGTTCGTGAGAAGAAAGAGATCCAGGTTCCCATCCAAATCATAGTCACAGAATGCTGGGGTGTGACTTGCTTCTGTGAGATCGATCCCAAAGGCTTTGGCAGATTCGGTGAAAGTGCCCTTGCCGTTGTTCAGAAACAATTGGTTAGGCGTGCCGTGATTGCAGACATAGATATCCAAGTCACCATCATTCTCGATGTCGACCATGGCCGTGCCGACTCCCCACGCTTCACCGCCGTCGACACCCGCTTTCGCGGTGATGTCTTCAAACGTGAAGTCCGCCGTTTGTCGGAAAAGACCATTCTGCGTCGGCCCATTGACGAAGAAGAGATCCGGGCGGCCATCGCCATCCACATCACCGACCGCGACCCCGCCCACGACCATGGAAGACGCATAGAGTCTGCGCAATGGATGGGTCGTCGGGTCTTTCAGCGGATTGATAAACGTGACGCCCGTGTCTTTTGCCTCGAGCTTCGTAAACAACGTTTCGCCTCCTTTTGAGCGATCATTCAGCGGCGTGGAGAGTACGGGCGCGTTGGCCGCATCGACGGATTGAGTGCCGGAGCTTGTGGCTGTGGATTCTTTCTTAGAACCACAGGAGGCGAGCATGAGGAGGCAGGCGATCGCGAGGGAATATTTCATAGGGCGTGCGGGTGAGGATCACAACATCACCGGACCGTATTTCCAAGGCAAGGGTTTTCGAGCCTGCCGAGGCCTTCGATCAAGATCCGAGTGTTAGTCATCTGAGAGGACGCATGGCACCAGAATGGCGTCGCGCATCCCGTGGATGATCTTCTTCTCGGCGGGGACGATGGTGGCGAGAACGCCGTGAAGGGCTGCTTTCCCTTCGTCATCGGGAAGGTAGTAGGGGCAGAGGCGGACACGACCTTCCATGACCTTCATCTGTCCCGCGTCTTCGTCCCAATAGGGGTGGCGGACGCGTTTGCCTTTGTGGAATCGCTGCAGGATGTAGGGGTGATGGTCGTAGCTATCAATCGCCTTGTCCAATGCGGCCTTCCATTCGTCTTGCGGAAGGTCTTGGCCGATGGTGACCCCACGGCTGCCCCAAGCGAGTTCGGAATAGCCACTGATCTTAAGCACTAACTGACGCTCACTTTGGGTGAACTCGGAGAGCTCGCTCCAGTCATTGATGTTCAAGCCAGGCAAGACCGCGTGATGCGGCAGGGGCGTGGGATCGATGACCCAGGACTCGGGAATGATGCTGCGCAGGAGCTGTTCGTTGCTCGCGCGAAGTTCGCCGATCCAGTGCTTGCTCAGCGGTTGGGCGTGGAAGAGGGCCAACCAAAGTTTCTCTTCGAGATAAGCTTTGTAAGGAGCTGTGACTCTAGCGATGCCATCGATGGCTTGTTGCCCGAGATGACGAGCCCCCACGATGTTATCCAAATCGAACAACTCGAAGAAGCGGTAAACGGCTCGGTAGTGGGCGGCCGGATAGTCGTCCGCTTTGAGCGCGCGCCAGATAGTGCCTTCATGAAAGAAGACCTCATTGAGTCGGCGTGCGAGCCAAGCCATCTCAGGACGGTAGTCGCTGGATTCATCTGAAATGAGGAGATCACCGCCTTTGATAAGGATACGCCGGAAGCCTGCGAGCATGCCCGTCTTGCCGCCGATAAGACGATTGTTAGTATCCCATTGACTGTACACTTCATTCAGCCAAGCGGTGACGCCGATGCCACCGGGGACGCTGTCGATCTCGGTCATGGCGAGGCCGTCCTCGGTGAGGATGAGATCGGGTCGAATGACTTGGGGGAGGTCGTCGCGGATGGCTGTGTCACGCCCCATCTCGATCAGCCAGTCCGGCTTACCGGCATCGAGGTAACTGGCAATGTAGGGGGGCAGAGTGCCCTTGACGCTGCGATGGTAGAAGGTATTGGCGGTGGCCTGGAATCGACGTAGGACAGGACCCAGCCTGAACAAGGTGTTCACAATGGAGCGAGACAATGGAAAGGGCTCGGGGGACCAATGCCAGGTCTTCTCGTTGAAGAGGCCTTCTTTGGGAAAGGCAGCACGGATGGCCTCAATGCGGCCCTGAGCTTCGGCGTCGGTCATGCGTGAGGACACTTATCTCGCTCCTAGTTCAGGATTCGCAAGGCGGCGCGGATAATTTCATCAGCGGTGAGATTCGTCAGCTCACCACTCTTGCGGAGTTGGGTGATCGCCTTGCTCGCCTCCGTCTGAGAGAAGCCAAGATGGATCAGGGCGAGGAGGCTATCATTGTAGGCGTTGTCCTGTGGGTTCGCTTGGACGTCTTGGCCCCAGGCTTCGACGACGCCGACCTTGTCTTTCAATTCGAGCACGATTCGTTCGGTGGTCTTCTTGCCCAGACCTTTGACGCGGGAAATGAACTCAACATCGCCACGGACGACGGCGGCCTTGAAATCCTCCACTGAAATGCCACTGAGTACAGAAAGTGCGATCTTGGGTCCGACCCCGCTAACCCGTTGGATCAGAAGGCGAAAGAGATCGCGCTCAGCCGCTGTCGCGAAGCCATACAAGATGTGAGCATCCTCTCGCACTTGGAGGTGTGTGAGGATCTTCATCCGGCCCGTTCTTTCGCCTAACACATCATAAGTAGAGAGGGGAATGAGTATCTGATATCCGACGCCATTGACGTCCAGAGTGATCTGGTTGGGCAGACTCTCAATAAGGTCTCCGCTGAGATAGGTGATCATGAATGACAGTCACTAGCCTACAGAACGACTAGGGATAAAGAGTTTATAGTAATTATTCGACGAGGGAGAGTGACTTTATGGAAATGGCTTGGTATCAGATGAGTTGGCAATTCGTTGCCCACCAGGAGGTTAACCTCAGCCGAAATTCCAAACCACCAACATCTACTAAAATTATAGGCTTTATATAAGA
>JBLHHN010000213.1:0-10453 GCA_047616785.1 Verrucomicrobiales bacterium
GAGGCGATGAAAAGGAAGCTTGCGGTCTCTGGTGAAAGCCGACGCTGCGGTGCGATGACGTTGAACGAAAGCCGGGTCTTGGAGTGATTTCGAGAGAGCAGAAAAGATGGCAGAGCCAACCTTAGACGTGCGTGCGTGAGGGTATTTCACGCCATAGCCACTATAATTCGAGTTGTGATTGTTAGGAAGAGCGTGTTGTCACAAGAGATTAACACTATCATCGAAGTGCGTTACTTCAAGCAATTGTGCTCATTTTCCTTAACTTATCGACATTGGGTAGCGACATGGGATCAAATTGCGTTGGAATTCGCTGCGGATCAATCTCTAAGCGGGGTTTGGCTAGAAAAGAGTTCTCTTTCGCAGACGGTCTGCGAGGATTCCTGTATGACATGGTCTAACCGATTGTTGGTCGCTCTCTTCATGATTGGTCTTTTGTGTGATGTCAGGGCCGAGCTTCGAATCACTGAGTTCATGACCCGTGGCTTGGCTAGCTTGGCGGATGAAGATGGAGAAATGAGTGACTGGATCGAGATCACCAACACCTCCGCCTCGGAAACAGAATCACTGGGAGGATGGCACCTAACCGATCAGGAGGATGCGCTGGCGCAATGGGCCTTTCCAGACCAATCACTGGGCCCGGGAGAGCTGCTCGTGGTCTTCGCCTCTGGAAAGGATCGGTACGATGCGATTCTGCACACGAACTTCAAGTTAGGATCTGGGGGCGGCTATCTGGCTCTTGTTAGGCCTGACGGCGTCACCGTCGAACACGCGTTTGAGTCGTATCCGAGGCAACGCCTCGGCTACTCGTATGGATTGGCGGTGAATGGTGAAGAGACGGTGTTCTTCAAGACGCCAACACCTGGAGATGCTAATGGGGATGGTGTCAGTGGATTTGTTGCGGACACCAAGTTCAGTGTGGATCGTGGCCTGTATACGAATTCGTTTCTGTTAGAAATCACCACAGCGACGGAAGACGCTACGATTCGATACACCACAGATGGAAGCGTGCCGACAATCTTTTCAGGTAAGACTTACGACGAACCAGTCGAGATCAACCGAACGAGCATCATTCGAGCGCTGGCACAGAAGCAAGGTTTCGAGCCATCCAATCTTGATACTCAGACTTACCTGTTCCTTGAAGATGTGGTGGATCAGAATGCGGATCGCCAAGCTCCGGAGGGATGGCCTAGCGGATCGGTTAACGGCCAACGCCTCCACTTTGGCATGAATCCCGATGTCATTGACCGTGTTGGGCGTGAAAGAATGGCAGAGGCACTGGGATCGCTGCCCTCCTTCTCCATCGTGACGGATCAAGCGAGCCTCTTCGATTCCAAGAATGGCATCTATGTGAATGCGTCGGAACGGGGACGTGATTGGGAGCGTCCGGCGTCTTTGGAGCTCTTGCCTTCGAAGCACGAACCGGGATTTCAGATCGATTGTGGTGTTCGTGTTCGTGGCGGGGTTAGTCGGAATGATGACAATCCCAAGCACTCGTTTCGTGTTCTGTTTCGCCGTGAGTATGGCGCGTCCAGACTTGATTACCCTCTTTTCGGAGATCTCGGGGCGAGCTCTTTTAGCAACATAGACATACGCTCCTCCCAGAATTGGACATGGGCGTGGTTCGGGGAATTCCCGGCAGGCGCTCGACAGAACACCCTGCTGCGGGACATCACGAGCAGAGATCTCCAAGGCGCGCTCGGGCAACAGCATGCGCGCAGTGAGTACTATCACTTGTATGTCAACGGGGTCTATTGGGGCATCTACATGACCGATGAACGGACGGAAGCGGAGTATGCGGAGACTTACTTCGGGGGAGATGAAGCGAATTACGATGTGATCAAGATTGATCCCTCACGTAACTATCAAAACGAGAATCCAGATGGAAACATGGATGCTTGGCGTGATCTGTGGGAACAAGGGCGCGCTCACGCCGATTTCCCGGAGATCGATCGGTATCTTCGTATGCAGGGACTAAACCCCGACGGAAGTCGCAATCCAGATTATCCCGTCTTGTTAGACGTGGACAATCTGATCGACTACCTACTCAACATCTATTACACGGCGAACAATGACGCTCCAGTCAGTCAGTGGTTCATGAACGACTCCGGAAACAACTGGTATGGCATTCGGGATCGAGAACGCGGTGATCAGGGATTTCGTTTCTTTGTCCATGATGCGGAGAACACCTTTGGAATTCGGGGCTATGATTTCAGTTTCTCGCGAGTGATCACGACAGACGATCGGACGGGACCTTTCACTGTGGCGAATCGAAGCAGTTTCAACTTTAGCAATCCGCAGTTTCTGCATCAGGATCTCATGGGAAATGCCGCCTACCGCATTCGGTTCGCCGATCGTGTGCAGAAACATTTGTTTGATGGCGGAGCCTTAACGGAAGAGGCGGTTCGGGCGCGTCTGCAGAAGCGCATCGATGCGCTGGAACTGCCGATCCTAGCACATGCGGCGCGGTGGGGATGGTCGACTGCAGGGCGTTCCTATGACGAAGAGGATTGGCGAAAGGAAGTGGATCGCATCATCGATTTCGTTGCCAATCGAAATGATATTTTGATAGAGCAGCTCGTTGAAGACGATCTGTACAGAGACATCGTACCGATTCTGAATCATGATGGAGGTACGGTGTCGAGTGAGTTTGTTCTTACCATCGAGAGCCCGAAGCAGGCTCACGTGGTCTACCACACGACGGATGGAACCGATCCCAAAGATGCTCGTGGTAGGAACATTGGAATGAGTGGGGACACGAGCATCACGCTTACGGAATCGATGAAGATTCGGGCAAGAATCCAACCCATCTCTCTCTTCAGACCCGAAGACGGCTGTGGACCATTGTTAGAACGAATCTATTATGTTGATTCTATTCGTCCTTCTCCGAATGATCTTGTGGTCTCAGAGATTCACTATCGGCCGAGTACGCCTACGGAAGGTGAGATTTCCGGAGGGTTCAGAAATCGATCGGACTTCGAGTACCTGGCCATAGAGAACCGTGGTGACGATAAGCTGATACTGGATAGTGTCAGAGTGGTCGGCGGTATTCGATTCGAGATTCCTGATCTGACGGAGCTCGAGGCTGGGGAGAGGGTCCTGATCGTCAATGACTTGAAAGCCTTTGAGTTCCGCTATGGAACCCATGCTGAAGTCGTGGGGGCTTTTGATGGAGATTTGAGCAATGGTGGAGAACGCATCGCTTTGTTAGACCTTGAAGGAACCCTCCTTTTGGATTTCGTCTATGATGACACAGATCCCTGGCCCACGGCTGCGGATGGCGAAGGGGAATCGCTTGTATTCAAGACCGAGGCCGAAGCTGCGTTGCAAGGCGATCCGGTCCAATGGGTGGCCAGTCCTGCGATCTCGGTCAACCCAACTCTACTGAATGATCTGAATGTGCGATTGGAACGAGATGCTCAAGATGGCTTCGTTCTAACATGGAACTCAGAGCGCGGCTTTGTGTATCAAGTTCAGGGCAGCCGCGACCTGGAGACGTGGATTGATGAGGATCTTCCATCTCTGGACGGTACCGGCGGACCTTTGATGTTCCCTGTTGAGCCCAGCATCTTCTCTTATCTCCGGCTTTCGATTGCCTCCGAGAAGTAGTTACAATTGGCAACAATTTCCAGCCAGACAGACCTGCGACGAACGGCTAATTTGTGGTCCGATGACGGACACAATGACACCGCAGCCTAGGATCTTACTGGTGGAAGATGACTTGAAACTGGCGGCCCTGGTGAAGGATTATTTGGAGAAGGAGCTCTTCTCGGTGGAAATTGAATCGCGCGGTGATCGGGCGGCGAAGCGGATTCCGCAGGAGAAGCCAGACTTGGTCATTCTAGATCTGATGCTGCCAGGGTTGGATGGATTCGAAGTGTGCAAACGCGTTCGCCCGGCTTACCAAGGTCCGATCCTCATGCTCACGGCGCGTAGTGAAGAGATCGATGAAGTGATAGGGCTTGAGGTGGGGGCGGATGACTACATGAGCAAGCCGGTGCGCCCCCGACTGTTGCTCACACGTTTGCGAGCCTTGCTGCGGAGGGGGCCAGTTCAGATCGGTGGGCTAGGGACGGGAGTAGTTCGCCTCTCTGATATGGAGATTGATTCGCGTCAGCGTGAAGTGATTTTGCATGGTCAGCTGGTTCATTTGACCACGACGGAGTTTGATTTGTTGTGGTTCTTGGCCCAGAGACCCGGTGCGATTGTGACGCGGGACGAGATCTTCGAGCAAGTCATTGGCATGCCCTATGATGGCTTGGATCGTTCGGCGGATTTGCGCATCACGCGCTTGCGAAAGAAGTTGGGCGATGACGGCAAGCAACCTCTTCGTATCAAGTCCATTCGCAGTGTGGGTTATTTGTTAGCGCCATGACAAGGTTCTACCTACGCATTGTTGTTGTCATCTTTCTCGCCTTTCTGGCGACGCTCTTCGCTTTCCAAAGACTGGGCGATCTTTGGGAGGATCGTTTCTTTAAGCCAAAGACGATCCAACAGCTTCATGAGTTGGCCAATACCTTGCGTGACCGGTTGGATGGCATGGACGAGCAGCAGGCTCGCGAAGCATTGCAGAAGATCGAGGAAGAGAGTGGCCTGCCCATTCAGGTGGTGACTCTGAGAGAGCTGGAACGGGTCGCGGCGGCGCAACCGGAAGATGAGAATACGAAACGCCTATTCATCGAACTCGGCGGCAAGCCCTTCGGCGTGATGATTCAAGCAGATGATCGCTTGATTCGCCGTTATGTGAAAGAGGAGGAACGCTACATGGTTCGGGGATTGATTCAGCTGATGTTCATCATCGGACTGGCTGGGATCTTTATCGTACGCCCTTTGGTGAAGAAGCTCCGAGCCCAGGAAGCGACGATCGCGAAGATCGCCGATGGCGACTTGAGTGCGCGCGTGGATGTGTCGCCGAAAGAATCGTTGGGACGCCTGAGCCAGCGTTTGAACTCAATGGCAGATCGGATTCAGGAATTGTTAGGACAACAACGACAACTGATCCAGGCCGTTTCTCATGAGATGCGGACTCCGACGGCGCGCATAGGGTTTGCGTTAGAGATGTTGGCGGAAGCGAAGACGGATGATGAGCGGCAGCGGCGTATCGCGTCTTTGAATGAAGATTTGGCAGACATGGATGCTTTGTTAGATGAGCTTCTCACCTTTCTCCGTTTTGAAGAGAGCGCGCAGGGCTTGGACTTAGAATCGCTGGATCTCTTGGCCATGGCACAGGCGGTGCAAGCGAAGGTCCAGCCTTTCCGACCGGAGCTGACGATAGTGGTGCAGACGGATCCGCAAGGGGCAGCGACCTTTGCCGGGCGAGTCAGTCGCAAGTATTTCCCACGTGTCATGGAGAATCTCATGATGAACGCCATGCGTCATGCGAACTCTCGTGTGCAAGTGACGCTGAGAAGGGAAGGGGAAATGGTCGTGGTCTGGGTAGATGACGATGGCGAGGGCATCGCCGAGAGTGATGCGGCGCGGATATTCGAGCCTTTCATCCGATTGGATCCTAGCCGGGACAGACGCACGGGCGGCACGGGACTTGGCCTAGCGATCACGAAGCGCATCGTGGATCAACATCATGGGACGATTCATGCGGAGCGCTCCGCCCTTGGCGGGGCAAGTTTCGTCGTCGGCCTTGCCAGTACATAAAGCAGGCAGGATGCTAGGCCTCAGACTTACGCTCCCTCCCCCTGAGTGATACGAGTTTGTGGCTTCGCAATCCTGCCACTGTATACTTCTGTTTTTAGATGGTCTGCGTTTCACTTTTCGCGCATTATTTGAAAATAATGCGATTTCTGACTCAGAATTGGGTTCTATGGGTGAATGAGACTGGGTTAAAACCAAGATGGACATGAATCGAGCGCTCTTTCTCCTCCTGATAACGCTACCCCTGGGCGTCGCGATGGCTGAGGATGACGATGTAGCATTCTTCGAGAAACATGTCCGCCCCCTGTTAGCAACCCATTGCTACGAGTGTCATTCGGTCGAATCCGGGAAGGCGAAGGGCGGGCTGCTCCTGGATTCGCGATCGGGTTGGGAAAAAGGCGGTGACAGCGGACCTGCGTTGGTTCCTGAAGATCCGGAGGCGAGCTTGATCCTTCGTGCCGTGAGCTATGCGGACACCGAGCTGCAGATGCCGCCGAAGAAACGGCTTCCCAAAGTGGCTCACGAACGTCTCAAGGAATGGGTCGTGCGTGGCGCCCCTGATCCAAGGCAGGCAACTACGAGTATTGCGAACAAAGATGCTTCCACTGATGACGCACGCGATTACTGGTCATTCCAACCCGTCGTGCGACGGTGTCCACCGGCTAACGCTGATTCTGATTGGTCGACGACACCATTGGACGCGTTTGTGGAAGACCGACGGAGTCAAGCGGGTCTCGGTGTGACTCAGGATGCGGACACCCACACACTTTTGCGTCGGCTCTATGTCACACTCACAGGGTTGCCTCCTTCACCTGAGGAGATTGCGGCGTTTCAATCGGATGGTTCCCCCAATGCGATGGAGCGGTTGACGGATCGGTTGTTGGCGTCGCCGCGTTATGGGGAGCATTGGGGACGGCATTGGTTAGACGTCACGCGCTTTGCGGAGTCCAGTGGTGGCGGACGAAGCCTGATGTTTAAGAATGCCTGGCATTTTCGTGACTATGTGATTCGGGCGATGAATGAGGACGTGCCGTTCGATACCTTGATCAAAGAGCATGTGGCGGGTGATTTGTTAGACGGGGAAGTTCGGAAACGAGAGCGGCTGATTGGGAGCGGCTTTCTTGCTTTGGGACCAACGAACTACGAACTGCAGGACAAAGAACTCCTGCGCATGGAAGTGGTCGACGAACAAATTGATACGATGGGGCGCGCCTTTCTGGGGATGACGCTAGGGTGTGCGCGGTGTCATGATCACAAGTTCGATCCTGTATCGACCAAGGAATACTACGCATTGGCTGGGATCTTCAGGAGCACGAAGACGATTCTACCTGGGAATGTGTCAGGCTACGTGGAGACGCCGTTGCCAGGGCCGGGCTATGCGGAAGCCATCGCCTTTGAGCGCGAGATGGAGGAGCGCAAGGCTGCGCTGGAGCTGGCGGAACAGCATGACGAGAAGCGGGCGGCTCAGTTGAAGAAAGAGTTGGAAGTCTTTAAGAAATCCGCTCCACCGAGTTTGCCGAAAGCGATGACGGTGCGAGAAGAAGCCGCCGATGAAGTGGCTGACTGTCATGTGCGGGTTCGCGGGGCGATTCGGACTCTTGGAGAAACCGTGCCGCGCGGATTCCTTGCCGTGGCCACGCCCTCTGGGCGACCGGTGGAAGCTCAAGTGAGGACAGGTGAAAGTGGTAGGCGAGATCTTGCGGAGTGGATGACACACCGGAACCATCCGTTGACGGCCCGAGTGTATGTGAATCGGCTATGGCATCACGTCTTTGGCCTCGGGCTGGTGCGCACCGTAGACAACTTTGGGAAAACGGGCGAGACTCCATCCCATCCTGCGCTTCTGGATTACCTTGCGTCAGGTTTTGTCAGTGAAGGCGAATGGTCGACCAAGCGGATGGTGCGCACCATGGTCTCGTCACGCACGTTTCAGTTAGGCCGACTCCATCATAGTGAGAAGGCGCAGACGATCGATCCAGAGAATCGCTTGTTGTGGAGGGCTCATGAGAGGGTTCTCCATGCGGAGAGTCTGCGTGATGCGATGCGGCAAGTCGCGGGGACGCTCGATCTGGTCGAAGGTGGTTACACGATCGAGAAATTCAGCCAATATGATAATGGGTATCAATTCGGTGAATTCCGGCGTCGTGCGGTCTATGCGCCGGCGTTTCGAAATGCACGCTTGGAGATCTTGAACCTCTTCGATGCAGCGAATCCTAACATGACGCAGGGGCGAAGGGTTCCAACCACGCTCGCCACGCAAGCTCTCTTCATGATGAACAGCCCGTTCGTCATGGAGCAGGCCTCGGTCTTCGCGGATCGTCTCCTTAGAGAGGTGGGTTCGAATAAGGAGAGGTTGGTCACGGCGTATCTACATATCCTGGGAAGGCCTCCCACGCCCGAAGAATCAAGGCTTGCCGAAGCCTTCCTCGAAGAGTTTACATCGGAGGAAGGATGGGGTAGTTTGGCACAGAGTCTCTTTGCTTCCGTCGATTTCCGTAGCCTTTACTAAAATAAAGATATGCCAACCACTCGCCGCCACATGCTTCAGCAGGTTTCCTGTGGGTTTGGAGGATTGGCCTTGGCGGGGCTTTGTCAGGATCAAGCGCGAGCAGCGAATCCGTTAGCCTCCCAACCGGGATTGATTCCTGCGCGCGCCAAGCGGGTGATCTTTGTCTTCATGCAGGGTGGGCCAAGCCAAGTGGATTCGTTTGATTACAAACCTGACTTGGAGAAAGCCGATGGGAAAGATGTCGATTTCGTCGGCGTGCGGTTTGGGACCTTTGGCAAGAAGAGCCAGCGCAAATTGATGAAACCGTTATGGGACTTTCATCAGTATGGAAAGAGCGGGCGATGGGTTTCTGATTTGTTCCCGGAGATTGGTCGGCATGTCGATGATCTTTGTTTCCTACACGGGCTTCATACAGAAGGGGTGGCTCATGGGCCGTCGACTTTGTTTCTCCACACCGGGGCGACCAATCTTGTGCGCCCGTCGATGGGGAGTTGGGTCAGTTACGGTTTGGGCACGGAGAATCAGAATGTGCCTGGCTTTATCACGATCAATCCGGCGGATAGCAAAGGCGGGCCTCGCAACTATTCGAATGCGTTTCTGCCCGCAGTGCATCAAGGCACGGCGATTGGAAGTGCAGGTCAGTCTTCCAAGAAAGCGCGTTTCCGAAATATCGTAAACACGCAATTGCCGCGCGTGGTTCAGGATCGACAGTTTGCCCTGATGCAAGCGCTCAATCGCGCGCAGCAAGCCCGTCAGGCAAGTGTGAGTGCTGCGGATCCGGTCGATGCGATGATCGAGTCTTATGAGTTGGCCTGGCGGATGCAAATGAATGCTCCTGGCCTCACGGATTTGAGTTCCGAATCACCGAGTACGTTGGCCATGTATGGCATCGGCGACAAAGTGACAGACGACTTTGGTAGGCAGTGTCTCTTGGCGAGGCGCATGGCGGAGGAAGGTGTGCGTTTCATCCAAGTGAACTACTCGGACGAGTCGCCCACACCACGATGGGATCAGCATAGCAACATGCCACAGCATCTGACGCATGCGCGGGCGACGGACAAGCCTGTGGCGGGTTTGTTAGCAGATCTCAAAGCACGTGGCTTGTTAGAAGACACGCTGGTGTGGTGGGGCGGAGAATTTGGGCGCACGCCTTTTTCTCAGAATGGGGATGGTCGTGATCACAATCCACGTGGATTCACCGCATGGATGGCCGGTGGTGGCGTGAAGCCTGGGTTTGCCTACGGGGCAACCGATGAGTTGGGAGACACGGCAGTTGATGGCAGGGTGCACATGCATGACTTGCATGCGACGATTCTTCATTTGTTAGGCCTGGAGCATGAGAAGCTCACTTACCGTTACGCGGGCAGAGATTTCCGGCTCACTGATGTGCATGGGCATGTCGTGCGTGAGATCTTAGCGTAGAGAGATCGTTCTCATTTCTGGAAATCGAGAATTGAATATGATCGAGGCATTTTGAAGTTCTTCGGCCTTCTTGATGATTCCGTATAGAGGGGCTAGCATCTTGGAATCATGACTCGAGTTGTTGTTTCTATTTGGCTGCGGATTCTTCTTCTGGTTCTGCTCTTCACGAGCCAGGCAAAGGCGGCATCTGTCGCTAGAACCTGGAATGATCAGATTCTTCAGGCGATCCGAGAGGACTTCCCGAACCCGGCGGTGCATGCGCGGAACTTGTTCCATCTTTCAGTGGCGATGTGGGACGCTTGGGTGGCGTATGATACGGGAACGGCAGTTGCGTACATTCATCGAGAAGAAGCCACCGCAGCAGACCTTGCCGCAGCGCGTCACGAGGCGATTAGTTATGCGGGTTACCGAATTCTTAAGAGTCGCTACACAGGATCGGTGAACGGTGCCACCACCGTGGTGGCTCTGGATTTTCAAATGGCCAGCTTTGGCTACGATCCATCCCTTGTGACGGAAGTTGGTGACCTTCCTTCAGCCTTGGGCAACCGCGTGGGCGCTGCGGTACTCGCCTTTGCCGATACGGATTTGTCACGAGAGAGCGCCGGGTATCGGGACTTTGAATACTTTGTGAGGAATGCTCCGTTAGGGCTGCTCTTGACTCCTCAGGTCATGATCAATCCCAATCGCTGGCAGCCGCTCGCTTTCGAAGTGGCCTTCACGCAGAATGGCCAGCAGGCTAGCAAAGTACAATCGTTTCTGAGTTCGCATTGGCGTGATGTTCGTCCGTTCGCCATGCGTCGTCCTTCTACAAGTGCGCTCTATCATGATCCCGGTCTGCCACCACAATTGGGCGGGGCTACGGACGCCGAATTCAAA
>JBLHHN010000214.1:0-10438 GCA_047616785.1 Verrucomicrobiales bacterium
CAAACAATTGACAGGCGAGCTAATAGATCTCAGCATCGAGCTGTCGAAAGGGAAGATGGCCCAACTACGAAATCAGCCAGCCGACTCATGAGAACTTCCCACTCACGAGGAAGGAAAGCTAACGGGCAAATGGACTATCATTGACGCAAAAGACTCAGAAATCATGACTGCCGGATGGGCGGCTGTAAGAACATCGGCACCTCCCGAAGACAGTAAACCTGCAAGTGCGACCTCCATCGCCGGGAAATGGAATGCCAAGTCAACTTCTGATAACGGCGAGATGGAGTCCGTGGTCACATTCACCAAGGACGGTGAAAAGTTCAAAGGAACGGCAACGTCCGACAACGGCAGTCTCGATTTCGACTCCGTCAAAGTCGATGGGAAGAATGTGGAGATCGAGCTAACATTCGACATCAACGACACGGAGGTGCCGATCACGATCAAAGCGGATCAGACAGACGATGATCATCTGAAGGGCAAGTGGATTGTCTTCGACGAGAGCGGTCAGGAAGAGGCAAGTGGTGCCTGGACTGCCGAGCGTGCGCTTACACTAGACCTCGCTGGCACTTGGGGTGTCGTCGCTACAACCGATGATGGCGATCTTGAGTTCAAGTCGATCTTTGAGAAGACGGACAGTGGTTACAAGGGTAAGACCGTGTCTAATCAAGGAAGCAACGACTACTCCTTAGTCAAGGTTTCTGACAATGACGTGAAACTCGAAGCCCCCTTCGGTGAAGGCACTGTCAAAGTCGCAGCAAGCTACAAGGAGAAGAACAAACTCACCGGCAAGTGGACTTACTTCGACAGCTCTGATAGTGAGGTGGCCAGCGATGCTTGGGTTGCCACCAAAGAGGTGAAGGAAGAGCCCAAGGCATCGCCCATCGCGGGTGAGTGGGCCATTGAGATTACGTTTGGCGATCAAGATCCACGTGACTACAGCATGAAGATCTCCGAAGAAGGCGATGCTCTGAAAGGCGTGTTCATCAGCCCGCGTAGCGGCGAGACCAAGTGCGATTCCGTCGCATTCAAGGACGATGCTCTTGAGATGAAAGTCACTCGTGACATCCAGGGCAACGAGATTCAGTTCATCTACAAAGGCAAACTCGCCGATGACAAACTATCAGGCTCGGTCGTTCCTAAGGGCTACGAGGATCAGTTCAGCGGCGAGTGGACAGCCAAGCGAAAGTCGTAGGCGATTCGAAACCCTCGCTTTATAACTTTCTTCTCATAGATAAGGAATCGGTTAGGTGGCAGCAAGGAGTCCACCTAACCGAGCCCCTTTGAAGAATCGTGTGGGGTATAGATAGCCACAACTTGGGGGCGGTTCCCGGGACCAAGGGGTTTTTCCAGGGAGTCGCTACTTGCTTCTAACTTGCGAACAAGCAGTACCTGTTAGTTTGCCGAAGCCTCGTTTCTAAAGTATTGAAGGCGCTCGCTATGTGACCGTTCTTCCATATCTATAGATTCATGTCAGCGACATGGTTGGTTGTATTCGGGAATTCGGGGAGTGGTAAGACCACGCTGGCAAAGCGAATCGCAGCTGAATCTGGTTGCACGCACCTCGACTTGGACACCGTTGCTTGGCTTGAGGCGGACCCGCCCACAAGGAACCCAATTGAGGACAGTATGGCGGCAATTGATGCAATCCTCGCCAGGCACTCGGAGTGGGTGATCGAAGGTTGTTACGCTTCGCTCATCTCGCATGCCGCCATAAGCGCAACTCACATGGTATTCCTCAATCCAGGCACGTTCGCATGCATTGCCCATTGCCAAGCCCGCCCCTGGGAGCGCGACAAGTATCCTTCCAAAGAGGCTCACGACAAGAACCTGGCATTCCTCATCGACTGGGTGAATTCCTGAGCTGGTTGGTAGTTTTCGGCAAACTCCTGCCTGCCCCAGGATCCACAAGTCGGACCACATAACTCCCCTTTCATTGGTCCGCCTCATGCCTAAAACCGCGAGGTCCGTGTTCCTTTTACTCTGCTTCCTCAAGCGACTACGGACGCCTTTGATCAGCCATAAACCATAGGGAATTGATTCTCGCTCTAAGGGCAAGAGCTCAACGATGCCTTTATCTGTTTGAGACCGATTTCTGGGAGGCAATGGCGTCGGATCGCCGTTTGTAGTTCGACAGCGAACGCACGCTGCTGCAGGTTACCGGCTGTGATACGTGCCCTACTCTACGCCGAATGCGGTCCGAACCATTGTGGCCTAACCATAGCTATTCTGATTTCTCTGATCCTTGGTAACACGATGCCAGGTCAGGATCTCGTCCTCTCAGAATTCCTAGCCTCCAATACAGTAGGGCTGCTGCATGACAACGATGGAGACACTTCCGATTGGATCGAGATCTTCAATCCCTCCCCCGAAACTGTTTCAATGAAAGGATGGAGTTTGACGGATGATCCCGATGATCTTACCAAGTGGTCGTTTGGCGATGCATCGATTGAGGGGCAGAGCTTCCTTCTCGTCTTTGCGAGTAGCAAAGATCGATCCGAAGCAGCAAGCCCCTTGCACACGAACTTTAGCCTGGACCGCGATGGAGAATTCTTGGCGCTGGTTAGGCCCGATGGAACAATCGCCTCGTCGTTTACACCTAAGTTCCCCCAACAGAAAACCAATGTTTCCTATGGTCGGCAAATGGAGATTACCGTCAGAGCCTTGGTCACAGGCGATGGGACCGCTTCATTTCGGGCAGCAGTAGATGGTGCTGTGGATCCCCTGTGGCAGCAACCTGATTTCGATGATTCACCTTGGGACAAGGTGACTCTCGGAATCGGCTATGATCTCACGGAGCCACCAGAAGTAGAGAGGCAACTGGGGGACGTGTCGCAGTCAGGAGATCTGGTGATAGGAACTTCGACGAGTTCGCCTAGAGGCGAAGAGGTAGACAAAGCGATCGATGATCAGGCGAGCACGAAGTATCTAAATTTCGATAAGCTCAATGCGGGGCTTACAGTGACCTTGTCACGTGGCGCTTCCCCCGTGACTGGGCTGCGCTTCACTTCAGCCAACGATGTACCGGATCGCGATCCTACGCGCTTTGTATTGTCAGGATCGACCGATGGCAGTGTCTTCACCGAGGTCGCCAGCGGGCCGATCCCAGATTTCTCGAGACGTTTTCAAACCGTTGAAGTTGCTTTCAACAATGATCTGGCGTTCTCCCAGTATCGATTGCTCTTTCCCTCGGTGCGCAACGCTAATGGCGCTGCCGCTATGCAGATTGCGGAAGTCGAATTTCTAGCATTAAGTGAAGTAATTGCGTCAGAAGAGATCACGCTGGAAGGTGCGGCGATTGAACCCACCTCGTTCAACTCGCCGCCTAATGAGGAAGTCGATAAGGCAATCGACAGGAACTCGGCCACAAAGTACCTGAACTTCGACAAGCTCAATGCTGGATTCACCGTGACGCCGATGAGTAGCGCTAACGTTGTCACCGGGCTTCGCTTGACCTCGGCGAACGATGCGCCCCAGCGTGATCCCACAAGCTACACCTTGGAGGGATCGAACGACGGCCAAAACTTCACCGCCATTACCGCTGGCCAGCTTCCCGACTTCCCAAGCCGCTTTGCCACGCTGGATGTGCATTTCAAGAACGAAACCCCTTATATAGACTATCGCCTTCTGTTTCCGACCATACGCAGCACAAGTGCGGTGGCCATGCAGATCGCAGAAGTCACGTTTCTCGGAAGAGTAACCGCCCCCGTCATCTTTAAGGACCTCATTGCCACCGATGTCTCTGCCGAACTACACGAATTGACTGGCACGGCCTACCTGCGCATTCCATTCACGTTGGATGCCGACGCCATGTTAGAGGCACCGGCGCTGAATGTCTGGTATGATCATGGGTTCATCGCCTATCTGAATGGGGCCGAGATAGCCCGCGACAATGTTCCCTCCGTCGCGGCTCGGTCGCGGGAAGCCGCAGGGCGTGCGGAACGTTTCGATCTCTCCCGCTTTGCCCATTTGTTCCTGCCGGGCGAAAACGTGCTCGCCCTGCAAGGATTGAATGAGGCGATCGATAGTCCTGACTTCTTGCTGCGGGCCGAACTCTTAGACACTCGCGTGACACTAGGAGAACACGCCTACTTCGAATCTCCCACGCCGGAAGCGCCGAACACGGGTGGCAGTCTCGGAATCGTCGATGACCTCAGCACTAGTGTGGAGCGTGGCTTCTTCGAGGAACCCTTTCTACTAACTCTAACCACGGAAACCACGGATCCGATCATTCACTACACGATCAATGGTAGTACCCCCACGCGAGAGAATGGCCTTCTCTATGCATCACCAATCACCATCAACCGAACTACGGTGCTCCGTGCCGCAGCGTTTCGTGAGGACTGGTTGTCGTCATCAGTGCTAACGCATACCTATCTGTTCGCCGATGACGTCATCGATCAGACTCGGCAGACGGCTTTAGCAGCCGGTTTACCCGCAAGATGGAACTCGCAGGACGCGGACTACGGACTTGATTCACGCGTGCCCTTGAAGGCCGAGGAGATGACCACGCTACCATCGATCTCACTCGTCATAGAACCAGACGAAATGTTTGGCAGTCGCGGCATCTACGCCAATCCCAACTCCCGAGGTAGCAACTGGGAGCGGGCGATCTCTTTCGAGTGGATCGATCCGACGAACAACCAGTCATTCCGAGAGAATGCAGGGATTCGTATCCAAGGAGGAGCCTTCCGTCGATTTGATCTGACCTTAAAAAAGTCATTTCGCCTCATCTTCCGTGAGCGCTATGGCGCTCGGCGGTTGGACCGCTCCATCTTCGGTTCCGATGCCGCACCGGAAGCGGATAGCATTGTTCTGCGCGCGAACGGCAACGATGGGTGGAAGTGGGGCGGCAGCTCCGCGCTCTACATTCGAGATGCTTTCGCAATGGAAAGCATGCGAGCGATGGGCAACGTCGCCTCTCACTCTACTTTCGCCCACCTCTACATCAACGGCCATTACTGGGGCCTCTACAACCCAGCGGAAAGGCCCGATGCGGCCTTCTCGTCCATCTATCACGGTGGCGCACGAAGTTCGTGGGATGCGCTCAACCAAGACTCTGTGCCGGACGGCAATAATGAAGCTTGGAATCGATTTCTATCACTGCTCAACGCGGGTGCCTCTCACAATGCCGCCTACCAACGTTTGCAAGGCAATCATCCGGACGGCACGCGCAATCCCGAGTTCGAGGTGTTGCTCGATGTCGACAACTTGATCGACTACATGCTGCTGAACTTCTACCTCGGCAATGCCGACTGGCCCGGGCGCACTCATTGGTATGGGATCAATCGCGACGGCGAACAAGGCTTTCAGTTCTATCCGTGGGATTCTGAAACCGCAATCGGCCTTGGCTCTGGCGTCACCGCCAATCGCACAAGCGTGTCTGACTCGGTCGCCCGCCCCTTTGCCGCTCTTCGCAATAACGCCGAGTTCCGTGTCCGATTCGGCGACCGAGTGCACCAGCATTTTTTTAAAGGTGGACCGTTCTATGTGGATCCCAGTGCGCCCGCCTGGAACCCACAAACACCGAATAACAACCAACCGGCACGTCGCTTTGCGGCCCTGGCGAAGCAAGTCGAAGCAGCGATCGCTCCGGAGTCTGCGCGATGGGGCGACCAACTCGGTTCACAGCCGTTCACACGCAGCAACCATTGGCGGACCGAGCGCAATGATTTGTTAAACAACTACTTCCCTCGGCGTTCAGCTATTGTGATAGATCAACTTCGCGCGGCTCGGCTCTATCCCGAGGTCGACGCACCCGTCTTCAGCCGACACGAGGGTAACGTTGCGCCTGGATTCAGCCTAACCATGTCCAGCAAAACGGGCACCATACACTACACGAGCGATGGCACGGATCCTCGCTCTTCACCCACGGCGCAAACTTACACTGGCCCAATCATTTTGAACGACTTGACAACGCTGAGGGCACGCACTTCACAGAACAGCAAATGGAGCGCCTTAAACAAAGCGACCTTCATTGTCGGAACACCAAGCTTGGTAATCTCCGAGCTGGACTACCATCCAGCACCTCCTAATGAACTTGAGATCGCCGCTGGATTCGATGACCGGGATGACTTTGAATTCATCGAGCTGTTTAACCCTGGCACCCACAGCATTGATCTCACTGGTCTACACATCAGCAACGGCGTTACCTTTGACTTTAGAGATTCTAACATTTCACGACTCCCAGCCAACGGGCGCTTACTCCTCGTCAGCAATGCCGCCGCCTTTGCTCAACGTTACGAAGCAATCGCCGCCATCGCAGGTGAGTATGGCGGACAGCTCGCAAACTCGGGTGAACGTTTGACGGTCACCACTGCCGACGCAGCTAATTTGGTCGACTTCACCTACAATGATCGCCTTCCTTGGCCGACCACCGCAGATGGAAGCGGCAGCGCGTTGGCATTCCGCAACAGGAGCGAGGATCCAACCCGAGCGGAAAGTTGGAGCGCGGAGGCCATCACCCCTGGCGCGCCTCCTGTGTCACGCGCAGCCCGCGAAATTGAAGTCACACACGAAGGAAATGACATCGTAATCAGCTTTCTTACCGATGCTCAAGTCGCTTACACGGTGGAAACTAGCATTGCTCTTTCCGATGGATGGCAAGTCGAGCGACGTCTGGCCCCCGTTGCCACGACTACGATCGAAAAAGTCCGCATTCCACTCATGCCTCAGGAACAGCAGACGCGATTTTTCAGGGTTCGAACGGAGGAGTGAGCTACGCTCACGTAACTTGCGCACCCCGTAGGGCTACCATCGAAGCAGGGAACGCGCGTGACACTTGTTGGGCAAAGAGTCATCGCCTGAGGGATCCGGCTTCTGGAAAGCTCATGTCCTCCGATGTCCTCCGACAAGTAAAAGCGTTGTAAAAACCGGCGACGATCGTGCTTTTTGGATCGTGGAAATGCTGGCAGTTTTTTTACAACTTGCAACGGAACCGGAAAGCTTGCGGAAGCTTCTCGCTCATCACATCGGGCTCTGGTAGCGTTGCCTCCTCTGTGACTTCACCTGACCATGTTGCTAGGAATTTGCTTTTTGCGTGGGGCGCTTGAGAAGTCCGTTGAAGGGATCGGAGAAAGGGGGGTGATTTGGTTGATCGATTAGAGGTCGATGGAGAGGCCGATGGATGCGCCCCAGGTGGAGTCATCTCCAACGATTCCATCGACACTGAAGGTGGTGGAGTCGTTGATGAGGGCGCGAAGTCCGGCACGTGCGGTGTGGACATCGTATCCGGTGGCATCATTTGCGCGGAAGGGATTGAATCTGTTCTGGTGACTACCGCTGATGTCTCCACCGGAGCTGAAGACGACAGGGTTGAGGGCAATCTGAAGGTTGAGCTTCTCAGTGAGTTCGAGGCCGAGTTCGAGATTCGCAATGGTGGTTGCGATGGTCTCAGACTCATATTTGAGGTTGAGGCTGCCGCCGCCTGTTTCCGAGGTGCCATCGCGGTAGACGAGGCGCTCTTTCAGGCCGAGTTCCCAGTATGCGTTCATGCCGAGGATGGTGATGTCTTTTTTCTGAATCGCGGCATGTGCAGTGAGGACTCCGGCGAAGTGCTCTCCGCTGGGGGTAATGGTGCCGATGTCATATCCGCGATCAAGATCACCGGTGACCGCACCGATGCCGCCGCCGAGTTCCCAATTGAGGCTATTGACGTGACCGCTGAGGGTTGAGTCGAGGCCGAAGGCGAGTGAATCGAACTCCGAGTTACCGCTTTCTCCGGTGGCGTAGATGATCTCAGCACCGAGGACCATGTGGTCCGAGACGCCGAAATCGAGGTCTGCGCGGAGGCCTTGGGTCTGGCGATTGCGTAGGCCGGATTCGTTCTCGTAATTCGATGCACCCACATTGAAGCGGACTTGGCCAGCGACGAGGTCTGCGGTTTCGAAGCCATTACGGTCATCGAGAGCCAGGGCGGCGTCAGTTACGAGGTTCGCGTCTTGCACATCCTCAGTGAGGCCGAAGTGGGCAGAGACGAAGGAAGCGAATTGCTGATGGACCGCGGTGGTGGGGTGGATGTCATCGTAGAAGAGATATCCTGCGACCTCTGCTTCGGTGAGCGCGGTGGGCACGCCCATGTCGGCATTGGGAGCGGCGGCGGCAGTGGTGTTTGTGAGGCCGTATGCGCTGGGGTTCGCAGCGGCATTTGCCAGAAAGGCATCTGCATCGATGAGGGTAATATTGGCACCTTGTGCTGCGAGTGGCTGAACACGGGGCTCAAGCTGTGAATTGAAAACTGAAGCAATGGTGCGGAAGTTCTCTTCCGCTCCTGGGACGGAAGCGAGTCTGGGGGCAAGGCCAATGTTGATAAGCTTGATGATTCCGACATTTTCCACGCCTTCATTCACGAGGTTACCGACGGCGGTGCTGATGTTGTTCGAGCCCTGAGTCGCGATGTCAATGAGAGAAGCTTGGAGCTGCCCGGGAGGAAGAGTGAGATCAGCAGCAAGGAAATCATTTCCGCCGCCCCAAACGAAGGCGAGGTCATTTGAGTCGAGCTCAAGGAGGGGCTTGGCTGAAGCGAAGAGCGCAGTTTGATCGATGACTGATGGCACTGATAGTGGACCAAGAGGATCATTGGCGATGGTCGCTCCGGCAAAGGAGAAGTCCACAGATCCGGAAGTGGGAACCATGCCTGCTCCGAGAGCGGATCCGGTGATGACATTTGAGTCGAGATACTTGGCCCAAGTGAGGCCATTGGTCACGGAAGTGCCAGGGTAGCCGGGTCCGAGGGAGCCTCCATTGAAAGCGGCGGTGTTGCCTGTGTCGGTGAGAGAGTCACCAAAGAAGAAGTAGTCATCGAATGTCGCTCCGCTTGCCATGATGGAGGCGAGAAGTGATAGGGTGATTATTTTAGTAGCAGTAGTCATAGTGCGTGGAGGGAATACTTGACGGAATTGGAAATTGGTGCAACTTGGAAGAAGACAGGAGTAGCTAGGAATTTGCTTTTTGCGTGGGGCGCCGTTGAAGGGATCAGAAATGAGGAGAAAGGGGGGCTACCGCCACCTCGCATGGTCGAATTAAGCTAAAAGGCGCTCATGAATGCCCTTCCATGAGCAATCCAGGTTGACGCTCGATGACTTAAGGGCTTATCCTCTGTTCCTCAATGACTTACGAGACAACAGCGCTTTTGATTCTTCGCGACTTTCAATTGGTTGATATATTTTCCATATTCAATGAAATGGCAGAATCGAAGCCAGGAAAACATTGCTCGATCAGGATCAAGGTTTGGCGCGTAACCAATTTATTATTAGAGTGTTAGGCTTAACTCATCGACATTGACTCAATACTGGCATGTGTCCTGCCTGCTACTCAATATCTGTCGCCAAAGTGGATAACTGGAAATCAGCAACCCTTTAGCCTCCATTGCGGAGAGTAACGGGCGCGCTAAGGGAGGGAATTAGAACCGCATGGTCATCTCAAGGCGAGCGGTGCGGTCTGTCTCTGGCAGGCAGGGCTTTTACAATACAGATTCAAACGCTGAATCTTCCAGCATCTTCAGTCGCCATTCAGGAGCAAGCTCAGCCAGCAGGGCAATCGCCTGCTTTGCGCCAATGACATCGCCAAGCCTGGCACGATACGAGCCTAACTGATACCAGAATCCTGGATCATCCTGCAAGACCACCTCGCCCAATGTAAGGAATGCTAGAGCGCGCTCAATCTCGCCCTGACCAGGAACTCAGCAGCGAATACGCTACCAAGATTCTAACTGGTTTGCTACGGAAGGAAGTGCCGTCGTCGCCCGATCCAAATACCAACCTGACCCGTGGCGAAGCGGCACAGCTCATCTATCAACAGATCAAGAGAGGAACGGAATAGGCCCTACGCCCTAACCAAACCATTGTTCATAGCGCTACGACATGGAGTAACGCTTTCAAGCGGTTTAAAAACGCTCTATTCTTCCCCGGCGAGACGGGCGACTCTGTAGAATGCTTTTGATTCGCCGACGTTGTGGTCGACGATTGCGGTGGTCGTCTGCGAAGGGGCAGCAGCGGCGGGGATCTGCATCTCGACAGCCACCCAGGAGTCGAGATCCAGGCTCTTGTGGACTTCGAACACCTCACCTTCATTCGAATCCCAAGTCAGGGTGATCGTGTCGGCTATTGGATCATGTTCGGCGCTAATGATAGAGAATCCAGGACTCGGGCTGAACCGCAGGATCGCATCTCCGGTGCCGGGCGATCCATGATTGAAGATCGCCAGATAGAGATGGCCACCGTTCACGGTGAGAAAGTAAGGGGTCATCCCACTGGGAACTAGGCTGCTGAACTTGTTCTGGCGAAGTCGGTCCCGCCGCCAAACGCCGGGGAGAAATCGGGAGACGTCCAGTAGATCGTTAAAATAGGAATGGTGGATGGTTGGCGCCCCGCCTACGGGGAGAGCACCAAAAACAAAGAAAAACCAACCATCCATGAACATCCAATCACTCAAACAGCAGCTA
>JBLHHN010000215.1:0-10421 GCA_047616785.1 Verrucomicrobiales bacterium
AGATTCGGTAGTGAAACCGCAAGGCCGCTTTTTTTCGAGCCTGAAACTGCCTACTGGCCCCTGTCACCTTCCAGAGGTAGGCGAAACCATCCAGCCAACCTGACGGAGGGCCGGCAAAGAAGAGGGGCGAGCAAGGTCTCGCGGAGGGAAACATCGGGAAGATTCGACATTCATCAAACTAACAAAGCAACGGCTTTCATGGAAGAGTAAAATGAAGAAAGCGTCAGTCATCTCGATAGCATCAATACCGACAGAAAGGGCTGTCAGCGAAGCCATGATGCGCAGGTCCAAATCGGTCTCGAAGCTTGCGAAATGAGCGTAGCGGTCACGTAGTGAGCCCTACTGGGCAAGGAGGCCAATAAGTTCCGCGAGCCGCCCTGACGCTCTCCTATTAACGCATTCATAATCGCTTTGCCTCTTGGTGCGGGTTACTACCCAGGCAAAGCATTACATCTTCACAAGGACAACCCATTGCCATCACAAAGCAACCTGGTGCCAATCTTAACCAGATAACACAGACCCCGAACCGCCTCCGCTTGTGAAGAGGTGGTCCAGCGGGTCGATCTCCGCACCATCAGCGTCGGTGCTTGGCGACGCCGCACTCTCAGTGGGCGTGCGCTTGGCCAACCGGAGGTGGTCAAGAATCTTGAATTTCATAATCCCGACGATCCAAGTGCTGAGTGGGGATTTACCAGCGAAGGACTCGCGCTTGCGCCAAGCGGTGAGCAGGCATTCCTGCACGACATCTTCGGCTTGATGGTGTTGCCTGCGCGCTTAAGCGCGTAGGCGTAGAGCTTTTCAGATTCCTGCATGAGACCGTCGGGTGTGATTTCTGGCATTGGATTGGGGCGAGTTTTTCGGATTCAACATAGCTCAAAGTGAGCCGTTCTATGTGGGTAAGGCCTAACAACGATTCTGAACACCACGGATTTCATGGACGTTGGCACTTCACGATCCATAGAGTCGAGTGACCATCTTGATCTCTGATTCTAAGGTTCGATGAACCGGGCAGCGATCAGCGATCTCGAGGAGGCGAGCTTTCTGCGCGTCGTCTAGGTTTCCTCCCAATGTGATGTGTCGCTCGATGACATCGAGTTTGACCGACTTGGTCTCACATTCTTCACAATCGGCCGCGTGGATCTTATCGTGACGCAGGCGCACTTCGACAGATTCCAATGGCCACTTCTTGTGATCCGCGTAGAGCCGTAAAGTCATCGCCGTGCAGGCACCGAGGCCGGCGGTCAGGTAATCGTAGGGCGTAGGGCCGAAGTTCGTGCCGCCCGCCGATAGAGGTTCGTCTGCGATCATGTTCTGTCCGTTTGCCAGGATGTCAGCGCGCAACCCTTCCTTGCCGATCTGCACGACGACCTTGTCGGGATCCACCTCGACCGGTTCGGGCTCGAGGTAACGCGTCGCCCAAGTCGCGATGGTCTGCCCGACGTAGCGCGAGTCGTCAGGATTGGTCAGGAGGTGGTCGGCTCCATCGAGAGAGATGAAGCTCTTCGGGTGGAGTGCTCGTCCGTAGATGCTCGCGGCGTTTTCGATGCCGACCGTCTCGTCTATCGGCGAGTGGAAGATGAGGAGCGCCTTCCCCAAATGCTGGGTCGCCTCCTCCATCGACACCGATTCGAGGTCGGCCAAGAACTCCTTCTTGATCAGGAAATCACGGTTCGCGAGCGACACAGTCGCGGCCCCTTGTTCGTTGATTTCGTCGATATGCACGCTTAGCAATTTGGTCACGTGAGCAGGATTAGCAGGCGTGCCGATGGTGGCGACCACTCGAACGGAATCAATCAGTGAAGCTGCGCGAATGGCCGCAGCGCCACCCAGCGAATGTCCGATGAGGATCTGTGGCCCCTGAGCGATGCCTTCGATAAATTGAGCAGCGCGGAAGAGGTCGTCAACGTTCGTCGAGACGGTGGTCTCCGAGAAGCATCCCTCGCTCTGCCCAAGGCCAGGAAAATCGAATCGGAACACGGCGATCCCGGCTTCGGTGAGGGCGGCGGAGATGTTGCGCACGGCGATGAGGTCCTTGCTGCACGTGAAGCAATGCGAGAACAGCGCGTAAGCACGTGGTTTCTTGAGCGGCGGCAGATCGAGTCGGGCGGCTAGCAAGTGCCCTTCGGAATTAGGGAAGGTGTAGGATTCTGAGGTCATTCGGGAGTGATTCTTGATTGGATGTCAGTCTCCTGATCATCGGTCTTATGCCAGGATCGAGAAAGCGACCACAATGTGAGTGGTGCGCACAATTCTATTCCAGTTAGATGACGCCGCATTGCAGCAACGCATCCGCCACCTTGGTGAAACCACCAATGTTGGCTCCGCGCACGTAGTCGGTTTTGCCGCTCTCGCCTTTGCCGTAGTTGAGACATTTCCCGTGGATGTCCTTCATAATTCCTTGCAAACGCTCATCGACCTGCTCCAGCGACCAGCTGATGCGCTGAGCGTTCTGACTTTGTTCCAGGCCAGAAACGGCCACGCCGCCAGCGTTCGACGCTTTGCCAGGAGCGTAGAGCACATTCTTCCTGAAGAGGTGTTGTGCTTCGGATTCACAGGGCATATTCGCCCCTTCAGCCAGAGCGATCAGATCGTTGTCGATCAAGGTTTGCGCGTCGCCGCCGTTCAGTTCATTCTGCGTGGCGCATGGGAATGCTAGATCAGCTTTGACTCCCCACGGGCGTCCCTCTTTGAAGGCGCAGCCGAACCGCTCGGCGTACTCTTCGATGCGTCCACGCCGCACCTCTTTTAAATCCTTGAGGAAGGCAAGTTTCTCCTCGTCGATGCCATTGGGATCATGGATGAATCCGGAGCTATCACTTGCGGTCAACGGTTTGGCGCCGAGCTGAATCAGCTTCTCGATGCAGTAGAGCGCGACGTTCCCCGCCCCTGAGACGACCGCAGTCTTCCCCACGAGGCCATCATTGACCGCGTCTAACATTTCGCGCATGAAGTAGACCGTGCCGTAGCCGGTCGCCTCCTTCCTGCCGACGCTGCCGCCGAACGAGAGCCCCTTGCCTGTCATGGCTCCAGTGAAGGTGTGCGAGAGACGACGATACTGGCCGAACAGATAACCGATCTCACGCGCGCCGACCCCGATATCCCCTGCCGGGACATCCCTGTCTGGTCCGATGTAGCGATGCAGCTCGGTCATCAGAGATTGGCAGAAGCGCATCACCTCACCATTGCTCTTCCCTTTAGGATTAAAGTTAGAGCCTCCTTTGGCTCCACCCATCGGCAGGCCTGTTAGGCTGTTTTTGAAAATCTGCTCGAAACCAAGAAATTTCAGGATACTCTCGGTGACGGTTTCGTGAAATCGCATGCCGCCTTTGTAGGGTCCGATGGCATTGCAGAACTGCACCCGCCAGGCGCGGTTGGCGCGCACATTGCCTTCGTCATCCACCCAACTCACACGAAAGGAAATGATACGATCGGGTTCCGTTAGTCTCTCCATCAGACATTCGCTCTGGTATTCCTTGTGATCGGCGATGAAGGGCAGGACATCCGAAGCCACCTCCTGGACGGCGTCGTGAAATTCTTCCTGACCGGGATTGCGCTTGCGCAAGCCGACCATGAACTGATCGAGGTTGGTGCATGTGTTGTCCATAATATCGATTGAAATAGGGTTAGACAGATTCACCCGTGCGCTTTGCGAGTGCACGGCGGGCGACCTTGGTGACAAAGATGGTAACAACGACAGTCGCAATCAACCCGACGCCGTAGAGTGCCCATTGGGCAGGCGTTTTCTCCTGGCCTGCAGCTCCGGCGATCGCGCCAAGGTAAACATACATTACCGTGCCCGGCATCATGCCGATCCACGAAGCGAGGACGAAGTGACTAAGCTTCACATTGGTGAGTCCGAAGGCGTAGTTGAGCAGGGCAAACGGGAACACCGGCGACAGGCGCGTCAGCCCGACGATCTTCCACCCTTCCTCAGAGACCGCCTTGTCGATGGTCGCGAATCGCTCGTTGCCCTCGATCTTCTTAGAGATCGCGCCGCGCGCCAAGTAACGACCAACGAGAAATGCTGCCGTCGCGCTGAGCGTTGAAGCGATCGAAACATACACCGCCCCCCATGAGACGCCGAACAGCGTACCCGCCCCAAGGGTCAAGGCGGAGCCAGGAATGAAGAACACAGTGGCCACCACGTAGACCAGGACGAACAGAACTGGCCCCCAGGCTCCGAGCTTCTCTGCCGATGCGAGGGTGCCAGCGATCTGGCTGCGCACGTCGAACACAGTGAAGATCGTCACGAGCGCTGCTGTGGCGGCGAGGATGATGGCCAATTTGCGCCAATCGGCGCGTTTGAAAGCTGGTTGGGCGGTGTCTGGAGATTGGGCTTTTGTGGATGCCATAGAAATAGGGGTCATGTTCTGGTGTGTACTTTGATTATTTGAAGGTAGCCGACCCCACGCCATGATTCTTAACATCATTCTGCGAAAATACGTTGGAAGACGTTACGCTTGGTGGAGGATCCCACCTTCCCCATCGAGACGATTCTTCAACCGGTTGGAGAAGACGATCTTCCCCTGCGCAGGCATACGGGACCCCAATCGCGAACTCGAGCAGAACCTCTTGATCTTGAAGCAGTTCTAACGTCGGAAATAGAACGCAGATGCGTTTTGGGAACACATCTGGCTAAATTGCTGGAATGATGAAGCTCCTGCCGATCATTGGCGAAGCTTTCGGCACGGGAAGCTTAGGCGCTTTGTTAGCATGCGCTTGAGCCTCGCCGCCAGAGAGCTCTTTGAAGGCTGGGGCGCGCAATAGCGCAGCCCAAGCTGTTCCCATAGGCAATACGAATATGTTAGCCTTCCAGTTGTAAAAGCCTTGGATCAATGGGAGACTCCAGAAGAAGCTATCACTAACAGGCTTCACTCGCGAGCATACTTCAACAGTCGTCATTCAAGTGACCGAAGCGCCCGAACATACCCACTCGGCGCATGATCTTGCACAGCAGGCAGTGGTTCCCCGATATGGTCTCCTTCTAGCATCGCATGAAGTGCTTGTTTCCAGGACTTGCGCGAGCGAGGCAGCGCACTGGTATCGTCCACGAGGAGAGGTTCATCAGGACGCAGGTGCACGGGCGTCCCGGTGTGTTTGTAGGCGAGATCCTTGAGAAAACTGATCTCATAGGGAATGGTCGTAACCAGGTCTTGATCATAGACGACTCGATACACCGAGGAAGACGCTTCCGCAGCCTCGGCAAAGGTGGGATTGCCAGGACGCGGGCACCCGAAGGTGTAGGTCGCCGTGGTGCCAAATTGTGTGGAAGCAAAGAGTGCGAGTGCGCCGCCGAGACTGTGACCCGTGAAGTAAAGTTGTTCGGCTGGAGCATTCTCTAACGCATCACGAAGAGGTTCCACCAATTTTTTATAGGCGCGCGCGAACCCACCATGAACTTTGCCGCCTTCCAGCCAGCTGGTGAGCAAGGTCTGCATGTTGAAGATCCAGTGCAATAAATCAGAAGTTCCACGGAAGGCCACAAGCTGAGTACCTCCATCATTCTTGGGAGAGACTTGAGACCAATGCAGTCGTTGGGTCGAGAAATGGGCGATCTCACGGAATCCCATTTCATCAAGGAGCGCTTGTCGCCGCTCCGTCTCTTGAATGTAAACAGCATGGGAAAGCCAGCCGAGATTGATAGCGTTCTTCAGATGAAATTCCGAACTTATCTGAAAGCTCGGCAGCGGATCAGAACTCACATCATTCGCAGGCTGGAAAACGGATCTCCAGAGCTTGCCAATCGATTCTGGTTCTGCGTCTGACTCCATGACCAAGAACTAATGGCTAGACAGCCGGAAATGCACCTGGATTTCGAAGAACCCGGCTTGAATCCAGGGGTTAGGATGCAGTAATCTTAGCCCACATCATGCGAATACTCCCGACCATTCTTCTAGCCTTGCTCATTTCCGTCCTTCTCTCGACGGCTGCTGATTTCTCGGACGAGCAAATCTCCTTCTTCAAAGAGGAGGCGAAGCCACTGCTTCTGGCCAATTGCGTCAAGTGCCATGGCGGTCTCGATAAGAATGGCAAAGTCAAAGTGCGCAGCGGTCTCCAACTCATCAGTCGACGCGGCATCATCCAAGGCGGGAGCCTGGGCTCCTCCTACAATCCGGATCAACCAGAGGACAGCCTTCTCTTACAAATGCTCACCTACAAAGATGATGAGCATCAGATGCCTCCCAGCGGCAAGCTCTCAGAGGCAGACCTTGCGACTCTCACACACTGGGTGACGATGGGATTGCCATGGACTCCGGAGGATGCTGACAAACTTGTTAAAGTCGAAGAGGAGAGTGTCGATCACGAGAGAACGAAGATCAACGACTACACCAAATCCTACTGGTCTTACAAACCTCTAAAACGACCCGATGTTCCTGTGGTCAGCGATGTGGATTGGAATACGAATCCGATCGATGCCTTCATCTTTGCCAAGCTCAAGGAACAAGGGCTCACCCCCAACCCGGCAGCAGAAGCGGAGGCCGTGATTCGCAGAGCCTATCACAATATCACAGGCTTGCCACCGGCTCCGGAAGAGATGGAGCGAGAGGCGAAGGGCTTCACGCCTTCAAGCTGGGCCGCACTGGTCGACACGTTGCTAGAGTCCCCACACTATGGCGAGAAATGGGCGCGGCACTGGCTCGATGTGGTCCGCTATGCGGAAACGAACGGATTCGAGCGCGATTCCACCAAAGAATACATTTGGCGATACCGCGACTACGTGATCCGCGCGTTCAACGAAGACAAACCGTATGATCAATTCATCCGCGAACAACTTGCTGGAGATGAGCTGGACGAGGTCACGCCGGACTCGCTCATTGCAACGGGCTATCATCGGCTCATGCAGTGGGATGATGAACCTGCCGATCGCCCACAGCATGTGTATGATGTCCTCGACGACAATTTGAGAACGACATCAGAAGGCATTCTCGGGATGACCATCGGGTGCGCACGCTGCCATGATCACAAGGGCGATCCTATCTCACAGAAGGACTACTACAACTTCATGGCGTTCTTCCATGGCGTTACCCAAATGGACAAGCAGCGCGTGATTCAGAATATCGATGTGGCCATGCAGCCGAAGGAGAGAGAAGCCCGGGAACGATCCCTGCAAGAGCGTAAACAAAGCCTGTCTGCCAAGATCCTAGAACTGGAGAACAAAGCCAAGGCCAAATTGGTCAAGCTCTTGCCTAACGAATCCCTCCATGGCACCACGTCGGCGTCACCCACGCTGATCTCGCTTTCGAAAGACCGTCCACAGAACTGGTCCTACACGACGAGCAAGCCGACCGAAGATTGGTCAAGTGTTGGCTATCGTCCGAAGGATTGGAAGAGCGGTCTTGGGCCGTTCGGTCGCCATCCCAAAGCGAGGACCGCCTGGGAGAGCGCCGACATTTGGTTGCAGAAGAGTTTCGGTCTCACGAGCTTGCCATCCGGCCTGACTCTCACCATTCAGCATGACGAGGATGTCGAAGTCTATCTCAATGGCCAGCTGATCTTTAAAGCCACCGGCCACATCACCGACTATAATAAGATCGCGTTAGAGAAGGAAGCCGTCGCCGCCCTTCAAACCGGACGGAACGTGGTCTCCATGCACGTGAAACAAACCGAGGGTGGGCAGTTCATTGACTTGGGACTGGAAGCCGATTTCGGATCGGAACGACTTGCGAAACTGATCAAGGAACATCGTGCAGAATTTTTCGACGATCAGGAAGCAGGTCGCTACAAGAATTGGCGGGATCAGCTTGCCAAGCTTCGAGACGAAGAGGCCACAGCGGGAATGCGCGTGATGATGGTGCAAGAACACGGCACCAAAGCCGAGCCCTTACATGTGCATCTGCGAGGAAGTGTCCATGCTCCTGGTGATGAAGTGCAACCGGCATTCCCCTCGATCTTCGGAGGCCTCGAACCATCCATTCCCATACCAAAGCCCGGTGCCAAGACCACGGGAAGGCGGCGTGTGCTTGCTGATTGGATGGCGAGCAATGACAACCCACGCACCGCCCGCGTGATGATGAATCGGGTCTGGCAACACCATTTCGGTCGTGGCATTTGTCCCAGCAGCAATGACTTTGGATTCCTCGGCGAGATGGCTTCGCATCCTGAGTTGTTAGACTGGCTCGCCTGCGAGTTCATGGAAAAAGGCTGGAGTCTCAAGGCAATGCACCGCCTCATCATGAGCTCGAAAGCCTATCAGATGTCTTCCCGCGGCAATGAAATGGCCTTGACCAAGGATCCGCAGAACACCTATTTCTGGCGATTCGACATGCGCCGTTTGTCTGCCGAAGAAATTCGTGATGGGATGTTAGCGATCACTGGCAAACTCAATACGAAACTTGGCGGGCCAAGTTTCTACCCCACCCTTCCGCAGGAAGTCTTAGACACATCATCCACAGGCGCCGGCAAATGGGGCAAGTCTTCGCCTGAAGAGGAAGCCCGACGGTCTGTCTACATCACGATCAAGCGCTCTCTCAAACCACCAGAACTCACGGATTTCGATTTCGCCGATACCGATGCGCCGTGTGCCGCACGCTTTGTCACTACCGTCCCGATCCAAGCGCTGGCCATGCTCAATAGCAAAGTGGTCAATGATCATGCCACGCGACTCGCCGAACGCTTGCGCCAAGAGGCTGGCGATTCCGTCAGAGATCAAGTGACACGCGGCCTGACATTGATCAGCTGCCAGAAACCCAAAGATGCCGATATCGATCGTTGCCTTGCCATGATTGATACTTTCATCAAACAACATCAACTTTCGAAGGAGGACGCCTTGGAGCGTTTCTGTCTCCTTGCTTTGAATCTGAACGAATTCGTTTACCTTGACTAAACCGTTAGCCATGACAAATCCATCCAACTTCTGCGGTCGCACTCGACGCGACTTTCTTCACACTGCCGCTGGCGGATTCGCTTCTGTCGCATTGACAGGCCTACTCAGCCAAGACGGCTTCTTTGGCAATGCGCAAGCGGCTCCCTACGCCAACCCACTCATTCCCAAGAACCCTACGCTTCCTGGCAAGGCCAAGAGCGTGATCTTCCTGTTCATGTATGGCGGCCCCAGCCACATGGACACCTTTGATTACAAGCCGAAGATGTATCCGCTAGACGGCAAGACGATCGATGTGAAGACCTTTGGTCGTGGCGGCAAGAAGAACCAAGGTCGTGTCGTCGGTCCCAAGTGGAAGTTCAAGCAGTATGGCCAGTCTGGGAAATGGATCTCCGATCTCTTTCCCAATGTCGCCTCCTGCACGGACGACATTGCCTTCCTACATTCCATGACAGCGGACTCGCCCATCCACGGCTCTGCCATGCTCATGATGAATTCCGGCTCCCTCATCAGCGGGAAGCCTTCGTTAGGGTCTTGGGTGAACTACGGTCTCGGCAGTCCCAATGAGAATCTGCCAGGCTACGTCGTCATGCTCGACAAGTCGGGTGGTCCTATCAGTGGCGCGAAGAACTGGACCAGTGGCTACATGCCCGCAAGCTATGCCGGCACCGTCTTCCGTTCTCAGGGCGATCCCATTCTGAACCTCAAACACACCAGCGGCATGTCTCCCGCCGAGCAACGGACCTTGTTAGACTGCCTCAACCACATGAACCAAGGGCATCTCAAGGACCGGTTCGACAATACCAATCTGGCCGCCCGCCTTTCCAGCTACGAGCTTGCGTACAAGATGCAAGCGACCGCCCCTGAAGCGATCGATATCGATCAAGAACCTCAGTACACGAAGAATCTCTACGGCCTGGAAGACAAGAAGACCGAGGACTTCGGTCGCAAATGCCTCATGGCCCGGCGCCTTGCTGAACGCGGGGTGCGTTTCATTCAGCTCTACTCCGGAGGCGCGCACAATGACGCCAACTGGGACGCCCACGGTGATCTCGAACACAATCACAATCTCCACGCTGGGGAAACTGATTTGCCCATCGCGGGTCTGCTCAAAGACCTCAAGCAACGCGGCATGCTCGACGAAACACTCGTCGTCTGGGGCGGTGAATTTGGCCGTCAACCCACCGCCGAGTACGCGGAAGGCACGGGCCGAGATCACAACGCATACGGCTTCACCATGTGGATGGCTGGCGGCGGGATCAAGGGAGGCATCAGCGTCGGCGAGACCGATGAACTCGGCGGCGCCGCCGTGCGCGATCGTTTCCACGTGAAGAACCTCCACGCCACCATCCTCAATCAGTTAGGCCTCGATCCGAACAACCTCAGCTTCTTCTACGGCGGCCTCGATCAGAAACTCGTCGGCGTCGAAGGCGCCGAACCGATCACGCAGGTCATCGCCTAGCAGCCTGTCGTACTTAGGGTGACATCTACGGCGCGAGTCGCTAAGGTGCATCCATGGCCGCAAGATTCGTCAACATCGACCACGACACCCCGCTACTGCTACCGCCCGACATCCGCGACTGGGTCGGCCCCGATCACA